>CALEFI010000124.1 GCA_937876905.1 uncultured Treponema sp.
GAGCACGGGCAGCTGGACAGTGCCAGCATCACCTTCCGGGAGCTGACCCTCATCGAGGCTGCCTTTGTGGACGTGCTGGCGGGCTACTACCACTCCCGCATCAAGTATCCCGGCCAGAAGGATCCTGACGGGAAGCCGGAGCCGGAGGGTGCCGCCCCTCCTGTGGTGCCTGTTGCCGTGGCTCCTGCCGAGTCTCCTGTCCAGAAAAAGGTTGCCACATGAGCGGCTCCTGCCAGGAGTTTCGCCCGGAGTTCTGCAGCGTTCCCGGCAACAGCCGGAACCTCGTGGAGGTCTCCTGTCACGAGGGTCTGGAGGAGCCCCGGTGGTTGGGGCGGGTGGAGCCCTTCCTCGGCGCGGTTTTGTCGAGGCTGGGCTTGTGCGGCTGGGAGCTCTCCGTGCTCTTCTGCCGCGACGGATTCATGCAGGAGCTGAACCGGGAGTACCGTGGCCTTGACATGCCCACGGATGTCCTCTCCTTCAATGACGGCTCGGTCTACGGGGATGGGGAGGGGAGGGAATGGTTTTCCGCCGGGGACATCGTGGTGAGCCTGGACACGCTGGCCCGCAATGCGGCCGAATTCTCCGTTTCCCAGGACCAGGAGCTCAAGCGGCTTTTGATTCATGGTGTTCTCCACTTGACAGGCATGGACCACAGCGACAACTCCCCGGACCAGCCGATGCTGGTGCTTCAGGAGGAGGTTTTGGGTGATTTTATGGCGGAAAATGATACGATTCTCGACAAATAAGCCGAAGGATTAAATGATGGGGTTGTTCGATAAATTCAGACGAAGGCATAAGGACGGGAGCCACGGGCTGTCCGTCAGGGGGCAGGACCTGGGCTCCGGCAGCGTGTCGGAGCGGCAGCAGCTGAACGAGGAAAAGCGTGACATGATTCGAGGAATCGAGGAGTTGGCCGAGACCTCCGTCAAGGAGGTGATGATTCCCCGCATCGACGTGGACTTCCTCAGCTGCGGCACACCGCAGGACGAGCTCCTTGAGAAGATTGCCGAGAGCGGCCACTCCCGCTTTCCCGTGTACAGCGAGTCCATCGACAATGTCATCGGCGTGCTGTATGTGAAGGACCTGATCGCCGCCTTCTCCCGCAAGGAGACGGTGGACCTGGAGAAGCACAGCCGCAAGGCCTTCTTCGTGCCGGAGTCAAAGCGGATAGACAGCCTGCTGCGGGAATTCAAGCGTCGCCACGTCCACATCGCCATCGCCATCGACGAGTACGGCGGCGTGTCGGGCATCGTCTGCATGGAGGACATCATCGAGGAGATCGTGGGGGACATCCAGGACGAGTTCGACAACGAGCGGGAGGACATCATCCCCCTGGGAGACAATATCTGGCTCTGTGACGCGCGGGTGAACCTGGACGACCTGGGGGAGGCCATGGGCTTTCAGTTTCCCAACGAGGAATTCGACACCCTGGGGGGCTTTGTCTTCGACCTGTTCGGAAAGATTCCCGTCAAATACGAGAAGGTGTCCTGGCAGAACTATGACTTCATCGTCCAGGACATGGAAGGCCATCGGGTCAACGTCATCAAGCTGATCCGTCATGTTGGAGATACAGAGGAATGAAAATGTTGCTTTCAGATGAGTGCGTTGCCCTCCGGCGGGGGGGAAGGCCGGCGGGCCTGCTGTTGGGTGGCTTCTGCGCCCTTTGCCTTTTCCTTTCCCAGCCGGGAATTGCGGCCCAGAGCCCCTCCCCGCGCCACTGGTATCAGCAGGGGCAGGAGGCTCAGGCTGCGGCCGACTGGTACGGTGCGGTGGAGTGCTACCAGGAGGCGGTCCGGGCCAACGCAGCCTACGGGGACGCCTGGTACGGCCTGGCAGAGTGCAGCTACGCCCTTGGCGAGTACTCCCTGGCGCTGAGCTATCTTGACACGGCGGCCAAGTACGCCAAGGACAGGACCGAGATACTGAACCTCACCGGCTTCTGCCACCTGGGCCTGGGAGACACCCAGAAGGCGGAGAGCCTGTTCAACCAGGTGCTGGCCAGCTACCCCAACAATATCGAGGCCCGCTTCGGCCTTGCCCAGCTGGACATCCTCTCCGGCCGCCTCACCGGGGCCGAGACCCGCTACATCGACGCCCTCAAGCGCCAGCAGTCCAACAGGAACGCCCTGCTGGCGGTTGCCTTGGTGTCCCAGGAGATGGGAAAGGACCACGAGGCCCGCAGGTACATCCAGCAGGCCCTGCGCTACCACAGCAAGGACGAGGAGGTGCAGTACATCGCAGGCTGGATCTCCTTCCTGAACCAGGACTACAGTGACACGGAGTACCGAGTCCGCACCGCCGTGGGCCTCAATCCCGACTACGACAAGGCCTACGAGCTTTTGGCCACCGTGCTGTACCAGCAGGGACGCTATCAGGAGGCGGTGGACATCTGCGACTTCCGCATCGGTCGCAATCGGGAGGCTGTCACCGCCTGGTACCTCAAGGGCTGCTCCCTCAAGATGATGGGACGCATGGAGGATGCCTATTCCGTGCTGGAGCAGGGGCTGGGAGTTGCCCCCCAGGACGAGATGATGCGCTCCTCCCTGGAGCAGATTGTGCTGGACACCTTCAGCGTGGAGGATTCCCGCCGCAACAAGTGGGCCCGGCACCACCTCGCCAGGGCCCGTGAGTACGAAAAGCAGTACGAGGCTCCCCAGGCGGAATTCGAGTACAAGCTTGCCCTCCGCCTCGATCCGCTGGACACCGATGCCCGCACCTCCTATGCGGCCATGCTGGACAGGAAGGGGCAGCAGGAGCTCTATCTGGAGCAGCTGAATTTCATCAGCTCCATCAAGCCGGTTTCCGTGCGGGTTGCGGACACCATCGAGGCCTACAAGTCCCTGCTCTCCGACAACCTTGCCAGCCGCTGGGGTGTGGAGCCCTTCTACCTGGACAAGAAGCGCTGGACTGTCGGCCTGTATCCCTACGGAACCCCGCCCCAGCTGCTCCATGCCGATGCCAGCGTGGTGACGGTCCGTGCCATCGAGAGCTACTTTCAGGGGACGGCGACGGTGGAGGCCCAGGCCTATGAGCGGGCCGTCTCCTACTCGGAGGCGTTCCGCCACGCCCGCAGCGCCGCCCAGGACTACTTTATCCTGCTGGAGTTCCAGGAGACGGAGCGGGAGTTGCTGCTGAAGGCTACTGTTTTCTCCGGCCGCAATGGTAACGAAGTGGACTCCACCAATATCTACCGTACCGGAAACGATCGGTTTGCGGGGGCTCTGAGGCGGCTGTGCAACTCCGTCTCCCAGATGATGCCCACCCGTGGTCTTGTGATAGACCGCACTGCCGACGACGTGCTGGTTGACCTGGGTACCACCGACGGCATGGCCAGCGGGACTCAGCTCACCGTCGTGAAGGCCGGCCAGCTCAGGACGCCGGACAATGCGCTTGGCCTGGAGTACTCGCAGTCCGACATACTCGGCACCATCACCCTCACGGAGGTGAGCGAATCCGTTTCCCAGGGCCGCTACCAGCGGGCGGGCTTCTATGACAGGATGAACATCAGGGACGAGGTGATTGTCGTCGCCCAGTCGGCGGACGTGACAGAAGCTGCTGGAGCCGAGCAGTCTGCATCCGCCGAGGGGCAGGACGGCACGGCTGCGGCAGCCGCAGAAGGAGGGGCCCAGGTGGTGCAGAGGAGAATCACCCCCTCTGCGGACGAGGTTTCCGGCACGGAGTATCCGGTGCTTTCCCGGATGCTGCAGGACATCTACCTCATTCAATGATTGGCAGCTGGTAGGCGTCCAGTGCGGCCTGGATCCACCGGGCTGTCAGGCTCGGAAACCTGTCCTGCACCTTCAGAAAGCAGGACAGGGCCTGCCGGTTCTTTCCCTGGTACAACAGGACTTCCCCCAGATAGAAGGTTCCCCTGTCGGTGGCATCCTGGGAGTGGTTGATGCTCAGGAATTCCCTAAGCCGTAGCTCTGCTGTCTGGTAGTCTGCGGCGCTCAGACAGCTGTTTATAATGTCTTGGAGGATGGAGTCCTCTCCAACGCTCCCTTCCTCCTGCTCCTGACGGAATATGTGGTGCGGCGGGAGGATGATTGTCCGTTCACTGTCTTCCATCAAGGCGATTACGGAGGCGGACTGTTGCCGCTCAGGGTTTACAGGAACATCCTCGGACTGGCTCGATGGAAGCCATAGATAGGGCAGGGGAGTCTTTCTCAGCCCTGTGGTCATGCTGGGGCCCTCCCGTACAATTTCGCGCTGAAGCCTTTGTGCCGGCTGTCCCTTGGACGCAACTCCGGCTCCCACGACGGTGCTGTTCCTGTCCGGGATGACCAGGGGATGCTGCGGTGAGCCTGCACTGCTGATGATTACCGTGTAATAGTAGGTGCTGCCCTCCTCCGGCAGGTCCGTGTAGGAGCTTGTGCCGTATGGCAGGGTCGCAAGGGGCGTCTCGTTGTCAAGGGAAGCGCTTCCGGCCTTTTGCTGGGTGGTCCTGTAGAGCAGCAGGGAAAGCTGCTCGGTGTCCATGTCTTGGGAAAGCTGCGGCAACTGCCAGGATACAAGCACCTCCCCCTCGGAGGTAGGCAGGGCCTGTATGCCGGACACAAGGAGCCGGGAGGATTGGGAAAGGGCTGCGGCCGTTGAGAGAAGGGCCACCGCCACTAGGACTGCTGTCTTCATCATTACACTATGCGTCAAAATATTTTTTTTTTCAAGGGTGCTATGGACAATTCTTCCCGTTTCTTTTATGCTTGGGGCATCCTCCATCAGGGGTTCTGAATGAAAACCAAATGAAAGGAACTGACCATGCTTGAAGACTTTAAAATGCCCATCACCTCTCTGAGAGAGGACATCCTCAACGTTTGGGGGCGTCTTTGACGTCCCTGCAATTGAAAAGGCCATAGCCGACAAGGAGAACCAGTCCGGGGAGCCGGGCTTCTGGGACAATCCGGCCAAGGCGGAGAAGGTGATGACGGAGATAAAGCGCCTGCGCTCCCAGATTGACCCCTGGAAGGAGCTGAAGTCCGCCGCCGAGGACATGGAGACCCTCTACGAGCTGGGAGTCGAGAGCGGAGACGACTCGGTGGAGCCTGAGCTGAAGGCCCTCTACGAGCAGACCCTGGCTGCCTACGAAAAGCAGAGCATCCTGAATCTCCTTTCCGACGAGGTTGACCGCAACGGGGCCTTCCTCACCATCCACGCCGGTGCAGGCGGAACGGAGGCCTGCGACTGGGCCTCCATGCTGTGCCGCATGTACAGCCGCTGGGCGGAGAACCGCGGCTTAAAGGTGGAGACGGTGGACATGCTGGAGGCCGAGGGCGGCATCAAGTCCGTGACCCTCCAGATTTCCGGAGACTATGCCTACGGCTACCTCAAATGCGAGGCGGGAATCCACCGGCTGGGGGGCATCAGCCCCTTCGATTCCAATGCCCGCCGCCACACCTCCTTCACTTCGATTTACGTATTCCCGGTGCTGGACGACACCATCGAGGTGGAGATTCGTCCCGAGGACCTGCGGGTGGACACCTATCGTGCTGGCG
>CALEFI010000125.1 GCA_937876905.1 uncultured Treponema sp.
GAGCCATAGCCAGGAACGTTGGTAACAATGATACCCCGCTCCTTTGCGGCGGCCAGGTCCACCACATTGTAGCCGGTGGACAGCAGCCCGATGTACTTGAGGCCGGGACAGGCTTCCATCACCTCCCTTGAGATGACGGTCTTGTTGCTGAGGATAGCGGGGGCATCGCGGATTCGCTCCACCACAAGCTGTGGCGGGGTACGCTCGTGCACGGTCAGGGAGCCCAGCTCCTCCACCGGCTTCCAGCTGATGTCTCCGGGATTCAGCGTGTATCCGTCAAGGACAACTATCTTCATATCTAAAACCTCCTCCATTAAAAATCATGGAACCAATTGGCCAGCACGAATCATACCATGGAAACCGGTTCGGAACAAGGAGGAGCGGCCCGCCCTAGTCCACGTCCTCCACCACCTCCTCCGGAGGCTTCTCCAGCAGGTGGGGATTCTTCAGATACCGCCTCAGCTCATGGAAGGCCGACGCATAATAATGGCCGTCGCAGATGCGCTCGTCGGTGGTGATGGCAATGTCAAGGTAACGGACACGCCGGACGGTGCCGTCCAGCTCCAGCTCGTTCTGGCGGCGGGAGGTGCTGAAGGCGATGAACATGGGCACATTGCCAAAGTCATACAAATGATGGTAGACAGAAGGAACTCCCAGCGAGGCAATGGAGCTTATGACAAGGGAACCGTGAAAGGGGCTCAAATCCGTGAGGAACCTGGGGAGCAAGCCGTAGAAGTCAAGCCAGCCCAGAAAGCGAACCGCACCACTGAGCATAAAGCGGGGAAGGCTGGCAAGAATTCCCGCCAGCCTGTCAAAGGAATTCTCCTCGTCGGAGGAATCCTTGTACTCCTGAATCAGGGCAGTACACTGGCGGTACACCTCCTCAACCGTAGCCTCGGGCCTGAAGCGGAATTTCATCATGGTTTCCGGGGCATTAAGGGAAAGCTCCTTTTTCACCGCCATAACCACCTGGATGTCGTTGCGGGCATAAACCCTCAGCCCGCTGAGAAAACGGTTTATCCCCGGCTTTTGGGAGACCACCCTGACATAGGCAGCAATCAGCAGGTGCATGAGGCCGAAGCCCGGCAGCCCCTCCTGCCGCTTGCGATGCACAAAGGAGTCCAGGCTGTCCGTAGGAACGGCATCCTGAAAGTAATTCTGCGCCCCGCTCCGGGTAGGCATGATAAAGGGAGAGACCCTGGCCATGGGGTCGATGCTGCGGAGGAGACGGCCATCCCGCCGATCCCCCCATCGGCGACGTCCTTTTTTGGGCATTTTGTCTGACATGGGACAATCTTACAACGGGATTTGGCTGCTGTCAAACAAATTCCTAAGACTGCTGCAAAAAGGCTCCAGCCAGAGGAGCGGACACGACAGACGGCCCGCCCTATGGAGCAGCCCATCCTACCACCGCAGGAAGCTGTAGGGCTCCAGCCGGTGGAGGGGCACCAGCGGAATCAGGACGGGAGTGCCTGCCACATAGTCCTGGTACTCAGGATCCTCCGAGTAGCTTTCGTTCTGGCGGAGCTCCAGCTTGCGCACGGCGGAAAAGATGATGTACAGGATGCACAGGTAGCCGAGGATGCAGACCAGCCACTGCCCGACAGTCCGGTTGGAGCCGATGCCGGAAAGGAAGCAGCCAGTCCAGAAGACTACCTCCCCAAGGTAATTGGGGCAGCGGACAATCCTAAACAGACCGGTGTCGCAAAAGCGCTCAGGATTCCCGTTCTTTGTCAGGTACTTCTGCACATCTGCCCAGCTCTCCAAGGCAAGGCCGGCGGCCATAATCAGACTGCCGACAAGGGCCCAGGTGGAGTCAACAGGAAGGATGAGGGCCTCGTTGTCCAGGCGGTAGAACACCGGAGCCGCCAGCATCGTGTACAGGACAGAGACACCCAGCCAGACTGCAAGGCTAATGTGGAGCGGATGCTTTGTCTTGGTCAGCTGTGGCAAAAGCCGCTTGTAGGACACGCTCCTAATCTCGCGAAAAACCAGAAAGCCGCTGAGACGCAGCCCGTAGAGAATCAGCAGGAGGCAGAGGGCAAAGGAGGAGGGCTGCAGGCAGTCGCTGCGCATGGCGATGATGGCGACGGCACAGCCCGCCACCGCAAGGCCGTATCCCACGGAGATGAAGTAGGTGAACCGCCGCCAGCCCAGACCGCTCAAGACGAGAGAAACGCAAAACAAGACAAGGATTCCCATGGAAAAGGTCATAGTGTCAGTATACCAGATGAAACCAGAATCTCCAAGGAAAAAAAACAGGATATTGCAAGCCGAGGTTAGTATGAGTATACTATGGGAATGAAACTCATGCTAGCTCCCATGGCAGGACTCACCCATGCGGCCCTCCGCTCCCTCGTCTCCAGATTCGGCGGCTGCGACGAGTACTACACGGAGATGATACAGGCCGGAACCCTGCTGACGGGCGGTCCCTTCGAAAGGTACTACCTCCTGTCCAATCCTGAGCCGGACAAGGTCGTGTGGCAGATTACTGGCGGCAAGGCTCCCGCCATGGTGGAGGCGGCACGGCTTTTGGCCTCCATGGAGGGAATCGGTGTGGACATCAACATGGGCTGCTGCGCCCCCGACATCGTGCGCGCCGGAGCAGGAATCGCCTGGATGCTAAAGGACCGGCAGGAGACCCAGCGGCTGGTGGAGCAGGTGGGCGACGTGGTCCGGGCGGCAGGGAAGCGGTTCAGCGTAAAGCTGCGCCTGGGGGACGAGGACTTCTCCTGGGAGGACTTCCTGGGCTTCGTGGACATGCTGGCCCAGCGGGGAGTCCAGCGAATTACCCTGCATCCCAGGACACGAAGGGAAAAGTACCGTCAGCCCCCCCGCCTCCAGTACGTGGGCCGTCTGGTGAACTACCTCCGTGACAAGGACTATGGCATCGACGTGGCCCTCAACGGCGGCGTTGCAGACAAGGCAAGTGCAAGAAGGGCAGCCACGATTGCGCCGGGAATATCCGGCATCATGATCGGGCGCTCGGCGGCGCAAAAGCCCTGGGTCTTCCGGGAGATAGCGGATGGATGGAAACAGGCTGACGGGCAGACGGCCACCGAAACGGCACAAGGCATGGTGGTGGACCTATTGCGGACCGGACTGGACTTCATCGACAATCTGGAGCGGTTCCAGCCCAAGGAATTCCACAAGACGAGGCTGCAGCGCTTCTTCGCCTTCTACAGCGACAACGTGCAGTTCGCCCATCATCTGCGCACCCGTCTGCTGAACCACCCCACCCCGGACGGCTGCCGCCGCCAGCTGGCAGACTACTTTGCAGCCGCTCCCCATGAGCGATTCAAAGGGGAGCCCCCTCCCCGCAAGGAGACCGGAAAGGAGGTGGATACATGGGCAAGAACATAAGGCTCTACCTTGGCCTCATCCTCATCCTCGTCGTGCTGGTCCTGACCCTCCTGTGGGCGGGAAACGAGTACAGCTCCACCTATGCGGGACGGACGCCGCTGTACCAGGCCATCTCCTCCTTCCAGAAGGGGGACGACGACTGGGTCCGACATCCCGGCCTCGTGTTCCGGAGCGAATCCGGGGAGGACACCTTCCTCCAGGGCATGGACTTGTGGGCGGCAGGCGACTTTGACGGGGCAAGGCAGCTCTTCGACAAGAGTCTCATCATGCCCAGGACAGACGCCGCCCTCCCGGTATACGCCTACTACTACATCAACGACTGCATCCTCCAGGAGGAGGGCATGGGCAGCGCCGCGGCCGTCACCAACGCCCTCGACTCCATGGCACGGTATGCCCCCATGTCAAACGACACGCGCCTCATCTGGTCGCTGGTGGAGACTGTCATCCCCTCGCCCAGCCACTACCAGCAGGGAGTCGAGCTGCTTGCCCGCTACCTAAAGATTGCCCGGAACCTTGAGCTCCACACAAACGCCTGGCTCATCAACGCCATAGCCGCACTGGAGTACAACAGCGGGGAATACGCCAGGAGCCTGCGCCGCTTCTACGACGTCGAAATGATGCTGGAAGGCCAGTCCCAAACGCCCGAAATCCAAGCCGAGCTGCTGTTTGCCCAGGAATACATCGCCTCCACCCACTTTTTTCTGGGTGACTACGAGACGGCAGCACGGCTCTACCGGCAGCTGGTGGCCGATGTCCCCGACGAGGGGGAATTCAGCCACTACAACTGCTACCTCAACCTGGCACATTCCTACATAAGGCTGGGAAGGATTGACCAGGCGCGGCAGGTGGTGCAGGACCTGCAGCCCCATCTTCAGAGGATGAGGCCGGAGCAGGCCCTGGAGGTGGAATCCGCAATCCACGAGACCCAGGCCACCATCGCCATAGAGGAGGGGAACCTCCCTGAAGCCCTGCAGCACCTTCACCAGATGGACGCCTTCTACCGAGACCATGACGACCATCTTTTTGTCAACGGACGCCAGCTCTACCTCCTAACCCGGAGCAAGTATCTGATGGAGGCTGGGCAGTACGGGGAGGCCCAGGAGATTCTGGAGGACATGCTCGCAGAAGGGCAGAACCTCCAGTATGACATGAGGAAGGAGGCGCTGGAGCTGCTGGCAGGTGCATACAGGGCCACCGGACAGACAGAGCGGCTGCTGTCCGCCTACGAGAAGAGACTGGCAGCCCAGGACAAGTTCATCGAGACGGTGCAGCGGGCCTATCTGGAATTCTCCGGGTATTACCAGGAGAACAACCTGCTGAGGCAGAACAACGCCAGGCTGAGGCAGAACAACCTGATTGCCATCCTGGGAATCATCGTGGTGTCCTGCATCCTGCTCATCACCTCGGTACTGCTGAAGCTGCTGAGCACCAAAAACCTTACCGACCAGCTCACCGATGTCTACAACCGTAAAAAATTAAACCAGCTGGCCCGACAGTACAGGCGGAACGGGACACCGGGATTGTTCGGGGTGGTGATGCTGGACATAGACCACTTCAAGCTGTACAACGACACCTACGGACATGTGGCCGGAGACCTGGTGCTGAGACAGGTAGCCCAGATGCTGCTCCACTCCGTCCGCAGCAATGACTATGTGATCCGCTACGGCGGGGAGGAATTCCTGGTGCTGATCAACAAGGTCAGCGAGGAGGCGGCCCTGTCAGTCTGCCAGCGGATCCACCAGCAGCTGGAGGATCTTTCCCTCCCCCACGCCGCCTCCAAGGTGGCCGACCACGTGACGATAAGCGTGGGGCTATGCTACCAGCGTGATGAGGGGGCCGCCACCCTGAGCAAACTCATCCAGCTGGCGGACCAGTGCCTGTACCAGTCCAAGGAGGCCGGCAGAAACCGCACCACCGCCATCGAGTGGGGAGCTGCCATGACCTCCCAGCCTGAATGAAAAAAACTTGGCAGGAAATCCCGGCCAAGCCTAGAAATCCAGTGGCTGCTCCCCCACTGGAGGGAGCGGCTCATACCTGCCTACTTCGTGGCAGGAGCCCTTATCAAGGTGGACTCCTCCGAAACCGAGGTATCCTTATGCCGGGCATCCCCCCTACTTGTTCAGCCTAAAAATAACTTATTCTTTTTGCTTTTCGGACAATTAGAATTTCGTCGATATCCGTAGTTGTAGTGCTGATAGGTGTCATATCAAGGAAGTCACAAAGCAAATAATACTTTGCTCCGGTTACTGCCAGTTTTATATCATGTGCCGTGGCAGAAGCTTCTTGATACATAGTCTTATCAAGATTGGTTTTTAGCTCTGCCATTACATAGCCTAAATGTGTTGTAGCTGTTACAGTTTTTTCAGCATCAAATGTAGACAGGGATTTCTAAAACTATTTTTTTCAATCCAGCCCATTTTTTGTGTAGGAGTAACAGGGTTAGCTCGTTGTTAAACAAATCCAACAAGACTATCAATGCACTCAATAATGACGATACGGGAGACGCATTGTTTTCTTGAATTGCATAAGTAATAACCGGTAAGATTTCGTTTTTGTCTGATACGGTTTCGAGGATTTTCTCAACTGAGTTGACTATGTTTTTTCGCTCAGAGATTGTCATATTGGCCAATTCATATGTTTTAGCCATATAATACGTTGAGGCATTTAACTCCATGCCGTATGCGGAAACCCCTTTTCTTGCCGCCTCACATAATGTTGTGCCGGAACCTGCAAATGGATCAATAACTATGTCCCCATCTTGAGCATAACAATTCAAAAGAACTTCTACGAACTGTGGCGAAAACTGACCATTCCACGAAAAAAGATTGGAGCGAGTTTTATTATCAATATCAAACTGTCCCTAGGATATTTCATCTCGATTGATTGGCATCTTCTTAAATGGTGTCATAACACCAATTATCATATAATTCAAGAATAATACAATCCCTGGTATCTACAAGTCCAGCTCCTGCTCCAATATGGCGGCGCACTGCCCCACCAGAAGCTGGCAGGGCCGCTTCTGGTAGTAGGCCGGACTTCGCTCCTCCGGCACGGGGGAGTCTGGGCCTGGCCTTGCAAGCCCCAAAAGCTCACGGCAGACAATCGAGCCGTTCTCAGCCTTGAAGCGTTCCGCCAGTTGCTGGATCTTGTCGTAGTGGGCCGCCTTCTCGGCGGCCGCCTTCGGGTCGCTGTAGCCTTCCACCAGGCCCGCCACCATGAACATGGCGCTCACCGCCCCGCAGACCTCCCGCATACGTCCCATGCCGCCCCCAAAGGAGGAGGCGAGCATCATGGCCTGCTGGAAATCCAAGCCCACGTCCTGGGCAAAGGCTCCCAGTACCGCCTGGGCGCAGTTGTAGCCCCTGCGGAACAAGTTCATGGACTGGCAGGCCTTGGATGACCTCTGGGCCAAGGACTGGACCTGCTGGTCAAGGCTCCCTTGGGAGCAGTTCCCAAGGGAGCCCGCGGCATCTAGTGTCCGCACTGGCAGTCCTCAAGGGTAGCCGCGGCCCTGTCCATGGCAGACACGTCCACATCCTCCACACAGCCTGCGTCCACGGCTGCGGCAACGGCAGGGTCGATGGGCAGGCGGGCCAGCACAGGAATATTGTAGGATGCGGCAACGGCATCAACCTTGCTGTCACCAAAAATCCTGATTTCCTTGCCGCAGTCGGGGCACTTGACGTAGCTCATGTTTTCCACCAGCCCCACCACGGGAATGCTCATCATGCTGGCCATCTTCACGGCCTTCTCCACAATCATTCCCACCAGCTCCTGGGGCGTTGCCACCACGATGATGCCGCAGATGTCCAGGGACTGGAACACAGTGAGGGGAACATCACCTGTTCCAGGAGGCATGTCCACGAACATGTAGTCCACGTCGGACCACACCACATCGGACCAGAACTGCTTCACCGCACCGGCAATGATGGGGCCGCGCCAGACCACCGGGTCCGTCTCGTTCTCCAGCAGGAAGTTGATGGACATGACCTGCACGCCGTCACGGCTCACCATGGGATAAATCTCGTTTTCCTCACCTGTCACCCTGCCTTTGAGACCGAAGGCCTTGGGGATGGACGGCCCGGTGATGTCCGCGTCAAGGATGGCGGCACGCTTTCCCTTCTTTGTCATGGCCACCGCCATCATGGAGGTGACCAGGGACTTGCCCACACCTCCCTTTCCGCTGACCACACCGATGACCTTCCTGATCCGGCTCTTTGGGTGCAGCTTCTCATGGATATCCCTGGCTGCGCAGTCCTGGCTGCAGCCACCGCAATTATGATCACAAGACTCACTCATTTTCTTACTCCTTTAAAATTTGCTATAAAATACTCTGAGTAATCGAAAGACAGCGTATGGAGAGGGCTATCCCGCCAGAACATGGAGAGACCATGCCTTGTCCGACTTGGCTATGTGGTTCAGCAGCCATTTCAGAAGATAGTCATAGAGAACCAGCCCGTCCTGCTGGTGGGGGTCCACCAACTTCTTCACCTGGGCGTTCACCTGGGAGATGAACTGGTCGTGCTGCATCTTGTGGAAGTCAATCTGGGGATAGCCCTTGTCCCTCAGGAAGCCCTCCTCAAACCGCAGGTGGTACTCAGTGTAGTCCACCAGCTTCTTCAGGGCGGCGGCAATTCCCCTCTCGTAGGCTGCCTTGTCCCCGTTGGCCAACTCGTACAGCTCATTGGCAATGTCAACCAGACGCTGGTGCTGGCTGTCAATCTCCGGGACATTAAGATTATAGGCATCCTTCCATATAATTTTCTCAAACATATACACCTCCTGGCCCCCTTGCGGGCCATCGAAAAATTATGCTCCGACGCAAGCCGCAGGACCTTTCCCACAAAGGGCAGTCACCTGCAAACCTCGCTTCAATCTTCCACTAAGATACAAAAAAAACTAGGAAATGTCAAAATATTCAGACTTTCCGTGCCGTATTCAGACTGACGAGATTCCGAGGCTCCAGACGGGGCCGCCGTCGAAATTTCCCTTCCCCAACAGGGAAAATATACTGATTCCATATTGATTTTTCCACCCGATTTAACATACCCTTAAAGTATGTTTACGAGAAAGACAAAGATTGTATGCTCCATGGGGCCAGCCACGGCCAAGGACGAGATTGTGGAGCAATTGCTGGAGGCGGGGATGAACGTAGCCCGCTTCAACTTTTCCCATGGCAACCACCAGTCCCATCAGGAGGCGATGGAGCGTGTCCGCCGAGCCGCCAAGAAGGTGGGAAGGCCGGTGGCCATCCTGCTGGACACCAAGGGACCGGAGATCAGGACGGGAGACACAGACGGGGGCGGCTCTGTCACCATCAGGACAGGCGACCGGGTCCTTGTTACCAGCGACGGGGCCAAGACCCAGGAGGCGGCGAATGGGCAGCCGGCACGGCTTTCAGTCAGCTGGAAGGAGCTGCCGCAGAAGGCATCCGCTGGAGTCCGCATCCTTATCGCTGACGGCCTTTTGGAGCTGGAGGTGCAGGAGAGCGACGGCAGCCAGGTCAGCTGTGTGGCCCGGAACACAGGAAGCATCGGCAGCAAAAAGAATGTGAACCTGGTGGGCCTCCACGCCATGCTGCCCATCATGTCGGACCAGGACAAGGAGGACATCGCCTTTGGCGCAAGTCAGGAGGTTGACTTCATCGCCGCAAGCTTCGTCAGCTTTGCCTCGGAGATCCACGAGATACGTCGCTACCTGGATTCCCTCCAATGCAAGGCAAAGATTATAGCGAAAATAGAAAACGAGGAGGGCGTAGCCAACATAGCCGAGATTGCAGAGGCAGCAGACGGTATCATGATTGCTCGCGGAGACCTAGGCGTACAGCTGCCCACCGAGCAGATTCCGCTGGTGCAAAAGCACATCATCGGGGTATGCCGCCGCATGGGAAAGCCCGTCATCACCGCCACCCAGATGCTGGAGTCCATGGTGGTAAATCCACGGCCCACCAGGGCTGAGCTCACCGACGTGGCCAACGCTATCTTTGACGGAACCGATGCGGTGATGCTCTCCGGGGAAACGGCCAACGGCTCCTATCCTGTGGAGGCAGTGCAGACCATGGCAAGGATTGCCCTTACCGTGGAGGACTCCACGGAGTTCTGCCAGAAGATGCGACAAGCCGACTCTGGGGACAGCTTCCTTCCCACCGGCAACATCGGCATGATTATGGCACGGAATGCCTACACCACCGCCCGTGACGTAAAGGCCAGGGTCATCATCACCCCTACCCTCTCCGGCCACACCTCCCGTATGATCAGCAAATTCCGCCCGGAGCAGTCCGTCATCGCCGTCACACCCAATCCCGTGGTGGCGAGGCAACTGCTGCTGTTCTGGGGTGTAGTTCCCCTCCACGCTCGGATGGCCAGCGACTCCAACGAAATGATTCAGAATGCCATCAAGGTGGCCCTGGATGCGGGAATCGTACAGATCTCTGACCGGGTAGTACTGGCCGCAGGAACACCCCTGTTCAGCTCCCTGATGCTGAACACGGTACGGGTGCTCCTGGTGGGAAACATCCTGGCCCGTGGCAACAGCGGCGGCAGTGCCAGCCAAGAGCGTCTGAAATCCAGTGGTCACATAGTGCAGGCTGCCAACGCCATGGAAGCCTTGGCCCAGCTGAAGAAGAAGAGAGGCGGGGAAATCCTCGTCTGCCCTACCATCACCGAGGACTACATCCCGCTGCTGCGGCTCGTGGACGGAGTGATTGCCGAACACGGCTCTGAAGTAGGTGATGCAATGCTGGCCTTAGTAAACCCAAACCTGGTATGGCTCACCAATGTGGCCAACGCCACCACCAAGCTGGAGGATGGGCTCATGGTAACTATAGATGGAAGCCAGCTCCTTGTCTATGAAGGAATTGTATAAAGAAATCCAGCCTGTCGGCAGCAGGCTTGCAAGGGCTCCAGTAAAGCCCTTCAGACTTCCAGCACCAGCCCGTCGTGGGCGGGCTGGCAATGGAAGGAGCCTGCCTTTTGACTATGGGGATGCGTCCTATCCCCCGACAGGAGGGCCAACCGCTCTGTGAGGTAGCCCTGTATCTGCACGTGGGTCATGTCATGGCAGAGGTGGGTAAGCCAACTATGCCTCCCGCCAATCTCCAGTGCCAGCTCCAGCGACTGGTCATAGGAGAAGTGGGTGGTGTGGGGCTGGGGCCGAAGCCCGTCTATGACCACGTGCTCAAGCCGGGGACCAAAGCGGCGCAGGAGCTCCATGCTTGCAGGGGGGACTCCATTGCAGTCAGTCAGATAGGCTATCCCCCTGCACCTGTCCAGCCCCCCTCCACCGTCAGCTTGTCCTGCAGGGTGGTAATCCCTGAGAACCATCCAGCCGACAGTCTCCATCCTCCCGTGGTGCAAGGGCACCGGAATCACGGACAGCCCCCCAATCACCAGCGGATTCATCTCTCCATAGGCCCCGCAATCCACCGTCTTTACCTTCGGCCTGCCTCCACCCTCCCCTGTCGGCAAAAAGATGTAGGAAAACCGACGGCGCAGATCGCTCAGGGTCTCCTCGTTGCCATAGACCGGCAGGCCATCTCCCTCCGTCTCAGGATACACCCTCCCCTCGCCATCGGACTGGGGAGGCTCCCTGGAACCCGTGTGTGAAAAGACCCGGATGTCGTCCAGCCCGTTCAAGTGGTCGGCATGGCCATGGGTTACAAGCAGGGCATCCAGACGATTTATACTGGATTTGAGGGCCTGGCTACGGAAATCCGGCCCCATGTCAATTAGAATTGAGGTGGACGGAGCAAGGGAATCTCCCTCTGTAATCCACAGGCTGGAGCGGAACCGCTTGTCCCGGCTGTCGGTGGAACGGCAGCAATGGCAGGCGCAGGCAATAACCGGAATGCCGTGGCTCGTGCCCGTTCCAAGGAATTCACAACGCATTGTTCAAGGATAAATTGAGCGGCAAGTTTAGTCAAGGAGGTTTTGATGAAACGTCTGGTAATTGTCGGTTCAGGAATAGCGGGAGTAACGGCAGCGCAGGAGGCCCGGAGGCTGCACACCCCAGAGGATTTGTCCATCACTGTCATCGCCCAGGAAAGTCCCCCCAGCTACTCCCGGCCCCAGCTGCCGGAGGTTCTGGCGGGACACAAAGAGGCGGAGGAGCTAGTGATGCGAAGCGAGCAATGGTTCTGCCAGCAGGGAATAAGGCTCGTCTGCCCCGCTGAGGCCACGGAAATCCGTCGGCAGGAAAAGATGCTGCGCATTCTCAGACTAAGCCCCAAGGGGGAGCAGGAGGAGCTTGCCATTCCCTACGACGCACTCATCCTGGCCACGGGAGCCTCGGCACTTGTCCCTACACTTCCTGCTCCCCAAAGCCCGGCGGCAGGAGCGGTCTTCTCCCTGAGAACCCTTGACGACGCTCGCCGCATCCGGGATCACCTTTCCATAAGACGGCGGGCCGCCGCCGTGCTGGGTGGGGGACTTTTGGGACTGGAAGCAGCCCGTGCCCTGCGCTCCTATGGCGTAATGGAGGTACACGTGATGGAGGCCTCAGGCTACCTGCTGAACCGCCAGCTGAACAGGACCGCCTCCGAGATGCTGCGACTCTACCTTGAGCGGGAGGAGGGACTTGCCGTCCACACCGGAATCCACCTGGACACCAACGAGCTAAAGCATCGCAGCGTCTCAGACCTTTTGAAGCCCATCTGCGGCGACGGCATGGAGACCCTGCTGTATTCCATGGGAGTCAAAAGCCAGATTGCACTTGCAAAGGATGCTGCTTTGGACTGTGGCAGGGGGATTATCATCGACGAAAAGACCGCTACCAGCGATCCTGCCATCTTTGCTGCCGGGGACTGTGCCGAATTCCAGGGAATCACCTGGGCCATCATCCCCGCCGCACTGGAGCAGGGCAAGAAGGCCGCCCAGTTCGCCTGCTGGAGCCTCTTTACCAATCCAGAATCCAAGACAGAGGCCGCCAGTCCAAGCCCCTATCGGCAAACACTACCCCGCACTGCCCTTACAATCGGGCGGCGGGAGGCCGTGTCTGCTGGGAAGGCCGTGCTGACCCCAGAGGAGGAGAACAGCGGCCGGTGGAAAAACCACGAGCTTGGCTCCTCCAGCAGGCGTGGTGGCTCCAGGAGGTCCGAAGAAAGCGACACCTATGTCAATCTGGTGGAGGATACGGAGAGCGGCCTCATTGTGGGGGGCCTTGCCTTCGGTCCTGAGGGCACCTCCTCCCGATGGCTCTCCCAGCTCCAAAAGCTGGTGGGGACAAGTCTCAGCGAGCTGATAAAAATAGGAGCGTGACATGATTCGCATTGACTTTGGAAAGGCCACACGACAACAAGGGGTCTGCTTTGTATTCGGCATCCTGGCGGGAATATTCTCCAAGCTCATGCTAACCCTAGCCTACCAACCCCTGCCGGCCATCATCTGCGGCAGCATCGCCATTGCCCTAGGCTTTATCCTGATGAACAGCCAGGGAAAAATCAGCGCCCTCGCCTGCTTTAGTCTCATTCCCCTCGGCATAACGATTATGGTCTACGGCATGAGCACCTGGCCGGCCCTGTCCTTTGCCGAGCGACTGACGGAGTCCATACTTGAGGTGTACTACGCCGGGTACCTCATCTACGGTGTCCTCCACGGTGTCATATTCCTGGGATCGGCGGTAGAGGTCGCATGAGGGACACCACCGCCGGCCCATTACCGGCAAAGGCGAACCGACCTCATAAAATCCTCGATGTGGGCCTGGATGGAAGGATAATCCTCGGCATGAAAATAATGGGCTTCAGGAATTCCCCGGAAGTACGTGTACTGCCGCTTGGCGTACCGCCTGCTGTTCCGGCAAATCAAGTCCTGAATCCTCATACCCCGCTCCTGCTCCCCAAGATTCTGCATCTCCGGGAGCAGGAATTCCCGGTAGCCAATTGCCTGCATTCCCGGATCTCCAGCCTTGTAGCCCGCCGCCAAGAGTCGGTCAACCTCCTGGGGAAGCCCCTCCTCCATCATCTGAGCCACCCGCCGCTCTATCCGCCCGTACAAATCCTGCCGCTCACGCCACAGGACGACGACGCAAAAGTGGAACTGACTCCTGAGCCGCCCCTCAAGGGAAAATGAGCTTTGGGGCCGTCCGCTGGATTGGGAAATCTCCAGGGCACGCAGAATCCTATAGTGGTCGTTGGGATGGATTCTGAGGGCAGCCCCAGGATCGAGCCGACGCAGCTCACCGTACAGGGCAGCTGCCCCCTCCTCCTTGAGCCTGACCTGCAGGGCAAGCCGCAAATCCGGGTCAGAGCGGGGCGTAGTCGGAAGCCCGCAAAGAAAGTTCCTGATATAAACCCCAGTGCCGCCCAACACCACGGGCAATCGGCCCCTTCCATAAATCTCCCGGCACAACTGGTCAGCGAGCCGGACGAATTCCCCTGCGGAAAAGGGGAGGTCCGGCGTCTGCACATCCACTAGGTGATGAGGAAGCCGCCTGCGCTCCTCCTGGGTGGCTTTGGCCGTTCCAATGTCCATGCCCCGATACACCTGCATGGAGTCGGCGCTCACAAGCTCAGCCCTGCCTGCAAGGGGCGAGCTGGAGTCCCTTGCGAACAAGTCCAGTGACAGGGTGGTCTTTCCGCAGGCAGTGGGGGCAAAAATGACAAGAACCGGCACAGGGCCGGCTCTTTTTTCATCAATTTCCATGGAACTACTTTTCAATCCGGTACTGCACCTCATCGGTGAACAGCTGCCGGGCGGCGGTGGAGACGACCTTGCCGTCGTTCTCCCTCACCGTCTCGTCGTCAATCATGGAAAGCTGGTAGGCACGGCGGCTCGCCGCACAGGTAATCTCGTAGATGTTATCCTTAAATTTAATGAGCTGCTCTAAGGGAAAAATCATGGGCACTCCTATAAACGAATTCTTTAGACTATATCATATAATGAGGCGAATGTAAATACAATCATCCGCCTCTCATCCAATCCTCTAGATGGGGGCGACGACAATCCGACGACTGCATTCCATGGAAAGCTTGAAGCGCCACCCTCCCCTGTCATAAAACACATTTTTATGCTATATTTTCCGTGCAGAACCTCACTGTTCAGGCACCGCCTGCGATAGCCTGCACAGCAGGTTTTCCTGCTACACCAATTCTTTCGAGGTATGCTATGATTACTTGGCAAAATCTAGACAGGCTGGAATCCTTCAAAAAGCTCCAGTCATTGAAAAACCTTGTCTCCATAAAGGAAGAGCTTTCCTCCCCCACGGCTGCTGAGCGGGTGACCCGCTACTCCGCTCCCATGGCGGCAGGACTGACCTACAACTACAGCGCCAAGGAGGTGAGCCCCCAGATTCTGGCCATTTTGCAGGAGCTGGCGGACGAGGCCCAGCTTACCCAGAAATTCCAGGAATTGTACAACGGTGCCACCATCAACACCGGGGAGAACCGGAAGGTGCTGCACCACCTGCTGCGGGGCCAGCTGGGAGAGCCGGTGCTCCATGAGGGCAAGGATGAGGGCACATTCTACCGGCAGCAGCTGGATGCCATCAATGCTTTTGTCCAGAAGGTTCACTCAGGTGAAATTACCAATGCCGCCGGAGAAAAATTCACCACGGTGGCACAAATCGGCATCGGCGGCTCCGACCTGGGGCCCAGGGCCATGTACCTGGCGCTGGAGCAGTGGGCACGGGCAGCCGACAAGCTCAAGATGAAGGCCGCCTTTATCTCCAATGTTGACCCCGACGACGGAGCTGCGGTGGTGGCCGGCCTTGACCTTGCCCGCACCCTGTTCATCCTGGTGTCCAAGAGCGGAACTACCCAGGAGACCCTGGCCAACGAGCTGTTCGTCAAGGACTTCCTCCAGCAGGCGGGTCTTGACCCTGCCCGCCACATGGTGGCCGTCACCTCCGAGACCAGCCCCCTGGCAAACAACCCCGCCTACCTGGCCTCCTTCTACATCGACGACTTCATCGGCGGCCGCTACTCCTCCACCTCGGCGGTGGGCGGTGCAGTCCTGTCATTGGCCTTTGGCTACGAGGTCTTCGCCGAATTTCTGAAGGGTGCCCATGCCGCAGACATCACCGCCTGCGCCACCGACATCACCCGGAACCCAGCCCTGCTGGATGCCCTCATCGGCATCTACGAGCGGAATGTCCAGGGCTATCCCGCCACCGCCATCCTGCCCTACAGCCAGGCTCTCAGCCGCTTCCCCGCCCACCTCCAGCAGGCGGACATGGAGTCCAACGGCAAGCAGGTGAACCGTGACGGCCAGAAGGTGGACTATGCCACCGGTCCTGTCATCTTTGGTGAGCCGGGAACCAACGGCCAGCACTCCTTCTACCAGCTTTTGCACCAGGGCACCGACATCGTTCCCCTCCAGTTCATCGGGTTCCGGGAGAACCAGAGCGGCTGCGACGTGACGGTGGAGGGCTCCACCAGCCAGAAGAAGCTCTGCGCCAACCTGGCCGCCCAAATCATGGCCTTCGCCTGCGGCAAGGACGACCAGAACCCCAACAAATTCTTCCCCGGCGGCCGCCCCTCAAGCCTCATCCATGGAGAGCGGCTGACTCCACAGGCACTGGGAGCCTTGCTGTCCCACTTCGAGAACAAGATTATGTTCCAGGGCTTCCTGTGGAACCTCAACAGCTTCGACCAGGAGGGCGTGCAGCTGGGCAAGGTCCTCACCAAGCAGGTTCTGGCGGGAAAGACCGACGGGGCATTGCAGGCCCTGGCAGGTATCCTAGGAATCTAGACTTCAGGGCCGCCACTTATGCTGAATGACGGAAGCTTCCAGAGGTTCATCCATCCGGATTGTGACAGAAGACAATTCATACTCAAAATGCTGGCTGACTTTACGGTTCCCGCCGTGCCTCTGTCGCTGGAGGGGGCCCACCACATCCTGGTGCGCTTTCCTGCTGCGGCCTACAATCCCCAGTACAAGATGAAGACGGTGCTGGCCCACTATGACCGGGTGGACACCAGTCCCGGTGCCAACGACAACAGCGCCGCCGTCTTCCAGATTATCCACTGGGCCAGGAGGCTCCTGCGGTTTCCTGGGGCGCATAACGTGCAAATCATCTTTTCCGACGGGGAGGAAATGGGTGGTAGCGAGGGTGTCTCGGAGCAGGGAGCCTTCGGCATCGCCACAAAATTCAGGAGCCTGGGGCTCACCCAGCAGGATGTATACGCCTTCGACTGCTGCGGCAGGGGGGACTTTGTGGTGCTCTCCCAGGCAGGGAAGGGAAAGGGAAGTCCCGCCTTCCAGCGTCAGTTCAACAGCCTGGTGGAGCGGACAGAAGACCTCATCAAGTCGGTGGCGGGACGGAAGTGGGCATCCCTGCCCGTTCCCTACAGCGACAACGCCGGGTTTTTAGCCTGCGGCATCCCCGCCGTGGCCGTCACCCTCCTGCCCGCCCAGGAGGTGGCCTCCTACCTGCGGGAGCTCAAGCAGAACCCCGGTCTGGAGGCTGCTATCATGAAAAGCACCCAAAGCCATGGTATCCGCAAGATTAAGCCGCTGGAGCCCTACCAGGTGCAGGAAAAGATGCCCATGACCTGGCGGCTCCTCCATACCGAATATGATAGCCCTGCCACCCTCACGGCCGAGTCCTTCCCCCTGATGGAAGCATTGCTGGATGCCCTTGCACGGGCAAGAACCCCAGCCTAAACCACCGGGCTACCCCACATCATTATCCCAAGCATCTAATTATTTATTGAAGACTATCTGGGCGGGATTTTCCACTCCGGCTATTCTCCCTCAATCTTCTCCCGTCCTGCAAAGAAGGACACTACAAAACCAAGGGCGGCGCAGCCCAAGGAGGTTGCCAGCACCATCATCCCTCCGCCAAAGCCGGGAAAAATCACCAGAATGGAGCCGAGCACCAGTCCCAGGATGGCACCATAGGTTTGGGCCGGAACCTTGGCCATCAGCAGGCGCACCAATTTTGCCCCTCCCAAAAGCCCGATCACGCCACCGATGACGGCAGGAACCAGCAGCGGTATGTTGAGGTCAGAGATGGCAGCGATGACCGTGCTGTAGACGCCCACCACCAGCATCAAAAAGGAGCCGGATATGCCAGGAATAATCATGGCGATGGTGGCAAAGGCCAAGCCCACCACCAGCCGCACCACCAGTGCTGGAGTCAACTCAGTCTGGATGGGGGCTCCTGACTCGGACACCTCAAGATAGGTCATCACCGCCATTACCGCTAGGGCCACTACACCACAGACGATGGCGGACAGGGGAACAGTCCTCCTGCCGGAACCCTTTTTGCTTGCCGCCAACAGGCGCTTCAAAAGCATTGGGATGCTGCCAAGTATTATTCCGATGAAAAACCAGTTTGTCTGCACAGGGTAATTCTGGAAGAGGAAGGTGATAGCCTTGCTGAACAGGATGATGCCCAGCCCCATTCCAAGCACCAGCGGCAGGATAAATCTCCACTCGCTGATAATCTTGCGTACATTCAGGGTTATGACCCCGATGAGGCGGTCATAAATATTGAAGACCACCGCCATGGTCCCTCCCGACACGCCGGGAATTACGTTGGCCACACCAAGGATGATGCCGATTCCAATAAGTCTAATAAAATCCATATACAAAATATAATGGATTCAATTTTTGGCGGCAAGGGGCAAGCATGGACAGCCGGACAGGGCCCGGTTGCGGAATTGTTTCTGTCAGCTCTCTCATTGCAGCGCAGGTATCAAGACATGCCCCCCCCCTCCCCATGAATCAATAGGCGTAGTCCCAGGAGTCACCCTGGGAATTCCTCCGTGGCCGGGAGGAAGGCCCGCGATGCCCATCCTCATGCCGACTGCCGGCGCTATGGAAGCCCCTGCTTCGGGACTCCCTGCCAAAACCGCCTCCGTCACCACGCTGGAATGCGCCCTCTCCAGGGAATATCCTGCGCCTTTCCCTGCGGTCTCCCTGCCCCCGCTCCTCAGCGGCATTTACCCGGACACGGCGACCGTCAATCATCTGTCCATTCAGGGCGGCGATGGCATCCATCGCATCGTCCTCCAGCTCCATTTCCACAAAGCCAAAGCCACGGGACTGATCCGTAAGCCTGTCCCGAATCACCATGGCGGACACCACCTGCCCAAATTGGGAAAAAACGGAAAGAAGGCCCTCCTCGGTGGTGCCAAAACTAAGGTTTCCTACATAAATTCTCTTAGACATACTCATCCTTTGCCCCGTGGTTTTCTGCACTCGGCCTCATTCCCTCGGCGGCTTTTTAAACATAGTGGGAATGAGTCATGAAGTCAAGAAAGGGGCCGGAGGCGACTCAATTGAAACCGGAACCAAAAAACGCTATAGTATTCGTATGATCAAAGCAGAGATTCAAGACCAGCTGTTGCTGAACCACCTTGACAATATCCATCAGGATGGCATGTCCGTCTTTGTGATGGCAGACGGCCTCTTCCGTGGTGCCCTCTTCCATGGTACCCGCTTTGTGAACCAAATGCGCTCAAACCACCGTCTGGGCATCCTGGAGACGCTGGTGCTGGGGCAGGCCTGCCTGTCCACCGCCCTAATGATTCCCACCATGAAGGGCCGCGGCCGCCTCAGCTTCCGCTACGACACCAACGGACCGGCGGCAGGCTTTTCCACCGAGGCCGACAGTGCAGGTACCGTCCGGGGCTATCTGCTGCAGGACCCCATTCCCCTCAGCAAACCCTTGGAAAGCTGGGACTTGGAGCCATTCTTGGGCCCCGGCACCATCACCGTCTCCCGCTTCAATGAGGGGGCCCGGGAGCCACAGACAGGCTCCGTGGAAATCAGGCACCGCAACATCGCCCAGGACCTGACCTGGTACTTTGCCCAGTCAGAGCAGATTTACACTGCCTTCAACACCAGCATTCAGTTCGACAAGGAGGGCCGTGTAGTGGGGGCAGGAGGTATGTTCCTGCAGCGGCTGCCCGCCACTGGCGGACTTTCCGGCAAGGAGCTGGCAGAACGCCTTGCCTACGAGCAAGAGACTACCGAGGCGGTGGAGCACGCCTTCCAGTCCGCCCCCTCCTACGGACAGTGGTTCTCCGAGGGCGGTGATCGGGATGACATCATCCACGGCCTCTTCCGGGACTTTAGGCCAGCCGTAGCCCTGGAGCGGGACATCCTCTTTGACTGCCCCTGCTCACGGGAGCGGTACCTAGCTGCCATACGCAACCTGGGCAAGGATGAGGTTGCCGACATGAAAAGGAGCGGGCCGGACCCGCTGGAGGTCATCTGCCACAACTGCGGCAGCGTCTACCACATCCCCGTGGCGGAGCTTTAGTTTGATGTCGGTGTGATGGCCAGGGAGCCAAGATAGGTTACCTTGCTGTAGACCGGCGTCAGGGATGGGCTCATTCCTGTGGACACGGCGTAGAGGGCGACGTACCAGGTGGAAGTCCCGGCACTGGCGGTAAAGCTCACGTCCTCCTGCCCCTCCTCTGGGACGGAGTTCACCTCATCTTGCGAAGCGGTGGAGCTAAAGGAAAAGGTCTTGCTGTCAAAGCATCGAAGGGGTATGCCGATGGACCTGCCGTCCACACTGGCTCCTGCAGGATACTGGTAGGTGGTGGAGCTGCCGCCACCAGTCGGGGTCTCGTTAAACAGGCGCATGGAAACCTCCTTCGCCCCTCCTGAAGGCACCAGATTGGCTGCGGTGCTGGCGCTGGTGGTCAAAGCCTGGTAACCCCAGCCAATCAGCCTGTTCATCCCCTGGTCACTGGAATCGTCGTTGATGCTCTCTATGGACACCTTGTGAGACAACAATGAGCTTGCGCTGTTGTAGAGCCTGTAGTACACGGCTGTACCTTGGAAGACATCACCACTGTCCGCATTGGAGGCTGTGACAAAGGATACATAATGATTCGAGGGATCCTGACTACTGGAATCCGCCTCGTCTATGAAATGGCGGGACACCGGCGGGTCAAGATAGTAGAAGGTGTCCAGCCCGCAAGCGGACAGAAGAAGGGGAAGCCAGCAAGACAACAACAGAATTCTTTTCATGCCAACGATGATACCCTGCCGGCCATTCTTTTTCAAGGGGCAGATTCTCCAGCACCCCAAAACGCTACTGAATCCTTCCCTCGGCTCGCAGGGCAATAAGGCGGGATTCCGCCAAATTTGTCCAAGAGTCGGAGGGATAGCTGTTCTGCAGCTCCATGTAGCTCTCCGAGGCTGCGGCAAAGTCCCCGCCCTCTTCATGCAGGCGGCCTAAGCTGAACAGCACGTGGGTCTTGAAGTCACAACTGTCGCTTGCCAATGCCGACTCATAGCAGGCGATGGCCCCTTCCACGTCGGCAAGCTCCTCTGCACAGACGGCCGCATTGTAGTAGCAAAGGGGCGCAGTGTAGGCATCAGTTTCCACGGTTGCGGCGGCAAGCCAGCAGTCCTTAGCCTCCGCCCACTGTTTCTGGCTAAAATAAATCTCCGCGGCGGCCATATTCGCCCGCAGGCCCACAATATTTCCCTTGTTTCCCGCAGCCAGATCAAGAATCTGCGACAGGGCCATCTCCCGTGCGGCCTCAATGGAGTCTTCTTCGGCCTTCGAGAGGGTATAGACAATGCTCTCCAGCTGGTTCAGCCCCTTCCTATGAGAGGCAGTCGAGACGGAAGAAAGGATTCCCCAGGCGATAGCCACAACAATCAAAGCGACAATTCCCCCGATGAACAGCACACGATACCTTGTCAAAAAACCGCCCACACTGTCCGCCAGGCCCTTTCTTTCCTCTTCAATCCTTTCAGCCATAAATACTCCTTACCTATTAGCGGATATGCAGCTCGTTCAACAGACGAGAGACATAGGTCCGCTGAATTCCTAGAATTTTCCCCGCCTCCGTCTGATTCCATGAGGTCTCGTCCAGAATCCGGGTGATGTATGCCTTCTTGAATTTGTTGACCGCCGTCCTCAGCGACCTGTCCCCGCCATCTGACCCAAAGTCGTACAGCAGCTCATCCCCCTGCCCCTCCGCCCGTGCCGACGAGTCTACCTGAATCAGGCGGAGGTCATCGGCACGGATAACCGGCGGCCGTCCCAGGACACAGGCCCGCTCGATGGTGTTCTCCAGCTCACGCACATTGCCCGGCCAGTAGTACGAGTGCAATGCGGCCATCGCATCATCGGAAAATCCGACAAACTTCTTCTTCACCTCGTCGCTAAACTTGTGGCAGAAGAACTGGGCCAGTGGTCCGATGTCCTCCTTGCGGTTCCGCAGGGGGGGAACATTGAGGGGAAGTACGTTCAGCCGGTAGTACAGGTCCTGCCGGAACCTGCCCTCCTGGACCATGGCCTCCAAGTCACGGTTGGTGGCAGCAATTATCCTCACGTCCACCGAAATCGTCTTGCTCGACCCCACCTTCTCGAAGGTCTTTGACTGCAACACTCGGAGCAGCTTCGCCTGGAGATCCAGCGGCAGGTCACCCACCTCGTCAAGGAAGATGGAGCCTCCGTCCGCCAGCTCGAACCGTCCCGCCCTATCGCCAACGGCACTGGTAAAGGCACCCTTCACATGGCCGAACAGCTCGCTTTCCAGCAGCTGGGGGGAGAGGGCGGCACAATTGACCCGCACAAAGGGCCTGTCCGAACGGTCGCTCCTGAGATGGAGCTGCTCCGCAAACAGCTCCTTGCCCACCCCGCTCTCTCCAAGAATCAGGACGGTGATATTGGCCTTGGCCACCTCGTCCAAGGTGCTCATCAAGTCAAGCATCACGGAGCTCCGTGCCAAAAAGGTGTGGTATTCCCGCCCGTAACTGATGGAACTGCGCAGCAGGCTGTTCTCGTCCCGGACAGCCTTGAACTTGCCGGCAACCTCGTAGGCTATGCCTGCCTGGGCACACAAAAGCTCAAGGATGCCCAAATCTGACGGCGTGAATTTCCGGGCCTGGGTCTTGTTCAGCAGCTGGATAACCCCCACACAACTGTTCTTGACCCGCATGGGAATGGCAATCATGTTCTCTATCTTGTACCCCGTTCTGTCCTGCACCATCGAAAAGAACCGGCGGTCCTTCTGAACATCGTCGATGACGAGGCTCCTGTTGTTTCTGAAGACCCATCCTGCGATGCTGTTGTCGATGTCCACCGGGATATTCATAGCCTTGACCCCAGCCGGGCCAAGGGCGGCTCTGAAGTTCAGAACGGTGTTCGATTGGTCCGGCAGGAACAGGGAAGAGGATTCGCACTCGACAAGACGCATTGCCGACTCAAGGATATACACCAGCAATGCATCGAAGTCTGAGCAGTTCGAATTTATCAAGGAATTTATTTCGATGAGCGTCCTGAGTCTGTCCAGTTCAAAGGTCTCGCAGTTCATTTCGCCCATCGAAACACTCTTTAGTTATTCTTGTTCTTGAGAAGGTCTCCAAGGGTGAAGGCACCATCATTCCCGTCATCAGCAGAAGACATGTATTGGGAAATCTCATCCCGCTGCTGCTTCCTCTTGAATTCCTTGACAGAGAAGGCAGCCTTCTGCTTGTCGGGGTTCACATCAACAACGTACACATTGATTTTATCACCCACGTTGTACTTCTTCACCGCCTCCTCGAAGGTCTCCTCGCGGCTCTCGCTCAGATTTGACTTGTTCACCAAGCCCTCGATGCCGCCGGGAGCCCGCACAAAGATACCGAAGTCAGCGATGGAAACCACCTCTCCCTCCAGGGTCGAGCCCGGCTTGTAGGTGGCGCAAAACTGCTTCCAGGGATCGTCGGAAAGCTGCTTTACGCCAAGACGGATGCGGTGGTTCTCGGAGTCACTCTCAATAACGATGACCTCAATCTCCTGGTCAACGGACAGCTCGCTGCCCGGATGCTTTACCTTCTTTGTCCAGGAAAGGTCGTCGGCATGGAGGAATCCGTCGATACCCTCCTCCAGCTCCACAAAGGCACCGGCATTAGTTACCTTGACAACCTTCCGAGTGAGGCGGGTTCCCACGGGATATTTTTCGGCGATGGAGTCCCAAGGATTGTCAGTAACCTGCTTCAATCCCAATGACACCCTTCCGGCCTGAATGTCATAGCCCAGCACCATGCATTCCACCTCGTCGCCAATCTTTACCATGTCGGATGCCTTGTTGACCTTCTTGACCCAAGAGAACTCGCTGATGTGGGCCAATCCCTCGATTCCCTCCTCCAGTTCGATGAAGGCACCGAAGTCGGTGAGCTTGGTGACGGTTCCCTTTACCCGGTCGTCAACATGATACTTGTCCTCAAAATGCAACCAGGGATCCTCGCTGAAGTGCTTGAGCGAGAGGTTGATGCGCTTTTCCTCCGGGTCAAGCCGGATAACCTTCAACTCGATTTCCTGCCCCTTCTTTACGAAATCCTTGGGACGGGTCACGTGGCCCCAGCTCATGTCGTTGATGTGGAGCAGGCCATCGAAGCCGCCCAGGTCGATGAAGGCCCCAAAGCTGGTAAAACTCTTTACGACACCCTTCACCGTATCTCCAATTGAGACATCGTTGAAGAACGCCTCCCGGCTAGCCTCCATAGACTCCTCAAGGAACTTGCGGCGGTTTACCACCACATTCGCCTTGTTGTCGCTGTAGAGGCGCTCTACATAGAATTTACCCGTAAAGCCCAGCAGCTTCTCCGGCTTCTCCACCTTCTGGCTGTCGGACTGACTGATAGGCAAAAAAGCCTTGATTCCGCTACCAAGGCTTACGTCATAGCCACCCTTGACAATCTTCTCGATGGTGCCGTCAACAGGTGTCTTATCATTCAATGCCTGGCGAAGGTTTTTCCAAAGCTGCTTTACATCGGCCTTCTGCTTGGAGACCACAACCTCGCCATGCTTGTTCTCCTTCTTCTCAAGAACGACGGATACCGTGTCGCCCACTTCAGGCAAGTCCTTAAACTCCGTTGTCGATATCTTTCCCTCGGACTTGCATCCCACGTCAACATATACATACTCAGTAGTAACTTGGACTACGATACCGTCTACTAACTGTCCTTCCTCAAGAGACTCAAAGCTTTTAAGCGTCTCCTCCTGCAATTGTGTCTGGATGTTTCCCTTCTGAGCCACATCCCTTTCCACTTCCGTCTGCTCCATTATCAAACCCTTAATCGTGAATTTTACGGATTATTATCTCACAAACCTGCTCAATCGTCAAGTCCGATGTGTCAATATATGTTGCATCAGGGGCGATTTTCAAGGCCCCCTCCGCCTTTGCCCTGTCAATCTCGTCTCTTTTGCGAATTCCTTCCTTGATTTCCTCCAAGGAGAGCTTGCTGACCCCCTGGTTAAAGCGACGAAGGGCCTGCACGTCTATAGAGGCGTCAAGATAGAACTTGTACTCGGCGTCAGGGAAGACCACGGTAGTCATGTCACGCCCCTCGCAGACGACGCTCAGGGATTTGGTGATGCGGCGAATCTTCTCGTTGACGATGTGCCGCAGGGGAACAATGGAAGAAACCTGGGCTGTGTGGGCATCCACCTGGTCGGTTCGCAACTGGTCCTCCACGTCCTCGCCATTGACAACAAGCCGGGAGTCAACATAATCAATGTCCAAAGACTCTGCCAGCTCAACGACCTTCTGCTGGTCTTGAATGTCGATCCCGGAGCGGAGCAAGACCAGGGTGATGCCCCTATAGAAGCTGCCTGAATTCAGAAAGGTGATGCCCAGCCTGTCCGCAATAATCCTCGCAACGGTGCTCTTGCCGCTGCCGGCCGGCCCGTCTATAGCCACAACCATGATGGCCTCCTTGATGATGAAGCGTCTGGCGCAGTATACCTAATTTCTATTGCACAGCGCAAGGAGGTCCGCCACCTGGCTGGCATCCAGTTCCCTAAACCTGCCCTCCTCCAGCCCGTCCAGACTCAGATTGCCGATACGGACACGGGTGAGCCGACGGATGGATACCCCGAAGTGCTGGAAAACACGACGAATCTCGCGGTTCTTTCCCTCCACCAGCACCACCACAAGGCGACGGGGATGCACCAGCCGGGCAGACAGACAGCGGTAGAAGACCCCCTCTATCCTGATGCCACAGCAGAATCTGTCCACCAAGTCCTGGGGAATGGGGGAGACAGTCTCCACCACGTACTCCTTCTCGATTTGGGATGAGGGATGGGACACCTGGGCGGCAAAGTCGCCGTCGTTGGTAAAGAGCACCAGGCCCTGGGAGAACATGTCCAAACGGCCCACATTGTAAAGTCGCTCGGCAAAATGTGGGGAGAGGAGGTCGGCGGCGGTGGAGCGCCCCTTTTCGTCGGACAGGGAGCAGACGTAGCCGGCAGGCTTGTTTAAAAGGATGTACCGCCTTTTCTCCTCCACCGACACGGGCTTTCCATCAAACAGCACCTCGTCTCCGGGAAAGACCTTCGTTCCGGGGGCGGTCACCACCTGCCCGTTTACGCAGACACGGCCTGCGGCGATGAGCTCTTCGCAGGCACGACGGCTGGCAACACCTCCGTGGGCAAGGAAGACCTGGAGCCGCTGGCCCTTCTCCTGGCTGACTTCGGCCGGCCCTGCCCCTCCAGTCCCGGCAGGGGCAGGCTTTCTGACAAAACGGGAGGCTGTGTTATCGGGCAAGTTCGAACCTCTCGCTCTCAGTCTCGTCCAGCTTTGGCAGGTCAGCGATGCTGTTGAGCCGGAACAGCCGGAGGAAGTCCTTGGTGGTTCCGAACTGCACCGGCTTTCCCGGCACATCCTTCTTGCCCACCTCCTTGATGAGATTGCGCTCCAAAAGGATGCGGATCATGTTGTCGGCGGAAACCCCCCGCAGGGCCTCGATCTCCGCCCTGGTTATGGGCTGGGAATAGGCGATGATGGCAAGGGTCTCCATAGCGGCACGGGAAAGCCGTCCCTCGCCCTTGCGCCCGTAGCGCTCCTTCAAGAAATTCCACAGCTCCTTCTTGGGCGTCAAGGTCCAGCCTCCGGTAATCTGGCTCAGCTCAATGCCGGAGTCTTCATCCCTGTATTTTTCGCAAAGACGCTCCAAAACCAGCCGAACAACATCCTCCGACAGCCCGGAAATCCGGGAAAGGCTTTGAAGGCTCTGAGGCTCCGACTCCAAAAAGAGGATGACCTCGACCAGGGCTGTTTCTTTATCCAATTGAATCTCCATTGTATCCAGGATCAGGCGGCCTGATAGGGGCAAATCTTGATGTCACCGAACATCCTGTTCTGGTAGATGCAGGCCACCTTGAACTTCACCGCCTCCAAAACCGCCATAAAGGCACACACCACGTCAAGGACATTGCCCCTGCGGGTAATCAAGTCGGTAAAGAAGCACTCGCCCCGCTCCTCCAGCAGCTCGTTCATCAGGGTAATCTTTTCGTTGACCGAAATCTCCTCGTACAGGTCCAGAATCCTCTCCGACGAATAGGAGGAGACCAGTCCCTTGAAAATCTTCTGCATGTCCTGCAGCAAATCCCAGGTGTCAAGCTTTTCCCACAGGTTCTCCTCCTCAAAGGGCAGCACCCGCTGAATCCTCTTCCGCTCGAAGCTCCAGTCGGCCTCGTCCTCCTTTTCCTCCATGAGAGCGGAAAGCTTCTTGAACTTCTGGTACTCGATGAGCTTTTCCACCAGCTGCTGGCGGGGATCCTCCAGCTCGTCCTCACCAAAGGAAATCTCCACCGGCAGCAGCATCCGGGACTTGATGTACAGCAGGTCCGCAGCCATGGCGTAGAAGTCCGTCAGGTTCTCCAAGTCCGTGGTAACGGCAAAGTCAAGATACTCAAGGAATTGCTCGGTAATCTGGCCAATGGGGATGTCGTAGATGTTCACCTCGTTCTTCTTGATGAGGAAGAGGAGTACATCCAGCGGGCCGTCGAATTCATCCAGGGAAAAATTCCTGCCGTCGCTGGCTGCCTGCTGACTGGCAGACTCCCTGCTGGCCAACACCAACTCCGTTGCCGATACTGTCTGGTTCATCATTCTCCTCCACAAGCCCCAGGTTACGGAATTCTGGCTATCCCCTGGTCAGGAAGCGCTGCCAGACATTCAGCATAAAAAGACTTGTCTATACATACATCGGCATTCCGGGAAAAAACTTCAAGCATGGGGACAAGGACAAAGGCCCGCTCCCGAAGCCGTGGATGGGGAACCACCAAATCCGGCTCACAGACACACCGCTGACCAAACAACTCGATGTCGATGTCCATGGAGCGAGGGCCGTTGGGAAACTCCCTGCTCCGGTCCCGCCCCAGCCGACGCTCCACCGACTGGGTGAACTCCAGCAGCTCCCTGGGACTTCCCAAAAACCAGCCGACAGCCACCATATTGTAAAAGTCATCCTGCTCCTCATGGTACATGGGGGCAGTGCGGTAGAGGCTGGAGCGCTCCAGTCCCACCACCCGCTCGGAAAGCAGGCGGCAGGCCGATCCCAGCAGCTGGCGGGGAGACTGGCCGTCGAAGCTACGGTTGGAGCCAAGCCCCAGCACCACCACGGCTGCCGGGGACTCCAAGCTAGAACAGCTCATCGGGGATGGGGGGGACAGAAGTGGTACCAGCCGGACTGGTCCCCGCAACAGAATCAGCGGCAGTATTGCTGGTGGCTCCCGGAGCAGAACCAGCGGGAGAGCCAGCCTCCTTGCCTCTAGCTCCACCTGTGGCCTTACCTGCCCCAGTCTTGCCCTCCTTCTCGTCCTTGCCCTTCACCACCTGTCCGGGGAACATCTTCTCCCGCAGCCGAGCCTCGATGTCCTTGGTAAAGTCAGGGTTCTGCTCCAAGAAGTTCAGTGCGTTTTCCCGCCCCTGCCCCACCTTCTCCGTCTCGGTGGTATACCAGGCCCCCTTCTTGTCGATGAGGCCGTACTTCACCGCACCGTCCAGCAGGCTGGACATGGCAGAGACACCCTTTCCAAAATAGATGTCCAGCTCCACCTTTCGGAAGGGAGGCGCCACCTTGTTCTTCACAATCTTCACCCGAACCCGGTTTCCCACCGCATCCTCGGCTCCCTTGGAGTCAATGGACTCAATGCGGCGAATTTCCAGACGGACCGACGAGTAGAATTTGAGGGCGTTTCCGCCGGTGGTGGTCTCAGGATTTCCGAACATGACGCCAATCTTCATGCGGATCTGGTTGATAAAGACCAAAATGCACTTCGACTTGCCGATGATGGCGGTGAGCTTGCGGAGGGCCTGACTCATAAGGCGGGCCTGGAGCCCCATGTGGGAGTCGCCCATGTCGCCCTCAATCTCCGCCTGGGGAGTCAAGGCTGCCACCGAGTCCACCACGATGATGTCCACCGCGCCGGAACGCACCAGACTCTCGGCAATCTCCAGGGCCTGCTCTCCCGTGTCTGGCTGGGAAACCCATAGCTCGTCGATGTTCACGCCGAGATTCTTCGCATAGACGGGATCCAGCGCATGCTCTGCATCGATGAAGGCGGCAATGCCGCCCATCTTCTGAGCCTCGGCAATGGCATGGAGGGCCAGCGTCGTCTTTCCCGAGGACTCCGGTCCGTACATCTCTATGATGCGTCCCTTGGGATAGCCCCCCACACCCAAGGCCTCGTCCAGCAGGATGGAGCCGGAGGGAACCACCTCGATTCCCGCAGCATCCGCACTGGTCCCCAGCTTCATCAGGGAGCCCGACCCGAACTGCTTTTCAATCTGGAGCCGTGCCGCCTCCAGAGCCTTCATCTTCTCCGACGCATCTGCCGGTACATTCAATTCTACGGCCATCTTTGCCACCTCTCATTTCCTCCCGTATTAATTATAGGTGCAACCCGCAGGTTTTCGTTCGTTTTCAGGGAAAATATTATCAGTTTTTATGGGATTAATTGCAACAGCACAGAGCGAATTTCACCTGAAAAGACAGGGGCCTGTCCGAGGATGCCTAAAGGCCGCTGCCGTCACGAGGCTGATAGATGGACCTGCCCCGCACAAAGAGCCTGCCGTCGTCCCGAATCCCAATCTGTCCCAGCACCTGTAGGGGCAGTGTGGCGTCAATTTCCACAGCCTGGTCAAAGACCAAGGGGACAATTCCCTCCACCCGCTGGAGATCCTCATAACCCACCAGAAGGTCACAGGAAAAGCTGTCGTGGCTGGACTGGGCGTTGGTTATGCGCCCGGTCCACATAACCCAGCAGTCCATATACAGGTAGGGATCGCCGGCAACCTCAAGATAGGGGATGTTGTCGGAGAAGGAGTCGAAGGTGGGCTCCTTCAGGTACTGCATCAGCATCCGGGCGTTCTGCTGGATTGCCTTGGAAGCGTTGGAGTTGAGCAGCCGGTTTATCTCAATCTGGGCGGCATTGTCCCGGTGCTGCTGGAAGAGGCTCCGGGCAGCGTCGTAGGACTCGTTCACCTGGCGGGCATTGAGGATATAGCGGTAGGTGCCGCCGGACAGGTCCTCCTGCAGGGCGTTGTTCCGCTGGTCCACGGACAGCATAAAGGCTGACAGGTCAGCCCTGGGCTGGGAGGGGTTGACCATACGGTGAATTCTTGCAGTAAAGAACCCCGCACATCCCACAAGCGCAAGGCAAGCCACCATACCCAGGAATTTCAGCGCGGGATGCATACCAAGAGGAGGATAGAATTTCCGAGCCCCGCCGGAGCTTATAAACTCGGCAAGGAGCTCCGGGCTCCTTGCCTTCCGCTGGATCACGTCCAGGGCCTTCTGGGCAAGCCGGTTTCCGCTGTCGTTGTCCAGGACATCCAGATAATAGCCTATGGCCCGGTCAGTCTCCCCCCGCCGCAGGAAGAGCGCCGCCTGGGCTAGGATCACCCGTGTATCCGAGACTGTAAGCCGCCGTGCCTCATCAAAATAGCTCTTCGCCCCCGCCCTGTCGTCCTGATACAGACAGGCGGTGCCCAGATAGTAGTAGAAATCGACGCTCTGCCGGTACTCATCCTCATGTTGCTCCAGCAGGGTGATGACATTGAAGAATTTCCTGGCTCTAAGAAGCCTCCGGGCGGTTTTCAGGAGTCCTCTGGACTTGGACATCGCTAGAGCCGCCTTATCTTTTCCAGGATGGCATCCAACTCCGCGTTGAGGCGAAGGAGCTCGTTCCTGTCGATGTTCTCAGGATCCTCCTCCAGCTTTCTAATCCGCCGCAGCAGGTCCTCTATGTACTTTGCGTTCAGCATACTGTCGGTGAGATCCCCCACCGTGTATACCACACCATGCTCATCCGAATATATGATCTTGTCGTCATCGCTCAGATTGCCAAGCTCCTGCCGCTCTCCCAGGAATTTCGCCGAGGGAGGAATCCTGGCCTTGGAGGCGAAGGTTACATAAAAGGTTATGGAGCCGGAGGTTGCCGGTGTCAGTGACATGGTCTCCCACAGGGCGCAGATGGCGGAATTGTTGTACGAAAAGACAGAGTTAAAGGTACGGCCGGACTTGGTGACTGGCAGCCAGCCCTCCCCCGCCACCAAATCCTTGTTAGCCAGGGCCACCAGCTTAGGACTTGAGATGCCGTTGCCCTCAAAGAGGAACTGCACGGACTCGTCCCCATTGGAGGATCGAACCCACTGCAGGTCCCCCATGTCGGTAAAGCTCTCCTCCGTGCTGACATGGGGAAAGCGGGCAGTCACAAAGTGGATGCCGGAATTTTCCCCCAGCAGGGTGTCGAAGATGCCCTTCAGGGCGACATTCTGCGCCTCGGAGGAAATGTTCTCCAAAACGACCTCAACCTTCACGGCCCCCAGCCCCTCCCCCGAATACTGGGTGGCAAAGGTAAACTCAATGCTGGCGTTGAGCCTGTTCTTGATGCTGTATCGCAGCCCGATGCTGTCTTCATCCTCCAGGAGACGGATGGAAGAAACCGACCCTCGGCGCAGCTTGTAAACACTGTCTCCCATCATCACAGAAAAGTAGGTTGAAGCAAAGTCGTCGTGGGGCACAAAGAAATTGACCGGCGATGAGGTTTCCGGGGAGTACCTCATGTTGAAGGCCCCCCCATCATCGGACACCTGCACCACAAAGTCCCCCATGCGCCTCTCTATCGTAGCCGCAGGAGCAAGGGCAGACAGCGCTCCGAGCGCCAAAGCCACAACAGCATATCTGAACCTCATCATCACCTCTCCCTCAAAATGGACTTCTCGTCCAACAGCTTCTGGAGCTCAGCCGCCTTTGCCCGCAGTGCCTCCAGCTCTGGATACCGGGCGGCAGACCCCATGACACCCTCCTCCTGAAGTGGCACATCATGCAGGCCGGCGGGGGGAGCCTCAACCTGGCCCGCAGAGGATGCCCCCAGGCCCTCCGCCTGGCGGCGGGCCTCCCCGGCAGAAATCTGGAGGCTCCTGTTCTCCTCCTCCAGCTGGGCAATGCGGCGGGCCTGCTCCTCATTCCGGTACTGGAGCTCGTCCACGGCAGTCCTCATTTCCTTCATGTCGGAAAAGCTCTTGGTCAGCTGGTCATGGAGCCCCATGGAATCCTCGGACTGGTACTTCCGAAGCTGGCGCTCATAGTCCTCCTTGGCGGCAAGGTACTCCTCGCCAGTCACCCGCAGCAGGTACAGGAGCTTCTCCTCCCGCTCGGCCTGGGCTATGAGCTGCAGCCGCTCACGGGCCTCCGGGGTCCGCTCCGCGGCCGGATAGTCCTCCACCAGCCGCTGGTACAGCACCTTGGCGGAGGCATAGTTGTATTCACTGAAAAAGGACTCGGCAATGAAGAAGACGGCAGAGGGGTAGAACTCGCTGTCAGGATACGAGTGACAGAAGGCACTGAACTGCTCTATAGCCCTCTGATAGTGGCCGGCACAGTACAAGGCCCGGCCATGCTGATACTCCACAAGGGGAAAAAAGCTTCCGTCGGGGAACAGGGTCATGTACTGCTGGCAGTCCTGCACCGCAGCCTCATACTCCTGGGCATACATTTCGGACAGAATGAGCAGATACCAAGTCTCCTCCGAGGCATTCCCATAGCTCATGGATTTTCTGAGAAAGAACATGGCGGAAATCCAGTCTCCGTTCCGAAACGCCTCGTATCCTTGCAGCATGGAGAGATTTTGCTCGTCCATGTCATTCCCCGGCTGGGCTACCACCGGCTGGAACAGCAAGGCACAGAGCAATGTAGCAAACAGCAGTCCCCTTCTCATAATCAGACACACTTCTCCCAATCAAAGAATCACAAAACCAAGGAACCGTTGAAAAATGACGATCCCGATACTAATATATCGGCACCTTTGGCGGTTACAAGACGTGCGGTTTCCGTATTTATTCCGCCATCCACGGAAATCAGGTAGCTGTAGCCATGCTTCTCCCGAATCTCCTTCAGCCGGGCCACCTTTTCCGCCGAGCCCATGATGAATTCCTGTCCGCCAAAGCCAGGATTGACAGTCATAACCAGCACGAGGTCCACATAGGGCAGGATCTCCACTATGGCATCAACCGGCGTGGAGGGCACGATGGAGATACCGGCCTTTTTTCCCAGCTGCCGGATGGCGGACACAAGCCGATGATGATGGACGGTGGCCTCCCAGTGGACGGTTATGTAGTCGGCACCGGCCTCCGCAAAGCTTTCAATCTGGGTCTCCGGGTGCTCCACCATCAGGTGCACATCGAAGAGCAACGATGTGTGGGGACGCAGCGAGCGCACAAAGGGCTGGCCAAAGGTAATCTGGGGGACAAAGGTTCCGTCCATCACGTCGAGATGCACCCAATCCGCTCCATTTTCTTCCATATATCTAAATGACTTGTCCATGGAGAAGAAATCCGCGGAGAGGAGGGAGGGTGCCAACAGCACTGACTTGCTTCCTGCATTTGACTGGCTCATCGCACCAATACTAACAAATGACGCCGAGTGTGTAAATACTTCCCCCGGAAAGATTGTCCGCCGCTGCCCCACTCCACCCCTCCCGCACCACAGCCTGGCTAAAGGACATCCGATTTTTTGTAGAAAATTCGCAAAAAACACCCCTGCTCTCTTGACTTGTTATGGTAAATCATACTATAAATATCCCCCTCTTTTGAAAAAAGCTCAATTGACTAAAGACTTCTTTTTTTCTATAATGGCTTCCGTAGCTATGAGCACTCGACCGAACAACGGACTAACCCAGGCATACGAACTTCTGAGGCAAGGAAAACCGGCCATGGCAAAGCCCCTGCTGGAGGATGCCCTTGCAGATGACTTGGACAACGAGGAGATTTTGTTTGCCATTCGTTGTGCCAGTTTTTGGAAGGAGGAACTGAGTGCGGTGGCTCGGCTTGGTCAGCCCTTTGACAGGGGGGAAAGGATTGTCACTGGATGGAAGCAGTTTACCTCCGGGCTGGACGGATCGAATTATGAGGCCAGTATGCATGCGGTGCGATGGGGCATCTTTACCCTGGCGCTGGAGAACTATCAACAGCATCTGGAGGATCCCCAGCAGCTCCTGCGGGCGGAGGCATACAGAAAGGCTGCCCTCTGCCACAAGCAGCTGGGCTCCTACGAGGTGGCGCTTGCATACCTTCGGGAGGCCAATACTCTACTGGAGAGTATTACCAAGCGGGAGGATGCCGCCCCTATCCTGGCTGAAATGGCGGACTGCTACGCCCTATGCGGACAGGACAACTATGCCAAGGTCTTCTTTCGGGAGGCATTCTTTCTGGCTGCCGATAGGATCGACCTGCAATTCCTTGACTCCGAATTGATTCTGAGGCTCATAGACCTTGTGCGTCAGTATGGCTATCCAGAACGGGTCATGCAGGAGTGGATACCGGTGTACGGAGTCCTCTACGGTGTCCTGAATATAAACCGTCCGCTGAGACCCATAGAGTTCAGCAATTTGAAGAGGGATATCACGAGTCTTGAGAACGAAATCCAGTCCCCCACCAGTGAGATTGCCCTACTGGTGCCCAGGCTGATAAACAAGTACTTCTGGCTCATCGATTATTACATGAATATAAACGACGACAGGGAAAAGATTAACGATACCCTGCGCCGGATACGTCTGCTTAACGAGGACGTGTACAAAAGGTACACAATGTAGCGCTAAGCCGGCAGATATAGGTACAAAGGAACGAACAGGAGTGGATATGTCTGAAGAACTTATACAATCTGTGCAAAGCATGTTGAAGGAAGAGAAGTGGACCAAGGCCACTATCAGCAGCTATTCGAAGAATGACTTCATCAAGCTTGATACGATAATGGAGGACGCCAAAAATCAAGACTGCGTCGATGAACTGAAGGCTGCCTGCGACGAGCATCTGTCCCACACCAAGAACAGCATCATAGCCCTCTATCTCTCCGGTATGCTCGCCTTGAGGAAGGGCACCCTAGACAATTCGGCACTGGTAAGCCTCATCGAAATATTCCAAGACAATCACCGAGCAACCATCGTCACCTCCCTGTGCGAATCCATCCTGGAGGAGGACCCCAACAACAAGTTTGCGCTGAGGACGCTGGCCAAGTGCTACCGAGACGAGGGTAACGACAAGATGTGGGACATCTATGAAACCCTGGTCCGGGTAGACCCGGAGGAGGCAGATGTGGCCAAGACCCTGGCCGAGCGCTACAGCCGGGAAGGCAACCGGGAGGCCTCCATCGACTACTACAAGAAGGCCATCCACCGCTACATCAACCTCGGCGGCAATACCATGAACCAAATCAAGGAGTTGTGGTCCAAGCTCGTGTCCCTCGTCCCCAACGAGATAGACTTCTTCTACCTCGTGCAGCGCAAGATCGCGAAGAGCATCAGTGCGGACAAGAGTGCCCTGCTGATGCAGGAGCTCTACGAGCACTACAAGTCCAGCGGGAACTGGAGCATCGCCATCGACATCCTCAAGCTCATCCTCTCCATCGACAACAACGACTCCTGGGCCCGAAAGGAAATCACCGAGTGCTTCCGAAGCATGCACAGCGGCCACAGCCGCCTGGAGCACTGCATCAAGGAGTCAGGGCTCAGCGGAGGCAACAGGAATGTTTTCGACGCCATATCGGACTTCGAGAAGCGCATCGCCTTCGACACAAAGAACTTCGTCTTCCACCGGTACTGGGGCGTGGGCATCATCCAGAAGGCTGACGGCGAGATGCTGTCCATAAACTTCGGCAAGAAGCATGGCAGGAGGGAGATGGCCTCGGACATGGCCATAAAGGCCCTACAGCCCCTCGCCCCGGACCACATCTGGGTCCTGAAGGCCACAAAGACACGGGATGCCCTGGCAAAGATGGTCAAGGAGGACAAGGTGTGGGCCCTCAAGACCATCATCAAAAGCTACGGGAACAACTGCGACTTCAAGCACATCAAGGCCGAGCTGGTGCCCAGCGTCCTGACCCAGGGCGAGTGGACCAGCTGGAGCACCAACGCCCGCCGCATCCTGGAGTCGGACTCTACCTTCGGCATAAACCCGAACGACATCAACATGTACACAGTGCGTACCCACGCCATCTCACAGGAGGAAAAACTCGCCAACGAGTTCAAGGCCCAGAAGCAGTTCTTCGCGCGCATCGACATCCTCAAGAAATACCTGGACTCCAAGGAGACCGACAATGACTCCGACCTGTTCACGGACATGTTCTCCTATTTCGCCAACTACCTCAAGTCCTTCAGCTCCGTCACGGAGCAGGTCATGGCCTCCTACCTGGTGGTGCGACAGGTTGTGGCCCAGCTACCCCATCTGAATCCGGGTCTCAAGTACACCTTCGCCGACCTCTTCGGGGAGGTCGAGAGTCCACGGGAGATGTACCTGGCCCTCAAGGACACAAAGAACACAAGCCTCCGCTCCGACTACCTGGCCTGCATCAGGACCCTCCTGCCCGACTGGCAGGAAATCTACGTCAGCCTCTTCCCCACCGTCCTGCAGGGCGACATGCTCGGCCAGCTCATTGAGGCCGGCTGCGGGGAGGCTGTGACAAGGCTGGTCGTGGAGAGTTTCAACGACTACCGGACGCACCGGGAGGCTGTCATCTACTTCTTCCGCGAATGCCGGAACCAGCCGTGGTTCCAGAATGCGGGCATCCCATACGAAAAGCAGCTGGTGACGCTCGTCCACATCCTTGACATCGCCTACCGGGAGATTGCGAACCACGTGGACACCACGGACAACAGGAAGCTGGACCGCCAGATCACCCAGCTGCTGTTCAAGGACGACACCCTCCTGGAATTCATCCTTGAGAGCGACAGGGACACCGTAACGAGGATGTACACCCTGGTTGAGGACGTGCGGGACCTGGACCCCGCCATCAAGCAGCGGCTCCGCAACGAGATCCAGAAAAAATACCCCGACTTCAAGTTCCATGGAATTGAGGAGAAGGTGCACGCCAGTTCCGAGCTCATCGTCACCGCCCGGATGCTTGACAGCAAGGAGAAGGAGCTGGAGCACATCACCAACGTGGAGATGCCCGCCAATTCCAAGGAGATCGGAGAGGCCATGGCGCAGGGCGACCTGCGCGAGAACGCCGAGTACAAGGCCGCCAAGGAGCGCCAGAGCGAGCTGAACAACAGGGCGGCCAAGCTCAACGACGAGATTGGCAGGGCACGGGTCTTCAATCCTGACATGGTGTCCACCAGCAGCGTCTCCTTCGGAACCCGCATCACCCTCAAGAACCTGGACTCCGGCGAGGTCGAGACCTACACCATCCTGGGCCCCTGGGAGTCAGACCCGGACAACGGAATCATATCCTACCTGTCTCCCCTCGGAGGCAAGCTGCTGAACGCCAAGGCCGAAGAGAGCCTGGAATTCTCCATCAACGGCAAGGCCTACCACTACCTGGTGGAGAAAATCGAGGCGGCCCAGTTCTAGGTCAAGAGCTTGCGGCAATTGAGTCAACGACGAAGAGGCCATCGGTGGGCCAAGAGGTTCCACCGATGGCCTCTTTTCATATTTCTTCCAGAAAAAAGTTGTGGACCACAAAAAATGCGTTATCATAATTAGTCAGTGAATGGTTTGTTCCAAACCGACCTTGAAATACCTGTCGAGAAATGCCTGCTTGATGCCGATAAGTACGGTAGTGTAGTATCGATTCTGTCCTAGGGAGCGCACGTGAAAAAAGTGAAATTTTCAATAGGTCTCAAGCTTGTCCTCATAATCACCACCATGGTATTGATCTCCTTGGGCATCGTCACCTACATCGTCTCCTACTTCGTGGGGCAGGACACCCAGGTAACAGCTGAGCTAAGCAACCATACCCTAAACCGGCAGGCGGCAGCGGCAGTGGAGGCGGAGCTCACCACCATCAGGACGAACAGCTTCCTGCTGCTGGACATGCTCAGCAGTGCGGGCAACAGCTCCGCCCTTACCCGTCAGACCACGGCATTCTTCTTCGAGCGCAACCAGGAGACCGCCGCCATCCTCCTGTACAATGTGGAGACAGACCAGAACGACCGCACTCTGATAAACTCACGCTTCTTCCTGTCCAACGAGCTTGACGAGGGAATGCTGGCCTCATTCCAAGAGGCAAACAAGGCCGAGATCCAGCGGACGGCCCGGGGTGAGGTCTTTGTGATGTCCGGGTCCACCGTGTTCGGCATCCCCATCCTCGCCCTCCTCTACCCCTGGCAGGAGAGCGGACTGCCGCAGGCCGCCGTCGTGCTGTTCTCCGCCGAGTCCCTGGTGGAGATTATCGGGACGGGCTCCACAAACAACTCCTTCGTCGTGAACCACAGCAACGACCTGCTGGTCCACAACGACTTCGACCTCATCAAGGCCGGGGCAAACTTCTCCAACATGCCCATCGTGCAGGACATGCGGGAAAGCAACGACACAAACCGCCAGACCTCGTTTACCGACACCGACGGCATCGAGTACTACGGTGCCTACAGCAAGCTTTCCATCGGGGACTGCGGCGTGGTCACCACCATCCAGACCTCCCTGGTTATGCAGCCAGTGTATGATACCCTTCGCCGAAACATCTACCTGACGGTGGCCGTCCTGATGCTGGCAATCCTGTTCATCTACTTCTTCTCCAAGACCATCAGCACGCCGGTGAAAAAACTGGCCGCAGCCTCGGACCAGATCGAGCGGGGCGAGTACGAGGTGGACCTGAAGCCCAAGGGCAGCGACGAGATCGGTCTCCTGACGGAACGCTTCGTGTCCATGGGAAGGGGGCTGGCCGAAAGGGAGCGCCTGAAGGACAGCTTCGGCCGCTTTGTCAACAAGGAGATTGCCGAGAAGGCTGCCCGGGGCGAGCTTGCCATGGGCGGCGAGAACAAGGAGGTCACCATCTTCTTCTCGGACATCCGCTCCTTCACCGCCATCTCCGAAAAGCTGGAGCCTGCCGAGGTGGTGGAATTCCTGAACGACTACATGACCCGCATGGTCGAGTGTGTCAACAACACCAACGGCGTGGTGGACAAGTTCATCGGGGATGCGGTCATGGCCGTGTGGGGGGCGCCGGTCTCCGCAGGCTCTCCCGCCCAGGATGCGCTCAACTGCGTGCGAGGCTGCCTGATGATGCGGGCCGCCCTGCAGGAGTTCAACGTGGGGCGCGGCGGTGACAAGAAGCCCATCATCAAGATTGGCTGCGGCGTGAACACGGGCCCCGTGATTGCCGGACAGATTGGCTCCAACCAACGGATGGAGTACACCGTCATCGGCGACGCAGTGAACTTCGCCTCCCGAACAGAGGCCCTGAACAAGCCCTTGGGAACGGATATCCTCATTACCGAGAACACCTACGAGCTGGTAAAGGACCACGTGATTGTAGAGCAGATGCCCTCCGTCACGGTGAAGGGCAAGGAGAAGCCGGTGAGCATGTATGCCGTAGTCAACATGCCCCATGCCACCGACATCCCCGGTGCCGGTCCCAACGGGCCCAAGACCATGACGGAGGTTCGCCAGATGCTGGGCATTCCCACCCCCGACTATGCGAAGGTAAACCTGGATGAAGAAGAGAAGAAGTACAAAATCCAGAACTAGGGACCTGCTGGTCATACTGCTCTGCCTCTCTGGAGCCACATTCAGCCTGTGGCTTTTCTGGAAGGACTTCAATGCAGTGATGTCAAAGATGAACGAGATTCCCATCGCCACAGTAAGCTGGAAATACAAGGCAGCCCAGCGCAGGTTCTCCGACCGGCTGATTTGGGACCGGCTGCAGCAGGAGTCCCTCGTCTACAACGGAGACACCATCAGAACCGCAGCCGGGGCCGAGACCACCGTCACCTTCGAGAACACCGAGCTGCAGCTGGGAGAGAACACCATCATCCAAATCCAGGTTGACAACGCCGGGATGACCTCCGTGAATTTCTCCGAGGGGACGATTTCCGCCAGCGCCGGGGCCAACATGCAGCTGCGGTCTGGCGACCTCACCGTGGCCCTGCAGGAGGGAACCGTCCTGAACGCCAATGCCGCTGCGGACAGTCCCCTGTCCCTCCAGGTCGCCTCCGGCAATGCGGTGGTCAGCGGGGCGAACGGAAGCCACTCGGTCACACAGGGAGAGGGCATAGCCTTCAATGCCGACGGCCAGGTAGCCTCACGCCCCATCACAGTCCTGGAGCCGCCACCCCAAATACGGCTGCTGAAGTTCGGAGAGAGGGGTGGCACGCAGCCGGTCAACTTCAAGTGGAGCTTCCGAGACCTTCCGGCCGACTCCCAGCTCATCTTCGAGACTGCCTCAGACCGGCAGTTCAGCCTGCTGACCAACCAGATTGGACTGTCCGGCCTGTCCTCCATGTCCATTGACTTCGAGGAGGGAACCCACTACTGGAGGCTCTACGCCGCCGTCAACGGCGTTCCCGTGGAGGAAACCATCGAGGAGGGCCGCCTGGTCATCCTGGAGGCAGCCACACCGTCTCCCATCGTGCCGGCTGGCGGAGACAGCTTCAGCTACCGGACAAAGCTGCCCTCCATCCGCTTCATGTGGGAGGGGAACGAGTATGCCTCCTCCTACCACTTCGAGGTTGCGGACAACCCGCAGCTGGACAATCCTGCCGTAACGCAGACCACCCAGTATCCCTCCAGCATTGTCGCCACCCTCGGCGCAGGCCAGTGGTGGTGGCGGGTGACGCCCTACTACACCCTCGGTGGCATCGGCTACGGGCCGGCCTCGGAAACCGCCAACTTTATGATACAGCAGCAGGGCCAGCTCCAGGCTCCCACGCCCATCTCCCCAGTGGGTGGCGCCCTGGTGAACATCGCCAGCGAGGACACCAGCAGCAGCCCCCTGTTCTCTTGGAAGAGAGAGGCGGAGGCCAGCGAATACGAGCTTCGGCTGAGTCGGGACGAAAGCATGTCAAGCATCGTGGCCACCCTCACCACCAGCAACAACTACACCGCCGCCATCCCGCCCTCCACAGGACGCTGGTACTGGGACGTAGTTCAGGTGGACACCGAGGGAAATCGCTCGGCCGCATCTCCCGTGCAGAATTTCCTGGCGGTGGACAAGGAGGTGGAGTTTGCCTCCATATTCCCGCCGGAGGGCTACCAGATTGCGAACACCCGCATCCCGGACATCAGGTTCACCTGGAAGAACAACCTGGAGGAGGACATCCTGTTCCAAATCTCTGACTCGCAGGATTTCCAGACCATCGTGCACCAGACCTCGTACACCCCCGACACCGTGGGTGGCTTCAGTCCAAGGCTGGCGGAAGGCAAGTACTGGTGGCGGCTGCAGAGCGGTGACGGGACGGCAGGCATCATAACCCAGCCCAAGCTCTTTGAGGTTGTCCCCCAGCTGCCCAAGGCGGGCATCGTCTCCCCCATCGGCGGTTCCACGGCAATCTCCCGGCCGGGAATCAACGTGCGGCTGCAGTGGGCTCCCGTCGAGGGCGCCGACTACTACCAGGTGCTGGTGTACAGCGGCTACGGGCAGGAGCCCATTGCCCAGGAGCTGTTCTCCGAGGACACGGAGATGGACGTCCTCTTTGACGCCCACCCCGACGGCACCTACCGCTGGACCATCCAGGCATTCGCCGAGGAGACGCCCTCCTCCACCCGCGTGACGGGCCTGCTGCAGGAGTCCTTCTTCGCCCTGAAAAAGATCTATCCCGTGACGCTGCAGCATCCGGCCCACGGAGCCGAATACGAGGGTCTGGAGGCCTTCCTCAATCCTGACACCATGAGGTTCAGCTCCCGCTCCCCGATGACAAACTACGAGATAGTCATCGCCAGGAACGACCACCAGCGGAACCTGCCCCTTGAGTACCAGGCCCCCGTCTCCATACCGGAGCAGGACATCATATACCGTGGCAGGAACCAGACATTGCCCCCTCTCGGCGCCGGAACCTACTGGTGGACAGTCACCGCCACCACCGAGGGCAACTTCGACATAAGCAACCTGACCCCCAGATCCTTCATCGTGCACCCGGTGGAGCCCTTCCCTCCCGTCGCAGGCATGGAGCCGCAGGACGAGGTCTACGACGAGGACTACCTCGTGAACAGCACGGAAATCGAACTGGGCTGGGACATGATGGAGGGGGCGGAGGCCTACCAGCTGACCATCGTCAACGAGGACACCAGCCAGCAGGTGATGGACATCATCGTGCCGGCGGGTGCAGACCAGCCCACCGACGGCTACACCCTTGACCTGACTGAGCTGGGGCTCGGAAACTTCGCCTGGACACTGAGGGCACGCCAGTACCTTCCCACCACGGAGCCCCGGAACTGGACCGAAGACATCGTGCTGAAGGACGGCCAGCCAGCCACGGGAAAATTCGTCGTCACGCTGCCTGAGGAGGAGATTGCAGTCCACGACACAGGGGAACTGTATGGCAACTGAGTCCCTTGCCGCAACCCCATATCGTCCCTCCCCTTACCTCCTGGCCGCAATTGTGCTGCTCCTCCTGAGAGCTCCCCTCCCCCTTGCCTCTCAAAATGTCCCTCCAACAAGCGGCATGGAGGCAGGGAGGCGGCAGGAAGACGGGAGGAGCTACTTCCTCCAGCAGGTAGGGGAGGAGGACGAGAGCCCCACCATCTTCCAGATACTGGAATGGAGCCCCGGCAGGCATGTCAAGTGGTATGAGGTACAGCTGGAGATGCAGGACGGGGACGGCTGGGTGCCCGTGGACAATGCCATCCCGGAGACGGGGCAGGCGGCCCAGGATGCGCCGGAATTCCTGGGCGACGGACGCTACAAGACCACCGCCAACAGGCTCGTCGTGTCGCTGCGGGCAAAGGATTCCGGGGAGCCGCAGACCTACCGCTACACCGTAAGCGCCTACAACCTGCTGAACCATAGGGCCTTCTCGACGGACTACACCGAATTCCAGATAAAGAAGGGCTACATTCCAAGGGTGGAGGGCATCTCCCCAGACCTGATCTACCTCGACACCCTGTACGACCCCACAATCAGGGTCTCCGGGAATGACCTGCGGAAGGAGACCCAATACTACCTCACGAACGGCAGGGAGATTATCCGTCCCGTAGAGATCATCCCCAACGACAACAACCGGCGGGCGGAGGTGGTCTTTAACCCCAGGGACTTCGACGTGGGGGAATGGGTCCTGCGGGCGGAGAATCCCGGAGAGTTTACCTCTGACCTGCCCCTGACCATCAAGTTCATGAAGTGGTACGACGTGTCCCTGTCGGCGGGCTACTCTCCCCTCGTCGTGCTCGCCGACGAAAACGTAAAGGGCTTCTTGGGGACGAACTTCATGCCCCTCGGCATCGACGCGCGGGCAACCTTCATCTTCCTCAAGCGGAGGATGGGCTACCTTGGCGTCTCCCTCAACGGAAAGTGGAACACCGTCTTGGAGGACTTCTCGGCCCACAGCATAACCACCCATTACGTCCAGGGGCTTGCCTCCTTTGTCTACCGCTACCCCATCATCCGCAACAGGCTCACCGTGGAGGCCAGGGTCGGCGGAGGCATGACCCTCGCAGCGGGCCTCAAAATCATATACCCCCATGACTTGGAATCGGAGGCATTCTCCTCCATATTCCCGGCGGCAACCATCGGACTGTCCATCGCAGGCTACGTGTGGCGAGGGATGTTTGTGGAGGCTGGGGCGGACCTTACCTCCACCTTCACCCCCGGCATGTTGATTCTCTCCATTTCCCCGACAATCTCCTTCGGCTGGACACTGTAGCGGGGAGCCCCGTCCCAAAAACATCCGCAAGACCAAAGGGAAAGGCCATCCCTCTCAGGATGGCCTTTTTTTCTACCTGGTCCTCTCAGACGAGAGCCTGCGTCGGAAACAGGCTGCCCAGCATCGAATCCTCCTGTCCCCGGAAGCTCCCGGTCTACAGGTTCGACAGCAGGGTGCTCACCTCGCCGGAACGATACCCCGGATTCTTCTCCTGCACATAGACAAGATACCGCTCCGCATTGTCTCCATCGTTCAGCGACAGGCAGACCTTGGCCAGCTCGATGTAGGCATCCCAGTTGCTGTTGTCCGACTTGATGACATCGGTATACACGGCCCTGGCATTCTCATAGTCCTCCGCGCTGGCGTAGGCACGAGCCAGATTCGCCCGGACATCGTTGTTGCTGGAGTCAAGCTTCAGCGCCGTCTGGAAGTAGTCCACGGCAGTGCTGTAGTCCTTCTGCTGCAGGTAGGCCTTGCCCATGTTGTTGTTCGCCTCGAAGTTGGCAGGCTCAAGGGCCACCGCCTTCATCAGGAAGGTCAGGGCGGTGGAGCCGTCCCCGGACGCCAGGAAGATGTTGCCCAGGTTTATCAATGACTTGACGTGGCGGGCATCCAGTTCCAGCGCCTCCTGGTACACCGGCACGGCCTCATCAACCCTGCCATTCTCATCCAGTATGAGGGCATAGTTGTACACGATGGACACCTTGTTTGCAGACGACATGCTGCCGTCCTTCCGTGCCGACTTGTAGGCCTTCTCCGCATAGCCCAGGGCGTCCTTCAGATTGTCCTGGCCGTAGAGGGCCGTGGACAGGTTGTAGTTGGTCAGCGAGTCGTCAGCAGACAGGGACAGGGCCTTTCGGAACTGCTGCTCCGCCTCCTTGTACTGCCCGATGGAGGCATAGACGGCACCGAGCTCCCGCAATGCGCTGACATTGGAGGAGTCGAGCCGAATCACCTGCTGGTAGGCTGTAATGGCACCGCTCGTGTCGTTTTTTGCCTGGAGCAGGCGGGCCGCCTCAAGGTAAGCCTTGTCGTACATGGGATTGATTGAGTATGCCTTGCGGAAGGCGGAGATGGCGTCATCCCGCCGCCCCAGCCGGTTCAAGGCCATGCCCAGATTGTACTGGGCATTCTCAAACTTAGGATTCAGCTTGCAGCAGGTCTCGAAGGTGGCACGAGCCTCGACGAACTTGCCCATCCTGTACTGAACCTTGCCCAACTCGTAATAATACAAATAGTTGTCACTATCAGCCTGTACCGCCTGGGTATACTCGGCAAGGGCGGTGGGCCAATCCTGGACATCCTCCGCATCCTTTCCGAAGACATAGTGCGCCGCAGCGTTCTTGGGATCATAGGTTACAGCAGCAACGGCATAGTCATGGGCGGCCGAGGCAGTCTTTTTCTGTGGCGTTACGCCGGAGCCCGCGTTGCCTCCTGTACCTCCAGCTCCGCCCTGGCCGCTGCCAACACCGCCACTACCGGAGCCGCCACTGCCAGCTCCTCCACCGCCGCCGGCAAGGCCGCTGCCACCACCGGCATTCCCTCCGCCGCCTGCATTGCCACCAGAGCCCGCGTTGCCTCCTGCACCTCCAGCTCCACTGCCTCTGCCAGAACCACTACCAGAAACGGAGCCGCTACTGTCGGAACCTCCGCCCAAGAAATCGGAGGCTCCCCGCATGGCCAAGGCTGCCTCTGCCATCTGCTCTGCGGAAAATGCCTTCTGCTCAGCAGGCAGCATACGCTGCGCCTCGTCAAAATGCCTGATGGCCTCATCATAGGAACCAGAATTGACCGCGGCCTTTCCCAATGAGATTTCTTCCCGCACCCTGTCCATCTGCTCACGGAGCGCCTTGTCGCGATCTGCCCTGGCCTTTTCCTCCGCAGCCTTGCGCTCCGCCTCCTCCTTCTGACGGGCGACCTCCTCCTGGCGTTGCCGTTCTGCTTCCTCCATCTGGGCCTTTCGCTCCGCCTCCTGGAGCTCGGCGAGACGCTCAGCCTCCTGCTGGGCAAGCCGCTCCTCCTCAGTCATCGCTCCATCCAATCTAGACGAGCCATCTGAGCCAAGTCCTCCAGCCGCCCCTGCCAGACCGTCTGAACCGGCGACACCTTGGCCACCCGCCGCCTGCTGCTGGCGCAGCATCTCGTTCATAGCCGCCTGATTTCGCCCTGCAGCCTCAATCAATGTCTGCAAGTCCTGTATACTGTTGATTCCATCCAGGCCACCCAAACCGCCGAGACCGCTCAGGGCACCGCTGGCCGCCAGACGCTCCAAAAGGGCCGCCAAATCGTCGGACGAAACCCCATCCTCCATGGCCATACGGCTCAGGATCTCCTCCAGCAATGTCAGGGCCTCCATGTCATTGGCATTTTTGATGAGAAGGTCTTCCAGCAGGTCCAATGCCCGGCCATACTCGCCATTGTCCATGTACCGCTGGATCAAGGCCATGATGTTGTCCCTTACGGAGGATTCGGCTGCGGCCCCATCCCTTATGGCATTGTACACGCCCACTCCGCCAAGACCAAGCAGCAGCAGGGCCACAGCGGCGGATATGGCTATGAAAATGCCCTTCCTTTTCTTCTTCTTCTCATCGTCCGGGCCGCCCGTCATC
>CALEFI010000126.1 GCA_937876905.1 uncultured Treponema sp.
CGGGGAAAACTGGGGAATTTCTCCCGTCCCCCGTCAATTTGTATTTGTGGGAGGAGGGACTTTTTTGTTTCCCTGACACGGGAAAGCTGGATTCTTTAGTACTTCATTTTTTTTCCATTGGACTTCAAAAATATCCATATGATGATTAATAAAATAAAAATGATCCGATTTGTAAGGGATTATATTTATATCCATATATGAAAATGCAAATGGAATAATGGCAAATTGTATTAATAATTTTTCAGATATTTCTTGTTTATATACTTTTACACCATTCACATTACGTTGTTTTATTAGTAAAGGACATAACTCTTTTACTTTTTTTTGTAGTCCTTTAATCCGAGGAAATAATTTATATTTAGGATTTGTTGGCATAATTAAAACATTGTCATTTGAAATGCAATCCAATAAAGAAAGATTTATTTTATTAAAATTTTCCCTTATAAAATAATACCGTTCTACTTCAGAATAAGTTTTTTCCTCTGTATGTAAAAGTTGGCCTTTATGGATAATTTCAAACATTATTTCTAATTCATCACAAGACATTTCCAAATACGTTAATTCTAGATACAATTTATACATGTCATAAAAAGCAAAATTCTTTCTTAGTTCTTTTCTTAGTTGAAATTTATTTATTTTTTTCATCAATTACTCCGGATAAACAGGTGTATAAGTTCGGTTTTTATGTTGAACATCCCAATGAGGTGCGGGAGTACCATTATCGTAATGGTGAGATTCTTTCGAAGTGTTCGCCTGAGACAGCAAGATTCCATGCACTATAGGCTTCTTCCTCATGTAAGGCTAACCAACCAGTTACCATTTTTAACTGTCGCACAGGCAGTTTGCCAGCAAGAAGTTCCCCGTCAATTCCTATAGAAGCCTTATACTCTCCATAGTGGACATGAACATGAGGTTTATTATGCTCCTTGTTATCTCTAAAAAGCATGTAGATTATCATTCCTTCAAAACGACTTAGTTCTGGCATATTTCCCCTTTGATTATGCTGAAATATCCTTTGAATATTTAAGACTTTCTAGATAGAGGGTTTCTGGGGCGATATCAATTTGGCCATCCATCCAAGATACAAACCCATGGGTCACTTTGGCTGTCTGTCTGTTTGACTCATCTTTTAGTGGTAAAAAGGCACTGCCTTTATCCAACAATGTTGTAACATCGAACAGGCGGGTTTCCCCTGTTGAGAAATCAATTAACATAAAACCATCTTCTAAAAGTTTGATCGAAGCAACTTCAATCTCTGGAGTCAGTTCTCCTGCATAGCATATACCATCTTTTATATACATTTTACCTCCTAATATCTTTCAGAACTGGCATACTTTCCAGTCTATGCCTGAATTGATTTGGTGTCAATTCCATCATACAGTAAATAAGAAATTTCGTAAAACCTGTCCCGTGGCTAGTAGATTCCGAGGTAGAATTGAGGGGTTGCTCCGTTCCTCCGTCAATTTGTATTTGTGGGGGAGGGTCAGAGTCAAAACTCAGAAAAAATATCATTTGTGTATATTATCTCTCGTTTGTATGTGTTGATTTTTTTACCATCCTGAAATTCAAGCCCATGATGCCAGTTTCCGGATTCATCAATCTGTGACAAAATAATTTTTCTTTCATTTGGTGCATAGAGGTTATTGTCTTGAACTAGGATTTCAATGGTGGAGTCTATTTCTTTCTGTTCTTTATAATTATAGATTGTTCCTCCATCAGGCAGATATACTGTTTCCCTTGCTGCCATACCAGATGGCAAGTATTTATACTCAAAAATATGGCTTGGTATTATTGGGTCTTGAACAAAATAATCTATCTCAACCTTTGTGAGTCTCTCATCTTCATAAAAATAACGATATAAATTCGGAAATCTTGTTTCTGCATGCTTGACCTTCATCTCATATCCGAAGGCTGTCTTGACAATTGTTGTAGTGCTAGACAGAAGATTGTCCTTATATATGTATCTTGTAAATATATTCTGCTGGGGTAAATATTCGTATTGAAATTTATATGAAGCTTGCTGACCTTCTGTCTCTACCATTGCAATCCTTCCCAATTCATCATATAAATAGTAAATGATGTCTGTCTCAGTGATACTGTCTATTTCTTTTTGAAGCAACCCATCTTTATATTGGTACTCTCGTGTCAACCGTAAATCTTTTGAATAGGTATCATATTCATAGAATTTCACTTCTGCCAAATCCTTATTATTCTTAATTGCATATTGATTAAAATTGGGGGGAATCCATTCTCCATAAATGGTTTCCAATCCATCAGTTGAGAATGTTCCCCAGAAACTATTTACTTGCTCCTGGAAATCTGAACTTCTATCCAGAAATGTCCTTCTGCTTTCCACCTCTGTGTCGGAATTATCCTTTTCTGTCGGCCTGAAACAAGTGGCTACCAGTATTAACACTGTTGATATTGACAATATAATCTTAACCTTGCGATTATTCATAGACCTTCCTTGTTAATTCAACCTGAAGTAATCTATACGTTCAAGCTTGTTATATCTTCTGTCATTAAGAATTTGTGAGCGAACACGATAGTGTACAATAAAGTTCGCAATTTGAGGAGGGGGCTGAGTTACCATGAGTCTAAATGGAAGAGGAGACAAGGATTTATCTATCGCTGGAATCACCTAAATTGAGTAAAATAATCAGCCAGTTGTTTTTTGTCAAAAGGTGTTTGTGGTGTATCATTTTGGTAAAATGTTATACACCAGCCGTCCAATTCATCTTCAAAGACCTCGATTGAAAATACAGTATCAGGATATTTCCTTTCAAAGAACATTTTCCATATATCGGAAAGCAGTTGTATGACATATACTATCATGTTTTTTTCCTTTTTATTTTTGGGTGGAAAGAAGCTTTCCAGAAAAAAACAGTTGACATATCGTTCAATGGCCTTCCGATCATCATGTTGTTCAATGTATTGCAATGCAAATTCATTTTGTTTGCTTTGTTTTGCAAATGCAAACCCCTCAACAAAGTTGATTTCAGGAAAAAAAAGTATTGATGAAAGAGCTATCTGTTCTATGGAGCAATTAATAGTTACATAATCAAGCAAGTTAAAATATTCATTTCTTTCCTTCCATTCTGTATAATCACCCAAAACGGTTTCTACTTGCATATTTTTTGCTCCTATTATTGAGTTGCAGGTCGGACTTTATCACCACTTTTCCAGATCCGTCTGTATTATATTGTAGAACCTTTGTTGTTGGCCCTTCAATTCCGTGCGCATAATCACTCATAAAGAAAATATATCAGAAAAAGAAAGCTTTGTTTAGACATGTTGTTGTGAGGGGCTTTCCGCCGTCACCTTGCGAAACCCCTCCCCACCTCGACACATCCTTCCATTTCCTCTATACTTGGAGCCATGGCTACAACTGTTGACGACAAGAAAATCATCTATTCCATGAGTCGGGTTTCCCGGACCTACGGAACCAAGACGGTGCTGAAGGACATCAGCATTTCATATTACTACGGGGCAAAGATTGGCGTTATTGGTGCCAATGGCTCCGGTAAGTCCAGCCTGTTCAAGATTTTGGCCGGTGTGGACACCGATTTCACTGGAGAGACGGCAGTGTCTCCCGGCTACTCCATCGGCTATCTGGAGCAGGAGCCAGAGCTGGAGGCGGGAAAGACCGTCAAGGAGATTGTCAGCGAGGGCGTGCAGGAGGTCACCGACCTGCTGGCTGAATTCGACCGCATCAACGAGGCCTTTGGCGACCCCGATGCCGACATAGAAAAGCTCTGCGACCAGCAGGCAGCGGTGCAGGAAAAGCTGGATGCCCTGGACGCCTGGAATCTGGACTCCCGGCTGGAGCTGGCCATGGATGCCCTCCGCTGTCCGCCGCCGGACCAGTGCGTTGACGTGTTGTCTGGTGGTGAGCGCCGCCGTGTGGCCCTGTGCCGCCTCTTGCTCCAGAAGCCCGACATCCTGCTGTTGGACGAGCCTACCAACCACTTGGACGCGGAGACAGTAGCCTGGCTGGAGCGGCATCTCCAGCAGTACGAGGGAACCATCATCGCCATCACCCACGACCGCTACTTTCTGGACAATGTGGCCGGCTGGATTCTGGAGCTGGACCGGGGTGAGGGCATTCCCTTCAAGGGCAACTATTCCAGCTGGCTGGAGCAGAAGGAGCGTCGCCTGGCCCAGGAGGAAAAGGGCGAGAGCGAGCGACGCAAAGCCCTGGCCCGGGAGCTGGAGTGGATTCACATGAGCGCCAAGGGACGCCAGGCCAAGCACAAGGAGCACATCACCAAGTACGAGCAGCTTTTGGCTCAGGACGGCAAGGCTCAGATAAAGGACACCCGCATTTCCATTCCCGCAGGTCCCCGCCTTGGTGGTGTGGTCATCGAGGCGGAGGAGCTGAAGAAGGGCTTTGGCGACCGGCTTTTGTTCGACAAGCTCACCTTCAAGGTACCGCCTGGTGCAGTGGTGGGAATCGTTGGCCCCAACGGGGCGGGAAAGACCACCCTGTTCAAGCTGATTGCCGACGCTGCGGGGCAGACGGTGGAGCGGCTGGACGGAACTCCCGGCGGAGAGAAGCCCGACGGAGGCTCCATCCGGGTGGGCGACACGGTGAAGCTGGTCTACGTGGACCAGATGCGCAGCCTCCTTGACCCGGACAAGACGGTGTGGGAGCAGCTTTCTGACGGGCTGGACATCATCAAGCTGGGAGCCGTGGACGAAAAGGGCCGCCCAGTAAACGGAGCCATCCGTGAGGTGAATTCCCGTGCCTACTGCTCCTGGTTCAACTTTGCCGGTGCCGACCAGCAGAAAAAGGTGGGCGTGCTTTCCGGCGGAGAGCGGAACAGGCTGAACCTGGCAATGATGCTGAAGCAGGGAGCCAACGTGCTGCTTTTGGACGAGCCCACCAACGACCTTGACGTGGCCACCATCCGTGCCCTGGAGGATGCCATCGAGGACTTTGCCGGCTGCGCCCTCATTGTCAGCCACGACCGCTGGTTCTTGGACAGGGTCTGCACCCACATCCTGGCCTTTGAGAACAACAGCCAGGTGATGTGGTTCGAGGGCAACTGGAGCGACTACGCCGAGTGGCGGCGCAAGCAGCTGGGAGCCGACGCAGACCGCCCCCACAAGACCGTCTACCGCAAGATGGAGCGGTAAGAAAACAAGGCCCCGGACGCTCTGCGCCGGGGCCTGATTGATTCGTTGGAGATTAGTTTTTTGCTAGCTAGAAGTTGATTCCCACACCAATATAGGGGCTGAACCCGAAGCGGAAATAGCCCTCCATTGCGTCTGCAGGAATAAGGGCTGTCCAAGTATCAGAGTCGCCGGATAGGAGGTTTTCATACTCGAACGAAAACGCCACGTCGCCAGTGCGACCGAAGTCAAAGATAAAGTCGCATCCCAGGATGAAGGAGGCCTTCTTTGCTGGGGAGAAGCGCAACTGGGGGGTCAGGGCGATTCCGAAGGAATGGGTGGAAATGGAGGGAGTCTCCCCATCGCTTGCTATATCCATCACACTTTCCATCAGGCTCTTCGCAAACAGGTAGTGGAATCCCAGACCTGTCTGGAAGCGCAGGTTTTCGTTGAGGTCAATGCCGAAGGCGGGACCCACCATGAACTCAATCCCCATCAGGCCGTCGGAGAGCCCTCCTAGTCCCGATCCCTTCACCTCACCAACCTCATCAGTCTCCACCTTGTCCCCGAACTGCAGGCCAAAGGACAGGTTGGCAGAGGCGAAGAGCCCCAGCATGTTGTCCAGCAGGAAGAAGTCGTAGGTGCTCACCCGTACCACGGGAAAAATCATGTCCGTCCTGGCCATCTTTCCTTCCAGAGGATAATCCCCTACCCCTGTCGGGTAGTCAAACTGCACGTTCTTCATGCTCTGGAAGCCTACGTTCAGTCCCCAGCTGAAGTCCAATCCGAATTTTCCACTTGATGCAAAGCTCGTCGCACCAACCACAAGCACCGCAACAGCAGCCAACAATCTTTTCATCACACACTCCTTTGGATAATCATCCTGTGAAATACTGAAATATCAGTATTTTGTAAATATAACTTAATTTTGAATATTACACAAGTCCTTGATACTCAAAAAATGGTATTTTTCAAGTATGTTCAAGGACAACTTGAAGTTCAAAATAGAGTGCAAAGGCTTGATGATAAAGGAATTATCTGCAATGACCGGCATCAGCAAGCGAACCATAGATACCTACGTAAGCAACAGGGGAGTCATTCCGAGTGCGGAGATTGCAGTACGGCTTGCCAAGGCGCTGGACACCACCGTGGAGTACCTGGTAACTGGCTGCGACAATTCCGTGAGCCCTAACTTTTCCCAGGGGGAATATGACACCTACCGCAGGCATCGGAAAATCATATCCTATCTTGACCGCCTCTCCGACGAGGCGCTGGATGTCGTGTCCATAGTCCTGCGGGAGGTTGCCCAAAGACAGGGCGGAGAATAGTCCGCCGACGGAAGGCCAGCCGGAGCCCCCATGGAACATCATCCCATTTTGGTATATTATACTTATTAGAGGGGCTTGGCCAGAGAAGACACCGAAGCCGACTGGAGCGTTCCGGCTTCCGCCTCTCCGCCTGAAGCCATCCAAAGGAGGTTCCATGTCCATTTGTCTTTATAACGGCACGCTGCTCAGTGGATTTGCTGTCATGGAGCGCTGTGCGGTGCTCATTGAGGAGGGCCAGATTGCCGACGTGTTCAGCAACAAGCGGTTCGAACAGAAGAAATTCTCCCCCTCCACCAAGGTCTATGACGTTGAGGGGGCCTTCATCTCCCCCGGCTTCATCGACACCCACATCCACGGCTTCAAGGGCCACGGCACGGAGGATGGCTCCACCGAGGCCCTGCTGGCCATGTCCAAGGACTTGGCGGACTACGGTGTCACCTCCTTTAACCCCACCCTCTATTCATCGGTAGAAGAGAATTTTATGAAAGACATCAAGGCCGTCACCACCGCAATGGGGCAGGAGCAGGGAGCCAACATCATGGGAATGCATCTGGAGGGGCCCTTTGTCTCGCCGGACAAGGTGGGGGTCCAGAAGCCAGAGACCATCCACAAGGCCGATCTGGAATTCATGGAGCGGCTTTGGGCCGCCAGTGAGGGAAAAATCGTAAACATGACGGTGGCCCCGGAAATCAAGGGGATGCGGGAGCTGGCCCTTTTTTGCATGAAGCGGGGAATCGTCCTCCAGGCGGGCCACACCAATGCCACCTACGAGAATATGGTGGAGGGAATGCAGGCGGGAATCCTCCACTCCACCCACCTGTTCAATGCCATGAGCCAGATGCACCATCGGAACCCCGGAGCCGTGGGTGCAGTGCTGATTCACCCGGAGATGGCCTGCGAGATTATTGCCGACGGCGTCCACGTGCACCCAGACCTGCTGAAGCTCCTGCGGCGAGACAAGCCGGCGGACAAGATTGTGCTGGTGACGGATGCCCTGCGCCCCACGGAGCAGACCCAGGGAAGACTGCTGGCCAACAAGGAGGAGGTGGTCTTTGAGGGCGGCTGCTTCCACCGCAAGGAGGATGGAGTCATTGCAGGCTCCGCCCTCACCATGATTCGGGGGGTAAAGAATCTGGTGGAATTCGGCATCCCCCTAGAAGATGCCGTCCGCTGCGCCTCCTCCAATCCCGCCCAAATCATGCACTACGACAAGAAGGGCCAACTCATTCCCGGCTACGATGCGGACATCACTGTCTTTGACAAGCACTTCAACGTGCTGATGACCATCATCGGCGGCGACATAAAGAAGAACATCATCTAACAGTTTAGCCGGAACACCGGCACAAGGAGTTGTATATGAGACTAGTAATTCATCCTGACTATGACGCCTGTTCAATCTGGGCGGCATACCACATTGCATCACGCATCAATGAGGCAAAGCCCACAGCAGACAAGCCCTTTGTGCTGGGATTGCCTACAGGCTCTACCCCATTGGGAACCTATAAAAAGCTGATTGAGCTGAACAAGGCTGGCAAGGTGTCCTTTGAGCATGTTGTTACCTTCAACATGGACGAGTACGTGGGACTTCCCGCCGACCATCCCCAGAGCTACCACTTCTTCATGTGGGACAACTTCTTCAGCCACATCAACATCAAGAAGGAGAACGTCCACATCCTGAACGGCATGGCAAAAGACCTTGCCTCCGAGTGCGCCGCCTACGAAAAGGCCATCGCCGATGTGGGCGGAATTGACCTCTTCCTGGGGGGCGTTGGTGTGGACGGCCACCTGGCATTCAACGAGCCGGGCTCCTCCCTGTCCAGCCGCACCAGGGTCAAGTCCCTCACCTCCGACACCATCCAGGTGAACTCCCGCTTCTTTGGTGGCGACATCAGCCAGGTGCCCACCACCGCCCTCACCGTGGGAGTGGGCACCGTCACCGACGCGCGGGAGGTTGTGGTGCTCATCACCGGCCGCAACAAGATGCACGCCCTGCGTCACGCCGTGGAGGAGGGAATCAGCCAGATGTGGACCATCAGCGCCCTGCAAATGCATCCCAAGGCCGTCATCGTCTGTGACGAGGATGCCACAGAAGAATTGAAGGTGGGCACGGTAAAGTACTTCAAGGACATCGAAAAGGAAAATCTGGACAATAAGTTTTAAAGTCCAGCCCGGACATACATTGTAAGCCAGTCATGGACAGAGCCTTGAGGTCAGGAGGCCACCATCCCGGTGGCCTTCCTTTCATTACCATAGTTTTCCTCAAATGGAGTAGAACATGATTATATATACGACTGAAAATAAAATGGTAGAATTAGCAAACGAAAATAAGTCTTATATCCTCGAAGGAAATAAAATGCAAACAAGAGATGATTTATTTTTTGAAGTTTCATATAAATTAAAGTTCCCAAATTATTTTGGGAATAATTGGAATGCTCTTGATGAATGTTTACAAGATTTAGAATGGATAGACGATACAAAAATAAATATTGTAATCAAAGATTATGGATTAATTTTAAACTTAGATCATAGTGATGAAAAAACAATATTTATGAGTTGTATAAAAGATGCTGATGATTATTGGAGATTGGATGGAACAAAAACTATAAATTTCTATATTTAAATAATCACCCTACTCCCACAAATACAAATATGTAGGAGTAAGGCCACAAACTCCCCCATTTACCTCGAATTTTGCTAGTCAAAGGACAAATTTTCGGGTAAAATGGTGATAAAATCTTTGGTTCATACAAAGTTAAAGAAAATAACGAAAGGATATAATCATGCTATTGAAGCTCATCATTTAGTGCCTCGATGTTTGGATGATGTTTTAAAAGTTAATACAAAAGATTTTGCGTCAGTAGTACTTGATAAGGAAACACATAAAAGTTTTACCCAGGAGTGGAATTCTGTATAAGAAATGTTTATAATAATCATGGAGATGTAAAAGCAGAAATATTGAAACAGGCTGAGAAAATTTATAAAGATTTCCCAGAAATGTTAGAAGTTACAAAAAAATGGTTGGAGGCTATACAATGAAAACGCATTTAATTTTAGCACCAAATTTTGATATAGACTCTACATTAATTAAGAATATTAAGAAGCTTATAAAAGGTTCTTGTACTCATACTAAATTATATATAACGCTTGATAACATTACAAAAGAAGAAGCATCGGCTGTATTATCATATTTGGATACATTAGGAACTTATGAAATAAGTCTTGATGAAAACTATTATACTGTAGAAGAGCTATTGAATTTCGAATATTTTTATTGTGATGGCCAAAGAAAACCTGATGTAGGAATTAATTTTGTTAATTTCGAATTCGTAGAAAATGGAAATGCTTCTTTTGATTATACAAAATTTTGTTCTAAATGTAAAAAAGGATTACTACAAATAAAACCATTTACAGTAAAAGGGCTCTCCCCAAAATATGAATCTAAAAAATTTGTAACCCCATTTTGGACGTATTGGGTTGTGTCTGCATATTTTAAAGATAAATTAATTGAACAAAATATAACAGGAGTTGATTTTTGGGAATTATTCAATAGTAAAGGTCAAGCATCTAAAACAAATTTCCAGATGAAACCAAAATATGTTTTGCAAAATGTTTTATCATTAAAAGATGTAAAATATGAAAAAGATTGTCCGATGTGCGATAATATGCGTGTAGGGCTAAAAGGAGAAATATTAAAATTACAGAAGGAATCCAGAGACAAATTATTGGATTTTAACGAATTAGGTGAGCATATATCTAACTTGAACGGAATGTATATTATCAGTAAAAAACTTTTACAACTTTTTATCGATGAAAATATTCTTCCACATAAAGATATTGGTATTTACCCAGTAGAATTTGTGTAAATTTTTGGTATTCCCACAAATACAAATATGTAGGAGTAAGGCCACAAACTCCCCCATTTTACCCAAATTTTGCTAGTCAAAGGGCAAATTTTCAGGTAAAATAAGGGTACATCACGAGGGGAGGACGGTTTTTGAGGGTAAATTCCACGTATAGCTGGTTTGTGAAGCCTGTTTTTCTGGTTTTTAGTACTATTTCCTGGTAAAAATAGCTGAATTTGGTGGTTTGTTCCAGTAAATAGCGATTTGTACCACTACGGTGGGAATAATCCTGTGCGGTATGTGGATCCTGATGGTAGATATTCTTTGGAACAATTTAAAGCAGATATTACGCCTGCAATAAATCTTGATTTTGGATATGATTATACACAACTAGCAGCACAAGCATGGGAAAATGGAGAATATTTAAAAGCTAGTCTTTATGAAATAGATGCAACTTGTGAGATGTTATATGATGGATTATTAGCATATGGAGGGGCTAAAACTTTAGATTCTGTAGTAAAAGCAACTTTGATGCTTTCAGGTACATTAGCATCATTATCACCTTCTTCAACAGTTGTTTTGGGAAAATATAATACAGGTGTTTGTGGTGGTTATACAAAAATGGCAGATACAATAGGTGCAAAATGTTTTCAATTACCATCAAAACTGTATAATGTATTAGAAAAAATTAAAGTAGGTGATTCAAATCTCGGAAAAATTATTAATGAAAAATGGCTAGATGGAGTAATAAAATCAGGTGTAAGAATATTATTAAATTCAAATCCCAATACAATATCTCCTGATGATACTTCAGCCTATGCATTAGAAATTAGTAAATTAAAAGAAGCTGGTTTTAATTTCGTAAAAACAATGGTTCAAGGTGTTGAATGTTGGGAGGCGATACAATAATGAATTATCAACCAAAATTTGAAGAGTTAATGAATATAGCATATGCATTTCGTGAAGAATTTGATTATTCAATAGTATCTCATTCCATGGGAATAGAAGGAATGGGGTGCGCATTTATCAATCTTGAACGAAGTGGTTTTCCAAAAATAAGAATTGAAATGGATAGATGTATATTGATATGCTATATTAATTTTTCAGAAGATATGAGTATAACCTTTCTTGGTTTATATAAATATTTACATCCAAAAGAAATATTAAGAAATTCTATTGCATATAGAAATAAGAAAATTTTTAGAAAATTCTATATAGAAGATCAATGCAAATACTTAAAGGAGATTTTAGAACATAAAGATCATTTTGATTACGAAGATTTTAGAAAATTTTATGAAAAATATCCTTTGAATGTATGGAAATGGATTGAAAAATAAACAGCTCCCAACTTCCCATCAATACAAATTGATGGGGGACGGAAGAAATTCCCCTGTTTTCCCCGAATTTTGCTAGTCAAAGGGTAAATTTTCGGGTAAAATAAGGGTACATTACAAGGGAAGGACGGTTTTTGAGGGTAAATTCCACGTATAGCTGGTTTGTGGAGCCTGCTTTTCTGGTTTTTAGTACTATTTTCAGGCAAAACCAGCTGAATTTGGTGGTTTGTTCCAGTATATAGCAATTTGTATCATTACGCTGGGAATAATCCGATTAAGTATACTGATCCCACAGGTATGTGGATTAATAATGAAGATGGAACTTTTACAGCAGAAAAAGGAGATACATTATGGGGATTACAACAGGAAACAGGCATAGATTGGAACTCTTTTGATTATCAAGGAAAACCTGAAGATTTGCAAATAGGGCAAACTGTAAATGTTATAAAGCCATCAGAAAAAAATAATTATCCGACTATTGATTCAAATGATGAAGCTATTAATCATTATTGTAATGGTGAACCTGTAAATTTAGGTGAACATACAATAAATGTTTTAAAGAATGCTCCTGAACAAAAATATAATCAAAAAGCTCTAAGTGAAGGTACTGCAAAATCCGAAACTCATCGTTATGGAGTAAATTTAACCTTTAAAAAAGGTACTTTCCATGTTGGAGATACAGTAGTAACTTATGATAAAGCGGAAGGAACAAAATATAGAGTAGTTACTTATAATGCATTTGTATCAGATGGATTTTGGGATGTACTTCCTGGAAAAGGTGATGGACAAGGCCCAAAAAAAGAATTACCTGGTGGAACACCGTATTCATATATACCTTATTCGTGGACTGAAGTTTATAAAAAAAATTAAGGATATGTAAATGGTAAATAAAAAATATTTTTACTTATTTTTTTCAATATTTTCTTATTGCGTGGCACTTCTTATGTATGTATTAGCTCCAGTATTAATTTTGAATGAATCAAATATTGAATTATCTGAGCTAAATATATTTTGTTGTATTTTTACCATGTTATCATGTTTCTTTTTGACTCATAGATTTCAGGGTAAAAAAGGAATAAAATTTATATATATTATTCTTTTTTTTATGACATATATTGCCTTAGTTTTTGGAAATAATAATTTATTTGATTTTATAGTAAAAAAATTATTCCAATATTATGAATATAATAATTTGACAGAATCTTATCAATATGAGAAATTATGGAATATATGGGCAAAAGAAAATGGCGGAGAAACTCTTGAAATGTACTTGAAACGAGAAGGTGTTGATGCTCCGGATTTTATTGATAATCCAGATTTTTGGGATAAAGCATCTAAGAATTTTGCAGAAACTGCTTCTGGTGAAGTTGATGCTCTAATAGGACCATATGTAAGGGATAATTCAATATGGAACACTATTGAGAAACCTATATTAAATAATAATAAAGATGTTACATCTATAAATATTATTAACCCATTGGAGTAATAAGTATGTATGAAGAATTGTTACAACCATTGCAAATTTCTCGAGAATTAAATTCATATTTAAATATTGATAGAAAATTGATAGAAAATAAGTATGGAAAAGATATATTAAATAAAATAATTATGTTGCAAGATGATTTTTATAAAACGGACGCAGCAAAAACCGGAAAAGATTTTAATACTATAAAACTTAAAGCAAAAGAGGATTTCTTAAAATTATATCCTAATATTTGTTCTGAAGTTTTAGATATTTTATTATCCGATTATTTATTTAATAATCGATAATTTATGAATAAAAAAATCATATTTCCCCCTAATCCCATCAATACAAATTGATGGGAACAAAATGAAGCTTGTTTTTCTTAAAAATAAGAAAAACTGGGTAGTTTTTCTCAATTTTTATCTATTTGGGATATAAATTATCCTTGATTTACGCACAAAATGAGAGGAAAAAATAAATGCTCCATTTTTGACATTGAGTTAGCTTCAATGGACTTAATTTGAGAGGAGAATGGTTGAATAACGGATTTTTCCGGCAGTTTAGCAGATGTACTTCTGATGGGAATGCCTTACATTTGCCTGTTGTACATTCGCATACCTCAAAGTGGTGTCAATCTTTGAGTGACCCAAAAGAACCTGCACCTGCTCGATGGGCATACCCTTGTCAATTGCCCTTGTTGCCATTGTACGGCGGAATCTCTTTTTACATTGATAAATTTCTTTACAAGGTTTTTCTTTTCTTTTTTATTTTCTTGTTCTTGGAAAACTTCATGAAAAACAATTTCTAATTTTTCCATTTGCCTGGGCAGCAACTCCTCTTTCATCCTTTTCTTGACAGCGGTTATAATTTCTACGTTCATACCCTGCTCCTTTGTAGCTGTATCAGCAGTAAAACAGCACAAAAAAGAGGTTTAAATCGACTCTCCCCCTAGGGGAATCCAGCCCAAAATGCGTTTTCTAAAAAACATTGTTTTACGTCGCTTCACCCCTTTTTCAGGAAAAGACCTGCAATGCACCAAACTGCCGGGGACAGAAGCAGGAGGAACAGCAGGTTGTAGAGGGTGAAGGGGAGCATAAAGCCTTGTTTGCAGCAGCTGGCATCACAACTGCGGTACAACTTGAAGGAGATGACGCTGGCAAGGCTTGCAATCAGGGTTCCCAGCCCTCCCACATTCACTGCCAGAAGCAACTCCCTTCCATGGCGGGCAAAACCGCTGAGCAACAGACTGGCAGGCACATTGCTGATGAGCTGGCTCATTCCAATGCCGGTCAAATAAGTGGAAAAGGGTGACCTAAGAGCGCCCTCAATTCCCCTGGCCAACTGAGGAATGGCAGAGAGGCATCCTACAAAGATGAAAAAGCCGGCGAAGGTACCCAAAAGTCCATAGTCCACCATGCGGAAGAGGCTGGCATTGCAAACAAGAACAATCAAGACCACCGCCACCAAGGAAATTCTGTAGTCCACCACCCGAAATACGGTCAGCAGGGACAGAGCAAAGGCCACCAGATAGAGCCAGAACCGAACGTCAATTCTCACCGATGGCATCTCACCGGCCTGCCGAGTGGTGCCGGCCACTTCTGTACCCCCAGACTTACCTGCCACCAGCAGGATTGCCACTGCCAGCAAAAGGGCGGACACCAGCCCGATGACCAGAGTGGCAGAAAAGAATTCCGTGGCGGAAAAACTATAGAAGGAATAGAGAAAGAGATTTTGGGGATTTCCCATGGGAGTGACACTGGAGCCGAGGTTGGCAGCAATGGTCTCAAGGACTACGAGACTGCACGCAGAAATTCCCCGATGCTGGCACACCAGAATGGTGAGGGGCACAAAGGTCAGCAAGGCCACGTCATTGGTGATGGCCATGGAGACAAAGAACACCAGAAACACCAGCACAAAAAAGAGGCTGGTGGTGGACCTGCAGATTCCCAGCAGCTGGGCCGCCAGGTAGTCCAGCAGATTGGTGGTCCGAAGGGCCTGAATCACCAGCATCAGGCAGAAGAGGAGGCTGATGACCTTCAGGTCCACAGAAGCCACCACCAATTCAAAGCCCGGACGCACCACCAGCAGGGCTCCCAAAGCCAAAATCCAGGAAATGACCAGCACCAGGTCCTTTTTCAAGACAGAAAGCAATTGCATAGGTGAGAAAGAATATCCATTTTTCGCAAGCTTTGCAACGGGAAGGAGACTCGTGGCTGCAGCACCTTCCGCTCCACGTCATCCCGCCTGCCCACAATAAACCCGCGCCCATTACAATTTTCCTCAGACTCATTGTACAAAACCGCATTATATCGTACTATACTGAAAAGACTTGCACCGATTGCAAGTCTTCATCCTGAGTTTTGGAGGACTTTATGGCCCTATACATTTCCACCGAGGCGAACCGCTGCCTCAACTGCAAGAAGCCCCTGTGCATGCAGGGCTGTCCCATCAGCACGCCCATTCCCCAGGTCATCTCCCTGTTCAAGGAGAACAAGATTCGGGAGGCGGGGCAGATGCTGTTCCAGAACAACCCCATGTCCCTGTTCTGCTCCATCGTCTGCGACCACGCCAGCCAGTGCGAGGGCCACTGCATCCTGAACCGCAAGGAGGCGCCCATCCGCTTCTCCAACATAGAGCGCTACATCTCCGACGCCTGCCTGGACCGCATGGAGCTTCCCTTGGAGCCGCTGAACGGCATCAAGGTGGCGGTCATCGGCGGCGGTCCTGCGGGCATCTCGGCGGCCATCCTTCTGCGGCAGAAGGGCTACCTGGTGACCATCTTCGAGGCCAAGAACAAGATTGGCGGCGTGCTGCGGTACGGCATCCCGGACTTCCGCCTGCCCCGCTCCATGACAGACCGCTACGAGGACAAGCTTCTGGCCATGGACATCCAGATCCGCACCGACGCAACCATCGGCGGGGCGCTGGACATTGACGACCTGTTCCGGGACGGCTACAAGGCCATCTTCGTGGGTACCGGCGTGTGGAGGCCCAAGAAGCTGGGCATCCAGGGCGAGAGCCTGGGCAACGTCCACTTCGGCATCGACTACCTGCTGAACCCCGCCAGCCACAAGCTGGGCAAGTCCCTGTCCGTGCTGGGAATGGGGAACGTGGCCATGGACGTGGCCCGCACCGCCTTCCGCTACGGTGTGGAAAAGGTGACATTGTATGCGAGGGCCAAGCGGGTGGCCGCCAGCGACCACGAGGTGGAGTACGCCAGGCTTGACGGGGCCGAGTTCGTATATGGAATGCAGGTGGTCTCCATCAACGAGAAGGGGCCGGTGTTCCGGGAGAGCATCTTCGACGAGAACGACCAGGTTGTCGGCCACAAGGAGGAGCTGGTCCAGGTGGAGAGCGACTCCACCATCATCGCCGTCAGCCAGATGCCCAAGAACAAGCTGGCCCAGACCACCAGCGGCCTGGTGGTGACGGAGCGGGGACTGCTGAAGGTTGATGAATTCTTCCGGTCTTCCAGGGAAGGCGTCTTCGGGGCGGGCGATGTTGTCCTTGGCAGCAACACTGTCGTCCGGGCAGCGGCCACCGCAAAAAGAGCCGTCGATGCCATGGACGCCTACCTCCAGGGAAGGCCCCTCAAGTCCAGCGGGGAAGCCGCATCGTAGCACGGGTTTTTGGGGAGGAAAATACCCTTTCCTCCCCTTCTTTCTCATATTTTTTAATGAAAAACTACCAGAATTCATATTGTGAAGATAATCAACTTTCTGTAAGGTAGGATTATGAACATTATATCCTTTTTGTTTCAGCTCGTCGGCAGCCTGGGATTCCTCCTGTACGGCATGAAGATGATGAGCGACGGAATCCAGAAGAGTGCCGGAGAGGGGCTCCAGAGGATTCTGGGACTTATGACCGGCAACCGGATCCTGGCCGTCCTGACCGGGCTTTTCATCACCATGATAATCCAGTCCTCCAGCGCCACCACCGTGATGGTGGTCTCCTTTGTGAACGCCGGGCTTCTGACCCTCAAGCAGTCGGTGGGTGTCATCTTCGGGGCCAACATCGGAACCACCGTCACGGCCTGGATTGTGTCCCTTTTTGGCTTCAAGTTCAGCATCTCGGCCTTTGCCGTCCCCCTGTTCGGCATCGGCTTTATCCTCGTCTCCTACAAGAAGCTCAAAAAGGAGTCCATCGGCGAGGCCCTGATGGGATTCGGTCTCCTCTTCCTGGGGCTGGACATGCTGTCCTCCATCATGCCGGAGGTGAGTGCCGACAATGTGGCCTTCCTGTCCGACTTTACCGACAAGGGTGCCCTGAGCCTCATCTTGGGCATTGTGGCGGGAATGGTCATCACCATGGTCATCCACTCCTCCAGCGCCGCCACCGCCATCATCCTCACCATGTCCTACAACGGGCTTTTGCCCTGGGAGTTTGCTGCGGCCATGGTGCTGGGAAGCAACATCGGCACAACCGTCGATGCGGTGATTGCCTCCATCGGCACCAAGGTGAACGCGCGGAGGGCCGCCCTGGTGCACGTGCTGTTCAACGTGTCGGGAACAATCCTGGCGGTCATCTTCTTCCGGCCCCTGCTGGCCCTGGTGGATGCCATCATTCCCGGCCCGGTGGACAAGGACACCATCACCAACCACATCGCCATGCTGCACACGGTGTTCAACCTGAGCAACACCGTCATCTTCCTGCCCTTTGTCAGCCAGCTTGCCGCCATGACCGAGCGCCTTGTCAGGCCAAAGGCTGACGAGACTCCGGACACCTACCGCCTTGAGATGCCACAGCCCGGAAAGACAGAACATGCCGCGGGAGCCATCTTCCTTGCAGAAAAGGAGATAGCCGACATGACCGACATCGTTACCCGCATGTTCCAGCGAATCCGCAGCACCTTCAACGACAGGTCCCAGGCCGCCACCGCAGAATACAAGGAGGCGCAGGCCCGTGACGAGGACTATGCCGACCAGATGCACCAGGAGCTTTCCCAATACCTGGTGCGCTGTCTCGACCTGCCCTTGACGGACAACCAGCGGAACAACGTCTCCCAGATGCTGGACGTGGTGGACCAGCTGGAGGCCATGACCGACGACTGCAACAGCGTCTCCATCCTGCTGACCCGCAGCGTGGAAAAAAACATGACCTTCACCCAGGAGGACCTGAACCGGCTGGACCCCTATGTCGAGCTGGTAAACCGCTTTGTCCTGTTCATCGGGGAGAATGTGAACAAACACCTGACGGAGGAAAAGCACGCCGAGGCCCAGACCATCGAGGACCAGATCGACCTCTTCCGCAAGAATTTGAAGAAGGTGGCACGCAAGCGCCTGGAAAGCGGAGCCGACGTCAAGTCCGAGCTGCTGTACATCGACCTGGTGCGCCAGCTGGAAAAGATTGGCGACAAGGCCTTCAACATATCCGAGGCGCTGTACCTGACTCGGTAAGACACAGGGGCCGCCCATACCTCGACCCAACAAAAAGGCCATCGGAAAATCCGATGGCCTTTTTGCTTCAGTACAGTTCTATCACGCCTCCGCACGCTCGTCGGGATGGCGGCCGACCGGGGCGTTGGAGAGCATCAGCTTGAGGCGGTTCAGCTGGTTCACCTCGCTGGCTCCAGGGTCAAAGTCAATGGCAGAGATGTTTGACTCCGGGAAGCGGTGGCGCAGCTCCTTGATCATGCCCTTTCCCGTCACGTGGTTGGGCAGGCAGGCGAAGGGCTGCACACAGGCAATGCTGGGAACACCGGACTCGATGAGCTCCACCATTTCGGCGGTGAGGAACCATCCCTCGCCGGTGATGTTGCCCAGCTGCACGATGTCGTCAACCCCCTTCATCAAGTCATAAATCGATGCGGGCGGGTCAAAGCGCTTGCTCTTTCCCAGCACCTTCTTGATCCGCTTGCGGTACAGCTCCAGGAACCATACCAAGCGGCGGGCATTCCGCTCCGTCTTCTTGGGGAAGGCCAGCTCCTCGTGGCGGAAGATGCCCGTGGAGAAGGTGTAGAACAGGAAGTCCGCCAAGTCGGGCATGACGCACTCGGCACCCTCCCGCTCGATGACACGGCAGATGTCGTTGTTGGCGGTGGGATGGAACTTCACCAGAATCTCCCCCACCACACCCACACGGGGCTTCTTGATGTTCAACAGGGGCAGGGCATCAAACTCATCCACGATTCCCTGAATCAGCTTGTGGTACTTTCGGATAGACAGTGACTTGAGCTGCACCTCCGCACGGCCACTCCACTTTTCGTAAAGGGCGTCGGCGGAGCCAGAGGTGGCCTCGTAGGGACGGGTCCGATACAGCACTCGCATCAGCACGTCGCCAGTCATCAAGGCCATCATGGCACGGTGCAGCAGGGCAGGGGTAATCTTGAAGCCAGGCTGGGACTCCAGGCCGGAGGCGTTCAGCGAGAGAACCGGCACGTGGGCCATGCCAGCATCCACCAGGGCACGGCGGATATAACCGATGTAGTTGGTGGCACGGCAGCCGCCGCCCGTCTGGGTGATGAGCAGGCTCACATGGTCCAGGTCGTACTTGCCGGACTTGAGGGCCGCAATCATCTGACCCGCCACCAGTATGGAGGGATAGCAGGCATCGTTGTTCACGTACTGCAGGCCAGTCTCCACCGCCATGGTGTCCACCTCCGGCAGGATGACGAAGTTGTAGCCGGAATACTCGAAGGCCTTCTGAATCAGGCGGAAGTGGATGGGCGACATCTGGGGAGCAATGATGGTATGTGTCTTTTTCATCTCCTTGGTGAAGACCTGGCGCTTGTAGGCGGCAGAGATGGACACGGTCTTGGAGGTCTGGCGGCGCTCCCGCTCCCGCACGGCGGCAATCAAGCTGCGGATACGGATTCGCACAGCCCCCAGGTTTGAGCCCTCGTCAATCTTGATGAGGGTGTACATCCTGCCGTGGGCCTGCATAATCTCGTCCACCTGGTCTGAGGTGACAGAATCAAGTCCGCAGCCAAAGCTTGTCAGCTGCACCAGCTCCAGGCTGGGGAACTCGGACACAAAGGCGGCGGCACGATAGAGGCGGTTGTGGTAGGTCCACTGGTCCACAATGCGGAGGGGACGCTCCACGCTGCCCAAGTGGGCCACGGAATCCTCCGTAAAGACGGCAAGGCCAAGGCCCGCAATCATCTCCGGGATACCGTGGTTAATCTCCGGGTCAAGGTGGTAGGGGCGGCCGGAAAGCACAATTCCCCTTCCCCCCATGATAATCATCTGGGTCAGTGCCTCCTCACCTGCCTGCTGGGTCTCCCTTCGGAAGGACTCCTGCTCCTTCCAGGCGGCATCCACGGCACGGACAATCTCCTCCATCGGGATGTCGAATTTTTCCCGCAGCTCCTCATGGAGCCGAACCGCCAGCCTGTCCTTGTGGTAGATGGGCAGGAAGGGATTCATAAAGGTGACGGAGGGATCACGGCGGAGGGCATCCACATTGTTGCGAAGCACCTCCGGGTAGCTGGTGACGATGGGGCAGTTGTAGTGGTTGCCCGCACCCTCATCCTCCTTGATTTCGTAAGGAGCGCAGGGATAGAAGATGAACTTGACACCCTGCTTCAGCAGGGCCTCCACGTGGCCGTGGGCAATCTTTCCCGGATAGCACACGGACTCGGAGGGGATGGTCTCCAGTCCCATCTCGTAGACGGAACGGCTGGAGCGGGGGGAAAGCCGCACCCGGAATCCCAGCTGGGTGAAGATGGTAAACCACAGGGGATAGTTCTCGTACAGGTTCAGCACCCGCGGCAAGCCCACATCCCCACGGGGAGCGTCCTCTGGGCGGAGGGGCTTGTAGTGGGCAAACAGCCGCTTGTACTTCCAGTCAAAGAGGTTGGGCAGCTTCCTCTCCCCGTGGTCGGAGCCAGTGGCGGTGTTGGCCTTGTTGCTGGCATCCACAATCTTCAGCTCGTCGCCAAGCTCGGCTCCCCGCTCGCAGCGGTTGCCGGTAAGGAAGCGACTGGCCTTGCGGGTGTCTCCGCTTCCTGCGGTGAAGGTGTTGATGGTCATCAGGCAGTTGTTGTTGCACTTGCCGCAGCGACGCAGCTCCAGCTCCACGTTGAAGGAGTCCAGCTGCTCCAGGGTGGCGATGTTGGAACGGATGGTGGGGGGCTGGAAGGTAGCCTCGTCCACACCCACCGGCGGGCGAATCAAGTCCTTCCACTGGTCCAAGGCGATGAGGGCCGCACCATAGGCACCCATGAGACCAGCCACGTCAGGACGGAAGACATTCACCCCGGAAATCTTTTCGAAGGCCCGCAGAACCGCATCGTTGTTAAAGGTTCCACCCTGCACTACAACCTTGCTTCCAATCTCGGAGGCACGGCGCAGCTTGATGACCTTGAACAGTGCGTTCTTGATGACTGAATAGGAAAGCCCTGCAGAAATATCGGCGACAGTGGCTCCCTCCTTTTGAGCCTGCTTTACCCGGCTGTTCATAAAGACGGTGCAGCGGCTGCCCAAGTCCACCGGCCGATCCGCCAGCAGGGCCTTGCGGCTGAATTCCCGCACGTCCATGCCCAGGGAGCGGGCAAAGTTGTCCAAAAAGCTTCCGCAGCCGGAGGAGCATGCCTCATTCAGCTGGATGGAGGTGATGGCCCCGTCCTTCATGCGCAGGCACTTCATGTCCTGGCCGCCGATGTCCAGCAGGAATTCCACGCCGGGAACAAAGAAGTCGGCGGCACGATAGTGGGTGATGGTCTCCACCTCGCCAGAGTCCACCCCCAGGGCCGCCTGGAAGAGGGCCTCGCCGTAGCCAGTGGACACGGAGCGGGCGATATAGGCATCCTTGGGCAGCTGGGTGTACAGGTCCTTGAGCACCCGCACCGCCAAATCCACGGGATTTCCGGCATTCACATCGTAGAAGCGCCACAAAATGCGACCGGCGGCATCGATGAGGACAGCCTTAGTGGTGGTGGAGCCGGCATCCAGTCCCAAAAAGACCGGGCCGGAGGCAGTCTCCAGGTTTGCGGAGGCTGCCATCTCCTCGGCATGGCGGCGGTGGAATTCCTCCAGCTCATGCTCGTTTCGGAACAGGGGCTCCAGACGCTGCACCTCGTTCATCTCTGCATCCACCAGGTTGCTCAGGCTGTCCCGGAACTCACCCAGCAGGGGGAAGGGCTGCTGCTTTTCGGCAGACTGGACGCAGCTGAGACTCCGCTCGGCGGAGAAGGCGGCACCGGCTGCCACAAAGAGCTGGGAGTCCGGCGGGGCGACAATCTCCTCGTCCTTCAGCTCCAGGGTGGTGACAAAGCGATGGCGCAGCTGGTCCAAAAAGTGCAGTGGCCCGCCCAAAAAGGCCACATTACCCCGGATGGGCTTGCCGCAGGCCAGGCCGGAAATAGTCTGGCTCACCACCGCCTGGAAGATGCTGGCGGCAATGTCCTCCCGGCGGGCCCCCTCGTTGATGAGAGGCTGCACGTCGGTCTTGGCAAAGACACCGCAGCGGGCGGCAATGGGATAGATGGTGGTGGCTCCCTTGGCCATCTCGTTCAGGCCGGGGGCGTCCGTCTCCAAAAGGGCCGCCATCTGGTCGATGAAGGCTCCCGTTCCACCGGCGCAGGAGCCGTTCATGCGCTGCTCCACCCCGCCGGAAAAATAGGTAATCTTGGCATCCTCGCCCCCCAGCTCAATCACCACATCGGTCTGGGGGATGAGCTTTTGGACAGCCGTGGTGGAGGCCACAACCTCCTGGATAAAGGGAATGTTCAGCCACTGGGAGACGGCAAATCCACCGGAGCCAGTGACCTTGACGCTCAGCGGCTGCCGGCTGCCGGCAGGAAGCTCCTTTTCCAGCGTGTCCAGAGCCCGCTTTACCACATCCATAATGGTGCCGCGGATGTCGGCCAGATGCCGCTTGTACTCGCTGTAGCACACATTGTCGTTCTCGTCCAAGGCCACGAATTTCACCGTGGTGGACCCAACATCGATTCCCACCCGCAGGGGTGGCACCGTTGGCTTAAAGGCCGTCGGCTTGAAGGTCATGGTATTTGCAGTAGCTTTCAAATCCATAGAAAACCTCGCCATAAAAAAATCTTCTAGGAATTCAACAAGACATCTAAGTGTTTTCATTATATAAAATAATATCCAAAAACCGAGATGGCTCATCAAATCCCCCGGAAGCCTCCGAAAAAAACAAAAGACTTCCGCAGTATACATAATCCAATCTGATTGTAATGGAAAAACAGGAAATTTGCTATATTTAGCAAATACAAATTTGTATTTTTTACAATTTTTTTACAATAAACAAGCAATATCCACACCAACCTGGGGTGGATTCTCCCAGCAACCACACAAAGAACGCCGCCAAGTCAGGAATGGAGAAATGGACACCCAGGCCTAACCACCGTCTCCCCATTCCGAGCCGTAGAAAAATCCCGCACCACTGAACTTGACAAGGATGCGGGGATAGTTCTTGAGTAGAAACCGGGCTTCGGGAACTTTCCCGAAAAACACCCTACTGCGGGAATCTTTCCCGGAACTGGTCCAGTACAACCTCGGTGGCGGGGCGTGCGTCAATGTCTACAATCTTGTCCTTGGCCCGATAGAAGTCGATGAGGGGAGCCGTCTGCTGGCGGTACACCTCAAGGCGGTGGGAGATGGCCTCCACCTGGTCGTCATCCCGGATAAACAGGTCGCCGCCACAGGCATCACAGACTCCTTCCTTGGCGGGTGGCATGAAGGTGGCGTGGAAGTTCTGGCCGCACCCCTTGCAGACCCGTCGGCCGGAAAGACGCTCCACTACGCCCTCGTCGGCAATGTCAAAATTCACCACCGCATCCACCGCCGCGATGCCCTCCAATGCCTCAGCCTGGGGAATGGTGCGGGGGAAGCCGTCCAGAATAAAGCCCTTAGCCACATCGTCCTGAGCAAGTCGGTCTCTCACCAGCTCGATGGTCAGGTCATCGCTCACTAGGGCACCTGAATCGATGATGGCCTTTACCTTCACTCCCAGAGGAGTTTGGTTCTTGATGGCCGCCCGGAAGATGTCACCGGTGGAAATGTGGGGGATTCCATATTCAACGGCCACCTTCGCCGCCAGGGTTCCCTTTCCTGCCCCAGGAGGGCCCAAAAAAATGCAGTTCATGCTAACCTCCAAATCAGCGGGAAGAAACCCGCCAGCTCTCCCCGCCATTTTATAGCAACTGGCCTGTTCTGTACAAGCCGGGAAAATTGCACTTGTTACATAAGTGCATTAATGGTACACTCTTAGCTGAATTTTTGACAGACAAAGAGAGGAGGCTTTCATCACAATGAAGACCGTATACGTCATCGGACATCGCAACCCCGACTCAGACTCAATCATCTCGGCCACTGCCTACGCCCGGCTCAAGCAGCTGATGGGCCACAGCGAATATGTGGCAGCCCGCGCAGGCAACCTGTCCCCCCAGACGGAGTACATCATGAACCGCTTCAAGCTGCCCATCCCCCAGTATGTTCCCGACCTGATTCCCAAAGTCAGCTACTACATGACACGGGGATGCCAGACTGTCAGCTGCGACACCTCCCTGTGGAAGGCGGTGAACGCCATGCAGGAGCATGACCGGAAGGTGATGCCGGTGGTGCAGGACGGGGGCAAGTATGTCTCGCTGCTGCACTACAGCGCCTTTGCCAAGAACGTACTGCAGATTGTGAACCCGGAGAAGTCTGCGGCCATCGCCACCACCATCGGGCTGATCAGCGAGACAATCTCGGCCCAGCCGGTCATCACCTTCAACGAGGAGGAGACCTTCAGGTGCGTCACCCTGGTGGCTGGATCCCAGTTCGAGTCCTTCAAGAAGCGGCTGGCCCTCCACGACCCGTCCACCGTCATCGTCATCACTGGGGACCGCAAGGACATCCAGGAGTACTGCGCCCAGGAGAAGGTGCGGGCCATCATCATCACGTCGGGCTACACCCCGGACAAGGAGCTGCGGGCCCTGGCGGAAAAGAACGGCGTGTCCCTTTTGGTGAGCCCCTACGACACCTCCGCCACCTCCATGCTCATCATCTACTCCTCCCCCGTGTCCTCCATGGCGAACCAGGAGCTGGCTCCGCTGAACGCCAACGACACCATCAAGAAGGTGCGGCCCATCCTGCAGAAGGCACCCGGCGGAACCCTTCCCGTCATTGACGACAGCAACAACCTGCTGGGGGTCATCTCCGAGAGCGACCTGCTGAACGAGCCCTGCATCGAAGTGTGCCTGGTGGACCACAACGAGCTGAGCCAGGCCGTGGAGGGAATCGAAAACTACAAGATCAGGGAGGTGATTGACCACCACCGGCTGGGAAGCTTTTCCACCCGCTACCCCATCACCTTCATCAACCGGCCGGTGGGAGCCACCTGCACCATCGTCACCAACCTCTACCGCCAGCACCACGTGTCCATCCCCAAGGAAATCGCCTGCATCCTGCTCTGCGGCATCCTCACCGACACATTGGTGCTCCAGTCCGCCACCACCACCGACGAGGACCGGGAGACCGCCGAGTACCTGTCCAACATCACCAACCTGGACATCCAGACCCTGGGGAAGGACATCATCACCGCCTCCAGCAGCCTCAAGGGACGCTCCGCCGAGGACGTGACCAAGCAGGACATGAAGGAGTTCAACGAGAAGGGCCACAAGTTCACCGTGAGCCAGATTGAGGTGAGCTCACCCTCCGAGGTGCTGGACCGGAAGGAGGAGTTCTTCACGCTGCTGGACTCGGTGCGCTCCAGCCGGGGCTGCCTGTTCTCCGCCCTGATGGTGACAGACATCATCAACCTGACAAGCCTCATGCTGGTGGCCGCCGACCCGTCCTTCCTGCAGGTGGTGGAGATTCCCCGCACCGACCACGACAACATCTTTGTGCTGAAGAACATCGTGTCCCGCAAGAAGCAGCTGATTCCCCTGCTGTCGGAGCAGATCGAAAAGCTGGAGAGCGCCTAGGTCCAAGGCACAGGACTGCGGAGCAGTTTTCTTGATTCTATATTTTATAGAAGGAAACGCCGAAGGGCTGCCATGATGAGACTACCTCATCGTGGCAGCTTTTTTTGTAAAAAAAGTGCAAAGTCGGTTTTTAAACGACCCGTGGGCCTGCCGCATCTGCTATAGTTGACACAACAGGGCACGGACAGGGGAACGGGTCAGGACTCCAGGCTCTGGCGGACCTCACGGGAGACCACCTCCTGCAGCCGGCTCATAATCTGGTGGGTCACCTCCTCCACGTACTGCTGTCCGCCATAGCGTCGCAGATTCTCCGGGGAGCTGTCCTTCTGGAAGAGCAGGCCGGGCTCAACCTCCAGAATCGCTGCCATCTGGTCTATGACATCCGGCGGGGGAAAGGAGTTGCCGCCCTCGATGCAGTTGATGTAGTTGTAGCCCTTGTTCAGGTAGACGGACAGGTCCTTTTGGGTCAGCCCCTTTTTCTTGCGGAAGTAGCGCAGGTTGGCGATGAAGGTCTGTTGCAATGACATTGCCTATAGGATAGCTTGCAGGACGGCCTTTATTAACATGATTATACAATGTTTATTGTAGATTTAAAGCATTATTATCGATATAATGATGTATATAGATGCTATAAAATCATGTGTATTAATTGACACCACAGAAAAGACATGATTTTAGGATATAATTTCTACAGATTTGCTCAAGGAGGATTTTAGGATGAAATCTGTAACAGGCAGAGGACGGGGCAAGCGGAGGCTCCTTCTGGCAGTGGCACTGGTTCTAGTTGCGGCAGGGGCTTCTGCCCAGAGCGGCATGGGGGTCTACGGAGGGCTGAACCTGGGATTCGGACAGTTTGGTGGTTACAACTATGAAGCGCCACACCCCCACCTCAACTACGCCTACCCGATGAGGGCCAATGCCTTTGCCCTCACCCCGGTGGTTGGCATCACTCCCTTCCGGGGACACAGCAATCCCTTGGTGGACAAGCTGGCCTTTGAGCTTCAGGTGGGAATGCAGTTCGGCCAAAAATATAGCCTGACCTGGGCAGAGATGTCCGCCACCGAGATTCGTCCCGGCGTGCTGGCAAAATTCAACTTCAGCTTTGCCGACTGGGCGGATCTCTGGGCAACCAGCGGCCCAGCCTGGGGAGACAAGCTGGTGACCTGGGCTGGGCTGGGCTTCGGCATTCCCATCAGGACGGTAAAGGTGAGCCTCAGTTCCTATACGAAACAGGTATATGAAGCTTGGGGTGCAGATGCATCGGACACCACCACCACCAAGGCCAGCTTCCAGATTCTGATGGAGTGCGGACTGGGCTTCCAGATAAACGACAAGTTCTCCCTGAACTGGACCATGGCTGGCCTGGGATTCATCGGGCATTGGACCTACAGCATGACACTCGGCGCCAACTACCACTTTCGGTAGGGAGTTGCCTTGAGCGGCGCTTCCACCACACCGGCCCTGTCTTGGGATGGGGCTGGTGTGGCTTGGGGGAGGGAAAGGATAGAGGAGGGAAAAATGGACGATAACTGTGGAACCTGTCCCAAATGTGGAGGTGAGCTAAAGATTTCACCAAACCCCAAACTCTTGTACGAGTGCAGTGACTATGAGTGCGACTACAGGAAATATATGTGGGCAGGCATCCCCAAGGATGGAAAAGCAAAAGGAGGATTGAAAATGGACTCAACTGAAAAGTGGAATAAGTCAAAAAATGTTCGTAGGGAAATTAACAAATCAATGGCAATTCAGCTGTGTTTGGATAAGGGAATCCCAATAAATCGGAATAACTGTACATTTTCGTCGCAAAATCAAGGACACACAGGAAATAATAAATACTGGGCAAATCCTCCCTTCGATAAATTAAAGAATGACTGGTGGCTAATTCTAAATGATATTGACAGAAGACAATTGTATCTGTTTTTGATACCTGCAGGAGCAATAAAAAGCAATGAGGTTATAGCAAGAACTGACAAGTCTTACCAAATCGACATACAGATACACTACAACGACCATCACCATCCCAACTTTACGGATAGCAGAAGTGGCATAGATTTCAAACAATGGCTGGTAAGAACCATTCCTTACTAATCCCCTCAATCTCCGTCAAGACCTACACCTTGGATTTGCACTTGACCGACTAGTGGCCGGCTTTTCGCCTCAAAAGTCGCCAAAAAGGCGACTTTTTAAGCGACCAATCCTATCAACAGGAGAGTCAGGATAAAAATCGTTATATCAATGTTTTATCCTGCTTTCCAGTGAAAAAATTACATGATATAATGTATCAGTCACTGATAATCACTGGAACTGGATAAGGAGGAGAAAGGAAGATGGATGACTGTGGTCACTGTCCCCGATGTGGAGGTGAGCTAAGGATTTCACCAAGAGCAAAAATCCTGTACGAGTGCAGCAACTATGAGTGCGACTACAAGGAATATCTGTGGCCAAACCCGCCGAAAGGTGGAAAAGCAAAAGGAGGAAAGAAGATGGATGCGAGAGAGAAGTGGGAATTTTTAGTTGACTGTTATAACAAGAACAAAAATGCACCAGAACAAAGGATTCAAAGAGATTGGGAAAATTTATTCGTGGAAATATTTGGCTACAGCAAGTTGCTAAAAGAGGTTGACGCTCAAAGGAATATTCAAATCGGTTCCACAGTACGAACCATTCCAGACATCATTATCCACAACAGAGAACAAGGAGACCTGTTTGTGGTGGAACTCAAACAGCACACCCTAACCACAGGAACCGAACAGCTGTTCAGTTATCTCAAGCTTTTAAAAGTCGATCTAGGAGTATTGATTTGTAACAAAATTTATCTCTACGATTACGACATCACAAAGGACGATGATAAACAAGCTTTTGTGGAGATAGCATTCACCAAGGACAATCCCGACGGAATCAAATTTGTGGAGTTGTTCAGCAAGGCTTCCTTTGACCGGCAGCACATAAAGAATTTCATTCAAGAAAGGAAAAAAGAGAAGGAAAACATCCACGCCATACAGCAAAAGGTGACGGCTGAATTTGTACGTCAGGTTTTGCAGGAACAGCTTTCGGAAACCTACTCACAAGAAGAAATCCAGCAGGCTCTGGAGGGAATTGTTATAACGGTGGACAAGAAGGTGGCAATGCCTGTGATACCGACATCTGTTTTCAATGTTGCTCTCAATAAAAAAACAGCAAACAAGGGTGCAAAGGACAACACCCAATACTCTGTGGATGGCAATGGTACAGGAGGTAAATGTTCCACAGCCTATGAGGTTGTTTCCAAATACATTTCCATGCACCCAACCATCTCCTACTCCGAACTGTACAACGTCTTCCCTGATGAGGCCGGAAGGCCTGGCTTTGGAAAATGCATCAGGTTGCCACAAGAAGTAACACCGGAACAATGGAAGCACCGTAGATTCAACAGGCATCCGTTCCAGCTTGGTACTGGAGAACAAGTTGTCGTCTCAACCCAATGGACTCCAGCCAATTTCGATAGTTTCATACAGTATGCCGCCAAGGCCGGCATTGAGATTAAACCAATCTAGTTTTCGGGGAGGGAGACAGTATGAATAATTTTGATGTGAATCGTTCCTAATTAATGAACATGGATGAGTTATTAACAATTTTGTTTACAAGTGGAAAAGGATTAAGATGGCAGACAAGAATGAAAATCATATTATGCAAGCAATCGACTTGGGACACAAATATTTACCTGACAATGAAGCTAAAGAATATATATATGCAGGACTAAGTTATACAAAGATAGCTGGAATTGCTCTTGATGCAGCATTACGAAAATTCCCTGGGGAACTTAATTCATGCACTCAGAATGGTGAAACACCACTATCGATTGCGATAAAAATGAGAAAGGAATCTGTTGTAGAACGTCTTATTGATGTTGGAGTAGAAATAAATGTACCAATAAAAATTCACAACGAAGGGGACTACACACCTCTTGCCTATGCCATCAGATATGCACATGACACTACAATTCCTCCTATGATTTTAAGAAAAGGAGGTAAAATTAATGCAAAAAACATCAAAGATAAACTTTGGTCCGTTTTTCTAACTGCATTTGCTCATCTTCCCGAACCTATTGTGGAAGAAAGCATAGAGTACAAACTTACCTCTAACATACGAAACAATGACGACAACACTCCATTATTCCCTGCAATACTAGTTGGAAACCACGACATTGTTCATAGCCTTTTGAAGCACGGTATAGACCCGAATATACAAGACAAGAACGGAAATTCACCGCTGCACCTCGCAACAAAAGCTGGATACTACCACATTGTTTTCAGTCTTTTGAAGCATGGTGCAATACAAGACAAAGACGGAGAATCACCATTACTCCTTGCTGTGAAAGATGGAAAGCATGATATGGTTTCCGTTATTTTGGAGCACGGTGCAAACCCGAATATACGAGACAAGAACGGAAACTCTCCACTGCACCTCGCAACAAAAGCTAGACACTATCACATTGCCACCTTTCTTTTGAGGCATGGTGCAGACCCCAATACACAAAACAAGGACGGAAATTCTCCACTACTCCTCGCAGTGAAAGATGGATACCACGACATTGTTCATAGCCTTTTGGAACATGGCGCAAATCCAAATATACAAAACTGGGACGGGAACTCACCGCTGTACCTTGCAATAAAAGCTGGACACTACCGCATTCCCGTCTTGCTTTTGAAGCACGGTGCAGACCCTAATATACAAAACAAGGACGGAAATTCTCCACTGCACCTTGCAATAGACAGTGGACTTATCTATGTCAAACTTCTATTAGATTATAATACAAATCCAAATAAAAAAAACAACAATGATAAATCAACCTTTGACATCCTTCACTATAAACTCCTTGTAGCAGATGCACATCTAAAGGAACTTGAAAAATCAAAACAAAAGATTAAAAAGGGAACTAATACAAAACCATTTAAAAAATTAATCGAGGATATACACCGAATGCAGGAACTCATCAACACTTATAAGGAAATAGAATCTCTGTTACTGAAGTTTAAATCTACCCGACTTCCAATATAATCCCCGCTCCACCCACCCCACCCAAAAAGTCGCCAAAAAGGCGACCTTTTGGGCAACCTCTTGTGCTACACTGGACAAAACAGGAGGAAATCCATGAAAAAATTCTTTTATGTCAAGAGGCTGGTCATGCTGGTGGCCCTCGCCGGTCTTTCCATCATGCAGCTCTGGGGGGCAACCTATTCCCGCCCGGCATCATACACTGCTTCAGCCGCCTACCGCACCAACAAGCCGGAGCAAAAGGCGGTGGACATTGTAAACAACCAGCGGCTTGATTCTGTCAGACGCACCGCTCCCCAAGACTACATCAGGCAGGTTTGCTCCGAAATTTCCAGCCACACCAAGGACAAGTTCCTCCAGACAAAGCTTGCCCACGATGTCACCGCCCTCCTCCTGTTCTACGACGACGCAAACTACTGGAACAATTCCGTTCCCCGGCAAGACCTGGCCTCCATTCTCAAGACAAGAAGGGCTGTCTGCGAGGGCTACGCCAACCTCTTCCTGGCGCTGTGTGACGGAATCGGACTTCCCTGCGAGAAAATCCACGGCTACGCACGGGGAGTTGGTGCCAGCCAGCGGGGATACGAAGATCCCACCGACTCAAACCACGCCTGGAACATGGTGCAGATACAGGGAAGCTGGTACCTGGTGGACTGCACCTGGGACTCAGGCCACATGAGCGGCAGAACCTCCGTCCAAGACTACAGCACCACCTGGCTCTTCGTACAGCCGGAGCAGATGATTTACTCCCACTATCCAAGCCAGCACTCCCACCAGCTGCTGGAATACCCCCTAGATGCCGCCACCTTCGCCACCCTTCCCAACCTGCGCCCCACCCTCTTCGATGCCGCCCGTCTCCTGGAATTGCCCCGAAAGGAGAACAAGGTGGCAGGTATCAGCATTCTGAGCTACCATACGAATCCTGGCTGCAGGCTCACCTTTCAAATCCACGACAGCTCCACCGACAAGAGCATCCCCAATACCGTGTTCATTGAGGCTGGAACGGAGACCACACCATCCAGAGTCTACCTTGCTCCGCCACAGCCAGGAACTTATAAGGTACAAATCTTCGCCTGGCAGGAGGAGGGGCAGAAGGGAAAAGGATGCGGCCACTTCTTCATCACCACCAGCGGCACCAAGCCAGTCAGTCTGGATCTTGCCACACCGGAGGGCAAAGCTCTCGCCCGCTCAGACAAAAGCTACTCCCCCTTCCCCGCAGGCGGCCTGCCACGCAGCAGAACGTCGGCCATAGTGTCCTCCAAGGGCAGCAAAAGCCGCCCCGCACCATCCCGCCCCTCCACTCCACGGAGGTCAGCCTCCTCCAGCTTTCTGGACTCTCAGGAAGAGGCGGCCATGGCAGGCATCTTTGTCGGCGGCGGGGACCTGCTGCGGGCAAGGGAAATGGATCGCCAGCACAGCCTTTCCTTCGGCTTCCTGCTGCCTGCATTCTGGCTGGGGGACTGGGACAGGGTCTTTTATTGGGGCGGCAAGGTTGGGGTGGAGGGCAACATCGCCAGTTCCCACAGCCTGGACTACACCCTGCTGGCTGGAGCCACTCTGTCCCTAGGATGGCTCCACCCCTACATCGAGGGTGGTGTGGGACTCAGCAACGGCAGCTGGAATCCCATTTGGGAGTTTACCCCCGGCATAGACCTTTCCCTGGGAAAACAAAGCCCCCTCGCACTGGGTCTGTTCTACAAGTACCGGTGGCACTCCGACTGGGAGCACATCACCGGGAGGGATGAATATCTCGGCGCAAGAATCCTAATCCGACCGCAGAATTTCTTCTCCATGCAGCTGCCCGATTTTAGCGGCAAGCACGTCATCAGCCTGGGCTACACCTTTCCCACCAATCTGACCACGGCCACAACCACGGGCTTTTCGGTGGGCAGCAAGGACAACTTCGGTGTTTCCGTCAGCTGGGAGAACTCAGACCATAAGCAGTTCCCCCTCATCCTCGCCCTGTCCTACCGTCGGAGCCAGGTACTGGAGGAAGGTAGCTCCCACCAGACTGTGGCCCACTCCAGCACAAATCAGGAGCCGGTGCAGACACGGACCAACCACACCCTAATGCTGGAGGGCTCTCTAGGCTGCCAGCTGATTCCCCACATCGTCTGCTATGCAGGAGCTGGCATCGGCCTCTCCTACATTCCCGAAAATCAGGAGGAAGGAGGCGGCCATATCGCCAAGAATGTTCCCTGGCAGGTGCAGGTTGGAGCCAGGGTGAGCCTGCTGAATCTGCTCTACATCAGGATTCAGGCAGCCTACCTGCACACTGGGGAGCTTCTGCCCTCCCTGCATCTGGGCCTGCCCCTGTTCTGACCCACCCGCAAAGTCAAGGGAGGTGATGCCTGCTGTTTGGCAGCCTTCCTTCCCAGCGGGTCCTGCAAAAGTCGCCTAAAAAGCGACCTTTTGCCAATTTTTTTTGGGTATACTATGTCCATCACTTGCAAAAGGAGCATTCCGATGAAAGAACAGCAAAGGTATTATGACGAGGAGCAGAAGATTAAGATTGTGGAGGTGGCAATCAAGGAGCTTGAGGGGAAAAGGTACACCTACCTCATGACCGACGACTACCTTGCCCTGGCGAAGGAGCTGCTGCAGTTCGGCTTCAACGACGGCTTTGTCGAACAACCCTTTATCCTCAATCCCCACCTTTCCACCTCGGTGCGGGAGGCCATGGAAGAGGCGGGGGCCACCTATTCAGTCACCTTCAGTCGAAATGTCTACATCATGAACCGCTACCTCCCAGGCCATGAGCCCGGCATCTTCAACCTCACCCCCTTCCGCTGCCACATCGACACCTGGCAGCCGCCCCTGCTCTCCGTGGTGGCCATGGCAAATGCCCTGCGGCAGGTGGAATTCCTTTTGGACTCCCAGCATCCCATTGAGCAGGAGGATCACCGTGGTCGGACCGCCCTGATTATTGCCGCCCAGAACAATGCCCTCGACGCAGGCAAGCTCCTCATCCAGCGGGGAGCCACCGTTGACCTTCGGGACAGCTACGGCCTCACGCCCCTCACCGCCGCCGTCAGTGTCAACGCCCTTTCATTCGCCAAGCTCCTGCTGGACAATGGAGCCAAGGTGAACCGATTCAGCGTGGAAACCTCGCCCCTCCTGCTGGCCGCCACCATGAATTTCTGCGACATGATTGAGCTGCTGCTGGAAAATGGCGCCGACATCAACATCACCTCGCCCAAGGGCTCCACTCCCCTGCTCCAAGCCATCAAGCATTCTGCCCAGGACGCCGCCTGCCTGCTGATAGAGCGGGGAGCCGACATCCACGTCCGGGACAAGCAGGGCTACACCCCAGTGCGGCTTTTGGCAAAGAACGGCCTTTCCTTGGTCTTGAGAAGGCTGCTGGACGCCAAGCTCCTTACCCAACAGGACAAGGAATGCATTCTGATGTATGCCACCATCGCAAATCGCCTTTCCCTGGTAAAGCACCTGATTTACGAAAAGATGGATGTGAATTTCCAGACTGAACCGGAGGGATTTTCCCTGCTGGCCCTGGCCGTCATGGGCAACTACAAGGAAATCGTCCAGTTCCTGCTTGAACAGGGTGCTGACGTGGAAATCCGAGACAAGATGGGCTTGCGTCCACTGGACCATGCGGAGCGTGGACAGCGGCGGGAAATCCAGGAAATGCTGGCCCGCCAGTACCAGAGGAAAAACATTCCCCTCCAGCCAGCAGAAACCATCAGCTACCAGACCCTGCTGGAACAGCATATCGGGCGGTACCTCCATGACAACCCCTCAAAGAGGCGCTTCCACCTGTGGAAGAATACCGTCAGCATTTCCAAGCAGCTGTTCTCGGACATCACCCGCAAGGATGGCTACAAGACCCGCAAGGACAAGCTCGTCATTATTGCAGCCCAGCTCCGCCTTTCTGTGGATGAGCTGGAGGAACTACTGGAGGCGGCGGGCTTCAGCAGTTTGCCCTCCAGTCCTGTGGACACAAAGATTATCCACGCCTTTGCCAGTGGAAACCATGCCATCGTGGAGTCCATACTTTTGCAGGATGCCGAGGAGGATGCAGGGGCGGGGAGTTAGGAGCTCACTCCGCCTGTCCACACCGGCCACTTATCTTTCCTGTAAAAACGCATTTTTTTATCGGATTTTCCCTACAATAGAGATATGAAGAATGAACAGCTATTTTCTAATCAATTTGAATCCGAGGAAGATGTCCCGGAGGAATACCTTCTTGAAGGAGAGTTTTTGGCAGAGCGGGATCCGGCAGTGGCGGTGGCACAGGACGTGTTCGGGGTGCCGTCCCTCTACCCCTGGCAGCGGCTGGTCATCGCCAACATCATGGAATGCGAGGAGCGATACCTAGCAAACCAAGTCATAAGCCAGCCAATTCTGGATGTCCCTAAGGACAACCAGGCCACTGAATCAGGCGACCAGGAGGACGATATTATCAACAGGGGGCGGCAGGTGGTGCTGCTTCCCACCGGGGCGGGCAAGTCACTGTGCTTCATGGTGCCCTCCCAGCTCCTTTCCGGCAGGACCCTCATCATCTACCCCCTGCTGGCCCTGATGTCGGACCAGCTGCGGCGAATCCAGCAGGCGGGACTGGAGGCCGTCCTCTTCCGTGGCCAGCAGACGGAGGAGGAGCGGGAGGACAATTTCCGTCGGCTGGATGCCGGAGCAAAAATCATTTTGGCAAACCCAGAGGTTTTGCAGTCCGAAAGGCTTTTGGAGCGGCTGGCCGGCTACAACATCCTTCACGCCGCCATCGACGAGGCCCACTGCGTCTCCGAATGGGGGGACAGCTTCCGCCCCGCCTACCTCACCCTGGGAACGGTGCTGGAAAAGCTCAAAATTCCCGTTATCACCGCCTTTACCGCCACCGCCTCGCCGCCAGTGCTCCAGCGTGTCACAGAAATCCTCTTTGCAGGCCAGCCCCCCTACCTGATGAAAAGCACCTCGGACCGCCAGAACATCCACTACTCCGTGGTGTACACCGGCATCAAGGAAAAGACGGCCCTACAGCTGGCCACCCAAGAGCAGCGACCCCTCATTGTATTCTGTGGCACCAGAGCCAAGTCCGAGAGCACCGCCCGCCTTTTTCGGGAGGTGTTTCCTGCCGATCAGGTTCGCTTCTACCACGCTGGCCTCACCAAGGAGGAAAAGACTGCCACGGAGCAGTGGTTCCTTCCCCATAAATCCGCCGTGCTGTGCTGCACCTGTGCCTTTGGCATGGGAATCGACAAAAGCGACATCCGCACCGTCATCCATCTGGAGCCCTCCCCCACGGCGGAAGCCTATATCCAGGAGGCAGGACGGGGCGGAAGGGACGGCAGCCCCACCAAGGCCATCCTCCTGTGGAGCCCAGAGGACGAGGCCCGCTCACGACAGCATCCAGAGGGAAGCCGTGGCCGTGTGCTGGGAAAATTCGCACAGGGCCACCAGTGCCGCCGCCAAGTCCTGCTGGATGCCCTGGGGGGAGAGGAGGTAGCTTGCAGCGGCTGCGATTTCTGTGACGCACAGGACTCTGGCAAAAAACTGGATTGTTCTCCCGGCGACATTGCAACCGCACTGGCATTCATCAGGAAAAACAGGAACCGCTGGACAATGAAACAGATGGCAGAACAACTACGGCTCAGGGCAAACAAAAAAAGCCCCGTAGCAATCTACGAGCTGCAGGACTTCATCACACTCTTGCAGGAACTGAAAAAACAGGGGCAGGTTATCCTCCGGGGACTGGGCACCAAGCGGGTGTCCGTACCAGGCCGGGGAAAGCTCATTCCTCCTCTTGGCCCTCACCTTCAGCGGCTGGCGCAGGGGCTGGTGCGACGACGGCCTTCTTCTTCTTTGTCTTCGGAGGCTTCTTCCGATACCGCACCACAAAGTTCACGAAATTGAGGTACAGAATCACCGCGATGGAAATAAAAATCACGGCTGGATTCAGGAGGACAGCGGAAATGGTACTCATTATGGTAGACATGTCCATAGCTTCATCTTCGGCAAAAAAATGCAAAATCTTGAAGACAATGAGCGAGCCCCGACGCAGAACATAGCACAAAGCGTCAGGGGGATGCACCCTCCGCACGAATCGCCGCAGGCTTCAAGCTAGCCTTCCCAAGACCTCCTCCAAAAATCTCCCCCACCATTGGCGACCGGGGCAAAACGTGTTATACTCTTTGATTATGAGCGAAATCAAGATTCCTACACGCAATGAGATTCCAGAGCATGATAAATGGGACCTGAGCCAGCTGTTCAAGTCAGATGATGAATGGGAGGCCGAGCTTGCCAAAATCGAGCCCCTTTCCTTGGAAATAGAGGCATTCAGGGGAAAAATCGGGGACTCCTCCGAAAGCCTGCTGACAGCCATCACCAAGCTGAGCCAGATGGAGCAGGTTTCCGAGCTGGTGGGCCACTACGCCTTCCTCCTTTCGGCAGGCGATGCGGGCGAAAGTGCCCATCAGGAAAAGAAGAGCCGCTACCTCATGGCTGCCTCCGCTGCCGACGCACGCCTGAGCTTCCTGATTCCTGAAATCCAGGCCATCCCCGAAGAAAAAATCACCGCTTGGATAGAAGCTTCCCAGTTCGACGACTACCGCATCTGGCTGAAAAAGCTTCTGCGAATGAAGCCCCACATCTTGAGCGAAAAGGAGGAGCGGATTCTGGCCCTGCAGAGCGAGTCCAGCCGCACCGCAGACAAGGCCTTCTCCATGCTTACCGACGTGGACCTGGATTTCGGCACGGTGAAGACTGCCGAGGGTGAGATTCCCCTCAGCCACTCCAGCTATTCCAAGCTGCTGGAAAACCCGGACCGGGAGGTGCGCAAGACCGCCTACCACCAGTTCTACAAGGGATTCGACGGCCACAAGAACACCATCGCCGCCCTGTACGAGGGCAGCGTAAACCAGGACATCTTCCAGGCACGGAGCCGGGGCTACGAGTCGGCACGGGCCAGGGCCCTCTTCCCGGACAAGGTGCCGGAGGCCGTCTACGACAACCTCATCGCAGCCGTCCGCGAGAGCCTGCCCACCCTCCACCGCTACTACGAGCTGCGCCGCCGGGTGCTGGGACTGGACAAGCTGCGGCACTACGATGTCTACGTTCCCCTGGTGGGCAGCGTCAAGACCTCCATCGACTACGAGGAGGCCGTGGAGATTCTCCGGCAGGCCCTGGCACCTCTGGGCAGGGAATACACCGACACCCTCTGCGGCGGACTTTTGGGAGGCTGGGTGGACCGCTACGAAAACAAGGGAAAGGATTCCGGTGCCTTCTCCTCCGGCGGCTATGTGGGCTATCCCTATATCCTGCTGAACTATAAAAAGGACGTGCTGCGGGATCTGTACACCATGGCCCACGAGGGCGGCCATTCCATGCACTCCTACTACTCCTCCCACTCCAATCCCTTCATGCAGTACAGCTACACCATCTTCGAGGCGGAGGTGGCCTCCACCTTCAACGAGCAGCTGGTCTTCCAGCACCTGCTGGACAAGGCCGACTCCCCCGACATGCGGGCATACCTGCTTTCCAGCCGTGCCTCAGACATTCTGGCCACCCTCTACCGCCAGACCATGTTCGCCGAATTCGAGATGAAGACCCATCAGCTGGTGGAGTCCGGCACACCCCTCTCGCTGGAAACCCTGCGCTCCACCTACCGCCAGCTGCTGGTGGACTACTTCGGCCCCGCCATGGAATTCGAAGCGGTCAGCGACCTGGAGGGACTGCGCATCCCCCACTTCTACCGGGCCTTCTACGTGTACAAGTACGCCACCGGCATCTCCGCATCCCTGGCCCTGGCACGGCGGGTGACGGAGGGAGGGACCAAGGAGCGGGAGGACTACTTCTCCTTCCTGAAGTCCGGCGGCTCCCGCTATCCCATCGAGGCCCTGCGGGTGGCCGGCGTGGACATGGAGTCTCCAGAGCCGGTGCGCTCAGCGCTAAAAACCTTCGGGGATTTGGTGGACCAGCTGGAGACGCTGCTGCTTCCCTAGCCTTTTCTTTAAAGTGTCGATTTTCGGCAACCCTGCCGAAAATCAAGATAAAGTCAGGAGAATTCTATGATGTCAGTATCAGATTTCATTTCGCTTCCAAAAGTTGATGCCCACAATCACTTGAATTTGGGAATGCGCTATGCATCCTATGCCCCATGGGCCGGATTTTACATTCCGAATTTTCCCCGGAAGCTCAACGGATTGGGTGAGATGCACGAGATTATCGGGGAATACACCCGTCCCCGTGCCAAAACGATAAAAGATGTGACAAATCTCCTGGTGCTTTCTGTTATGGATGCCATTGCGGACGGTGTTGCCGTGCTGGAGGGCAGCATCGACATTGGCTTTGTCATTCACTGCGGTGGAGTTGACAACTTTCTCAGGATGGTGCAGGAGGTCAAGGACAGGTTTTCCGAAAAGATTGACCTCCGCCCGGAGCTGGGCATGGGAAAGACCTTCGGAATCGACAAGATTCAGGAATGGGCTCCCGCCTGCCTGGAGAGTGGCCTGTTCAAGAGCATCGACCTTTACGGCCCGGAGGTGGAGGAAGGAATCGAGGAGTTTGACTCCATCTACAAGCTGGCAGGAAGGCTGGGCATCAAGCGGAAGGCCCATGTAGGCGAGTTCTCCGACGCAAGGTCTGTGCGTGCCTTTGTGGAATTCTTCGATCTGGAGGAGGTGCAGCATGGAATCGGTGCGGTGCAGGATGACTCCGTGCTCCAGTTCATCAAGGACCGGAACCTGCGGCTGAACATCACTCCCGAAAGCAACGTGATGCTGGGGGCGGTCAAGAGTCTGGAGGTGCATCCCATCAAGAGGATTGTGGAGGCTGGCATCCGTGTTACCATCAGTACAGACGACCTGTTGTTCTTCAACAAGTCTGTCTCCGAGCAGTGCCACGACCTAGTGAAGGCCAATGTGCTGACAGCAGATCAAATCAAGGAAATTTTTGCCTCCAACGTGGCAGAATACCAGTAGACTTCCATACAACAGAACGAAAAGGCCGATGCAGCGCAGCTTGTATCGGCCTTGTTTATTTTCTCCCCGCACCATGAGCTACTTCAGGTACACCATCAGCAGCATGATGTCCGAGTTTCGGATGCCGGAGATTCTGCTGGCCTGCCCCAAGGTGGTGGGGCGTACTCGCTCCAGCTTTTGCCGGGACTCGGCGGAAAGGGAGGGAATGGAGCTGTAGTCAAAGTCAGCGGGGATGCGGGCGCTCTCCATGCGGTGCAGCTTTTCCACTCGACGGTCCTGCTTTTCTATGTAGTGGCGGTATTTCACATCGATGAGGGCTGCCTCCCAAACCGCCTGGGGATAGCCGGGGTTTACAGCGCCGGGATTCCTTGCCAAAAGCTGGAAAATCTCGTGTTGGGCAGCCAGCTTCTCCTGCACCCGCTGGAACCGCCAGGCCGGATTCAAGCCCACCTTATAGCCCTTCTCACACAGCCGGACATCCGCCGTGTCATGCCGCAGCTTCAGTCGGTATTCGGCACGGGCCGTAAACATCCGGTAGGGCTCCCTGGTTCCCAGCGTAACCAGGTCGTCAATCAGCACCCCGATGTAGGCCTCACTGCGGGAAAGCACCAGGGGCTCATAGACAGGCACTTCCCGGCTCACACCTCCAATGCCAGCATCATGCTCCGTGGCGGCAGTCTGGGGACAGGCCAGTGGGCCGCAAAGCTCCTGGTGGCTTCGGGCATAGAGGGCGGCGTTGATTCCCGCCACCAGCCCCTGCCCTGCCGCCTCCTCGTAGCCGGAGGTTCCGTTGATTTGGCCTGCGGCAAAAAGTCCTGCCACCAGCTTTGTCTCCAAAGATGGGAAGAGCTGGGTGGGATCGATGAAGTCATACTCCACCGCATAACCGGGACGGCTCATCACTGCGTCGGCAAACCCCGGCAAGGTCCGCAAAAAGGCATCCTGCACCGATTCCGGCAGAGAAGAGGAAAACCCGTTGATGTACATCTCGTCAGTGGTCAGGCCCTCAGGCTCCACAAAGAGCTGGTGACGCTCCCGCTGGGCAAAGCGCATCACCTTGTCTTCAATGGAGGGACAATATCGGGGCCCCACCCCACTGATCTTGCCGCTGTAGAGTGGGGAATAGCTGATGTTCTCCCGAATCAGCCGGTGGGTGCCCCCGTTTGTATAGACCAGATGGCAGCTCACCATTGGGCGGTCTATTTTCTCGTTGTCAAAGGAAAAGGGGATGATTTCATCATCACCGGGCTGCTCCTCCAGCTGGGAAAAATCGATGGAATTCCGCAACACCCGTGGAGGCGTGCCGGTCTTCAGGCGGCCGGTTGTAAAGCCCAGACGATTCAATGCCTCCGTCAGCCCACCGGTTCCCGGCTCACCCAACCGTCCGCAGGGGGCATCGTAGCTGCCGATGAAGATTCTGCCTCCCAAAAAGGTTCCGGTGGTCAGAACAGCCGACCGGACGGGAATCCGTCGCCCCCGCTCCGTCACCAAGGCAGCAAGCTTGAGCCGATACTTACCTTCGCCCTCGGCAGGAGTCTGGCCCAGCCGCTGTCCAGGCAACGGCTCCAGCTGTTCCTGATCACTGGGCTGAGACTTGGGCGGCATCAGCTGGCCGCTCACCACAACCTCCATGTCCACCACCGTGTCCTGCAACAGTCTGAGGCCGCTCTGCGACTCTACCATCTGGCGGGCCAGCTGGGAATACAGGAGCTTGTCCGCCTGGGCACGGGGAGCCTGCACAGCGGGGCCTCGGCTCCTATTCAAAAGTCGGAACTGAATCATGGAGGCATCGATGAGATGGCCCATCACCCCGCCCAGGGCATCCACCTCACGGGCGATGTTCCCCTTGGCAATGCCGCCAATGGAGGGATTGCAGGACATCCGCCCGATGGAGTCGATGGTCTGGGTGATGAGGATGGTCTTCAATCCCATCTTTGCCGCAGCAAGGGCAGCCTCTATTCCAGCGTGACCGCCACCCACAACGGCCACGTCATACGCCTCGTAAAATCCAGCCATGGCACGAGTATAGCGGAAAACCGGCGGATTGCAAAGGCAGATGTATCTCCATTTTCTTCTACTTCCATATATTGAAGATTCCGTATATACTGAGCGAAACTGACATAACTGGAGGTCAAATATGAAAAGAATCCTTGGCATTGCGCTGGCATTGCTGGTTCTTGCGGCGGTAGCAGCCCAAGACACTGGCCCTGCACGCAAGGTTTGGAACAACGGACAGATTGACTACATCCCGCTGGGGACGGAATTCCGTCTGGAGGCAGAAAACTGGAATCCTGCCACCGGATCCATCCACTACTCCTACAACTCTGGCGCATCCACAGAGTACACCGCCCCGGTGGTGCTGGACGAGGAGGGGCAGTTTACCCTGAACTGGGTGACACGGGATGTGTGGGGAACCGTCAGCAACACCAAGTCCTACACCGGCATTGTGGATGGCACCGCACCCGCCCTCAAATTCCTAATTGAAGGTCCTGTCCACACCGACGATGCCGGAGTTGTATACGTGACAAATCAGACAGGCATCCGGCTCTTTGGCGAAGATGACCTGTCCGGCACGGAATTCATCTATCTGGACATGAGCGGCACTGGCTCCATGCAGGACGTTACCGCAGAGAACTTCATCTATCTTACTGACCGAGAGGACGGAGAGGTCTATGCGGAGGGCTATGCCGTGGATTACGTGGGCAACACCTCGGAGGCCATAGGTGCCTATCTGTACGTGGACAACACCGCTCCCACCGTCAATATCGACATCGACATTCCGCCTGTAGAGACCGACGGGGTGCAGTACATCAGCCCCTTCACCAAGATTTCCCTCTCCGCACAGGACAACCTTTCTGGCGTGGACGCCATCTACCTTTCTTGGAATGGGGCTGAATTTGCCCGCTATGACGACAAGACACCGATTATCGCCCCGGAAAAGGGAACCCACACCCTCCAGGTTTTTGCCACTGACAAGCTGGGCAACAGCAGCGAGGTATCCGAGCTGAATTTCTCCACAGACTTGCGGCTCAATCCCGCAGAGCTGTATCTTTCCGTGGGAAATCAGACCGGAGCCAACACTACCACCAAGGTAGAGCCGACGGAAGCCGGGCCGAGCCAGACAGGGCAGGAATAAGATCGACCCCAAGAACGGGCTGATGCACAGCAGCCCATCACCTGCTGACAAAGGACCGTTTCTGAGAAAAAGGGTGGCCTCCCCTTGGAAGCCACCCTTTTTTCAGATTGCAGGGCTAGTCATCCTGATTTGTGCAGTTGATTTCCCGTACATCCTCATGGAATGGAATTACGTCGGGATTCGTCTCGCCGTCGCTGAACGTCTCTATAAAATCAAGCAACAGCACACCCTTCTCAAGGGAAACGTCTTCTACCACCGTCAAGTCGAGGTTTGACAGCGGCGTGTCCCGGATAAATTTTCGGAACGCCTCCTCCAGTTCTTCCGGCCCGAAAGGATTCTCCCGGATACGCACCGTAACATGGGCGGCATAGACTCCGTTGAACAGGACATGGGCAAAGGTCTGCTTGTAAATGTGATAACAAAAATTCTCCACGGTCATTGCGGTAATTATACCCCACACCAAGCCAATTCACAACAACAAACAGGACGAAAACGTCCTGTTTGTAACTGTCGCCACAACCCTAATCGGCAGAACCGACCAGGCACATCCACTCAGCTTCGGCGGCTAGATTTTCGCCCACGTAGGCCCTGCCGCTTTGCTTCACCATCTTGGGCGAGACCCGCAGGTTGGTCACCTCCATGCGGACCGTATCTCCCGGACGCACCTGATGGCGGAACTTCACCTTGTCCACGGTGGCCAGGAAGAACAACGCATCCTCGGCAAACACCTTCTGGAAGCTCAGGGCAGCACCACCAGCCTGGGCCATGGTCTCCACCAGAATCACTCCCGGCACCACGGGGTACTGGGGAAAGTGCCCCTGAAAGAAGAAGTCCTCCTCCGTAAAGGTTCTGGTGGAAACACTCCCCTTCTCGTCGGCACTGACAATCTCGTCCACAAACAGAAAGGGCTTGCGGTGGGGAAGCAGGGACTCAATATCCTTGGTCAAACTCATGCTTACTCCTTGATTTTCTTAAAGACAACAACACCATTGTGACCACCGAAGCCCAGGGAGCCGGAGGCGGCGCAATCAATCTCACCCGCCACGCCCTTGTTGGGCACATAGTCCAGGTCGCAGCCACCCTCAACATCCTGATTCTCCAGGTTGATGGTGGGAGGATAGAAGCCGTCGGTGATGGCCTTCACACAAATCAGTGCCTCCACGGCACCAGCGGCACCAAGGCAGTGTCCGGTCATGCTCTTGGTGGAGGAGACCTTCATCTTGTAGGCATGGTCGCCAAAGGCCTTCTTTAGCATGGAGGACTCGGCAGGATCGTTGATGGGGGTGGAGGTTCCGTGGGCGTTGTAGTAGTCCACCTCCTCCGGCTTGATTCCGGCATCCTCCAGGGCCAGCTTGATGGCCTTGGCACCGCCTGTTCCGTCAAGGCGGGGGCTGGTGATGTGGTAGGCATCACTGGAGGCTCCGAAGCCGGCGAACTCAGCGTAAATCTTTGCGCCACGCTTCTTGGCGTGCTCCAGCTCCTCCAGCACCAGGATTCCGGCTCCCTCTCCCATGGTAAAGCCCTCCCGCTTTGCGTCGAAGGGGCGGCTTGCCGCCTTGGGATTGTCGTTGAAGGAGGTGGCCAAGGTCTGGAGCACGGTAAAGCAGCCGATGCCGAATCCCGTGATGGCAGCCTCGGTTCCACCTGCGAGGCATACGTCCAGGCGGCCGGAGCGGACCAAATCCAGGGCGGCTCCCAGAGCGTCGGTGCCGGAGGCGCAGGCGGTGGCCAGAGTCCAAGAAAGCCCCTCGATGCCGAAGAGCATGCTGATGTTGGCCGCCCCCTCGTTGGTGATGAACATGGGAACGGACAGGGGAGGAATGCGGCTGTTGCCCGCCTCAAAGTACTTCTTGTAGCCGGCCTCCATGGTCTCAAAGCCGCCGATTCCGTTGCCCAGCATAATGCCGGACTTGTCGGCAGCGATGGTTTCCTTGGTGTAGCCTGCATCCTTGACAGCTTCGGTGGCGGCTGCCACGGCAAACTGGGTGAAGCGGCTCATCTTGCGGGCTTCCTTGCGGTCCACGCCCCAGTCGGTGAGATTGAAATTCTTTACCTCGGCGGCAATCTTTACCGCATAGTCGGTGGTGTCGAACAGGGTAATCTTGTCTATGCCGCACTCACCGGCCATGATGGACTTCCAGGTGTCGGCAACTGAATTTCCGATGGGGGTAACGGCTCCCATTCCGGTGATGACAACCCTTCTCTGTGACATGTTCTGTCTCCTTGTCAATGTGATTGGGAAGGCTAGCTTCCCGTGCTTTATTTCCGTTTGTCCAGCAGGACTCCTACTTCTGTTTGTCCTGGTTGCGGATGGCCACGTGGCGAATTTTTCCGCTGATGGTCTTGGGCAGCTCCTTTACGAACTCGATGAGTCGAGGGGCCTTGTAGGAGGCAGTTTCGTGCTTGGCGAATTCCTGCAACTCGTGGGAAAGCTGCTGGCTCTCCTCATAGCCGGGAGCCACCACGATGGTGGCCTTCACCACCTGGTTGCGCGCGTCGTCTGCCACACCAGTGACGGCGCACTCCAAGACGGCGGGATGCTGCATCAGGGTGCTTTCCACCTCAAAGGGGCTGATGCGGTAGCCGGCGCTCTTAATCATGTCGTCAATGCGGCCCACAAACCAAAAATAGCCGTCCTCGTCCCGGTAGGCCATGTCGCCGGTGTGGTAGAGCCCACCCATGAAGGCCTCCTGAGTCCGCTGCTCATCCTTGTAGTAGCCGGCAAACATACCGAAGGGCCGCCCCTCATCCAGCCGGATGACAATCTCGCCCACTTCCTCTGGCTTGCAGGAGCTGCCCTCGCTGTCCACAATGTCGATGGTGTAGCCGGGGGCGGGCTTTCCCATGGAGCCTGGCTTTGGCTCCATGCCGTCAAAGTTGCCGATGGTGAGGGTCAGCTCCGTCTGGCCGTAGCCCTCCTTCATCTTGATTCCGGTCTTTTCCAGAAACTTGTTGTAGATTTCGCCGTTGAGGGCCTCTCCTGCGGTGGTGCAGTGGACAAGGCTGGAAAGGTCGTACTTGGTAAAGTCCTGCCGCACCAGATAGCGGTAGACAGTGGGGGGAGCGCAGAAGGTAGTGACTCTGTATTTCTCCAGCTTTTCCAGCAGACGGCCGGGAACAAAGGTGGTCATATCGTAGGCAAATACGGCGCTTCCGGCCAGCCACTGACCGTAAATCTTGCCCCAGACTGCCTTTGCCCAGCCAGTCTCGGCCAGGGTCAGGTGGAGGCCGCCGTCCACCACCTTTTGCCAGTAGCGGGCGGTGACGATGTGGCCCAGGGGATAGGCGAAGTTGTGCTGCACCAGCTTGGGCATACCGGTGGTGCCGCTGGTGAAGTAGACCAGCATCACGTCGTCCCAGCGGGTGGCGTCCGCGCCGGTGGGGCGGGGGAAGGCGTCGGCGTATTTGTCCATTTCGGCGTGCAG
>CALEFI010000127.1 GCA_937876905.1 uncultured Treponema sp.
TTTTTCACCCCGGAATACAACGCCAGCTATCCCGGTTACCTGAAGAATCTGGTGGGCTCCTGGCTTCCCCGCCCCCTTTTACATTTCATTCCCCTATGCTATACTGCACCCATGGAAAGCCGCAGCATTTTTTTGAACATTTCTCCCTTGGACCACCGCTACTCCCTGTCCGAGGCAGCCGTCTTTGATTCCCTGTCAGCCCACATCTCCGAGCAGGCAGCCATCGTCTCCTGCGCCAAGGCCGAGGTAGCCTTGGTAAAGGCTCACCTGTCCGTTCGGGGGCAGCTGGAGCCAGCTATGGAGGCCAAGCTGGATGCTGTGGCTGCCGAGATTGATCCCGCCGCCGTCTATGCGGAGGAGGAAAAAACCCACCACAACATTCGTGCTCTGGTGAACGTGATGAAGGAGATGGTGCCGCCAGAGCTTGCACCCCTTGTGCACCTGGGTGCCACCAGTGTGGACATCTTGGACACAGCCCTGTCTGTACGGGTGCGGGACTGCGTGCAGCAGGTGGTGCTGCCCCAGCTAAAGGAGCTGGAGCGATGCCTCTGCGACATTGCCGCCCGTGATGCCGAGACTCCCCAGGTTGGTCGCACCCACGGTCAGCACGCCGTTCCCATCACCTTCGGCTTTGCCATCGCCGAGTATGTCTCCCGTTTGGGCAAGTCCATTCTGGAGATTGAGGAGCGCTCCAAGCAGCTGAGGGGAAAGCTGGCCGGCCCCGTGGGAGCCTACAACGGCCCCTCCATGATTGTCCGTGACCCAGAAGATTTGGAGCGCCGCTACTTGGGCTACCTGGGACTGGAGCCCTCCGAGCATTCCACCCAGCTGGTGGAGCCTGAGTACCTGCTGCGCCTCCTTTTGGAATGCAACGTGACCTTCGGCATCATCGCCAACCTGGCCGACGATCTGCGCAACCTCCAGCGCTCCGAGATTGGCGAGGTCTTCGAGTATTTCAGCGCCACCCAGGTGGGGTCCTCCACCATGCCCCAGAAGCGCAATCCTTGGAACAGCGAGCACGTAAAGTCCCTGTGGAAGGCCTTTGCCCCCCGTGTTATGACCTTCTTTATGGACCAGATTTCCGAGCACCAGCGTGACCTGTCCAATTCTGCCAGCCAGCGCTTTGTGGCCGACTATCTGGCAGGCTTTACCATGGCGGTGGCCCGCATGAAAAAGGTGGTGTCCGGCCTCCAGGCTGACCACACCAACATGGCCCGGAATTTGGCGGATGCCGGCGGAAAGGTGCGGGGCGGCGTTCTTGCGGAGCCTGCCTACATCCTGCTGGCGGAGGCCGGTGTCTCCGACGGTCACGAGGTCATCAGGAAGATTACCTTGGAGGCAGAAGAAACTGGGGCTTCCTTCTACGAGGTTTTGACCAAGCATACCGATGCCTACGCCAAGATCACCGCCCAGCTGGAAAAGCTGGGTGTGGCAGACCCCGCCGGCTTCTTCGCCCATCCGGAGCGCTACCGTGGCCTGGCCGCCGAGAAGGCCAAGACCTTGGCGGAAAAATATTCCAAGCTAATGGGATAATCCTGGATTCCCCGTGGAAGTGGTGTTGCAACCGTTTCCGCGGCGGAAAAATACTCCAGGCTGATGGGATAAGATTTGACCTCCGTGGAATCGGGCTTGCTGCCGTTTCCGCGGCGGAAAAATACTCCAAGCTGATGGGATAATTCTTAACTTCCGTGGAAGCGGCTTGTTGCCGTTTCTGCGGCGGAAAAGTACTCCAAGCTGATGAAGTGTGGATTTGTCTGTCATGGAACACATCCTTTTAGGGCATCATACTCTTGTAGCGGTGAAAGACAATGTCATCGTAGGTTTTGGCGGTATAGACATGCGGGATGTCTGACAGCTTGTTCGTGCACAAGATTATCAATGCGAAGGCATTGCAACTGCATTGAGCGATACGTTGGAGACTTCGACAGAATCACAGCGCAGGCATCTATTCGTTCAATCTCAATGTATTCACGACAGGCACACACCTCCGCCTGTCCTTACCACCGGTAAATTGATTGAGGGAGACGGCAGCGTGAAGCTCCCGTTCTGCCTGCAAGCCCATCACGCAATTTGCGCCGGCTGCCACGCAGGACAATTTTTGACTATCTACAAAACCTTGCAGATGTCCTTTTGTCCTGATCTGGGTGGGTTAAGGACGAGTCCTTTGGGGCAAGGGTCGCATTTTCTGCTCATGGGGAGCAAATCAAGGGTACTATTCCTGTGCCGGGAAGATTCCCTACAGAATCAGCATGGCATCCCCGTAGGAGAAGAATCGGTAGCGGCGCTCCACGGCCTCCCGGTAGGCAGCCAGAATCCGCTCCCTGCCGGCAAAGGCGCTTACCAGCATCAGCAGGGTGGACTCCGGGGTGTGAAAGTTGGTGAACAGCTTGTCCACCACTTTAAATTGGTAGCCGGGGTAGATGAAGATGCTGGTGGCTCCCATTCCTGCCTCCAGCTGGTGGCTCTGGCGGTTCCAGGCTGACTCCAATGTGCGCACGGAGGTGGTGCCCACCGCTACAATGGGACGGCCCTCCCCCTTGGCCTGGGTGACAGCCTGGGCGGTCTCCTGGCTGACGGAATAGGTCTCTTGGTGCATCTTGTGGTCCTCCAGCCGTTCCGAGCGTACCGGCAGGAAGGTTCCCAACCCCACGTGGAGGGTGACCCAGGCCCGCTGTATTCCCGCCCTGTCAAGGACGGAAAGCATCTCCTGGGTGAAGTGGAGGCCGGCGGTGGGGCAGGCGGCGGAGCCTGTCTCGGTGGCGTAGACGTTCTGGTAGCGCTGGCCGTCCTCCTCCGTGTCCTCCCGGCGGATGTAGGGGGGCAGGGGAATGTGGCCGTTGGCCTCGAACCATTCCTCCGTGATAGGGATGGAAAAGGCTAGGGTGCGGAATTCGGTGCCGATGTCGGCGGGATTGGGGATGATGGTGGCCACCGTGCCGTCGCTAAAGCTGTACTGGTGGCCGCTCTTCTGCTTCTTGGCGTTCTTCACCATGGTCTTCCAAAGGCAGCAGGTGCCGGCGGGGATTGCTTCCGGGAGACTGCCGAGACACAGGGGCTGGAGGAACAGGAATTCCACCTCCCGGCCCGTGCTGTCCTTGATGCCATAGACACGGGAACGGCGGACCCTGGAGTTGTTGAACACCATCAGGGCGTCGGCGGGAATGAATTCGGGAAGGTCTGCCATCTGCCGGTGGAGGATGGAGCCGGTGGCCCGGTCCAAGAGCATCAGTCTATCCTGTCCCCGCACCTGGGGTGGATGCTGGGCGATGAGCTCTGGGGGCAGGTCAAAAGAGAAGTCTTTCGTCAGCATGATGGCGTCCTTGTACTCCAAGATGTTTGTATGCCTTGTCTGTCACCATGCGGCCCCGGGGGGTCCGCTGCAGGAGGCCGCACTGGATGAGATAGGGCTCGTAGTAGTCCTCCAGGGTGTCCATGGACTCCCCGATGGATATGGCCAGGGTCTCCGCCCCCACGGGCCCCCCGCCGAAATTCTGGATGATGGAAAGGAGGATTTCCCGGTCGTAGCGCTCCAGCCCCAGGGAGTCGATTTCCAGCCGCTGGAGCCCCAGCTCCGCAATTTTTCGGGTGATGGTGGATCCCGTGCCACTGGTCCCCAGGACCTGTGCAAAGTCCCGTATGCGGCGCAGAACACGGTTTGCCACGCGGGGGGTTCCCCGGGAGCAGCCAGCCATCAGCAGGGCGGCATCCTCCTCCACCTGCACCTCAAGGATGGCGGCGGACCGCTTGATGATGGCTGCCAGCTCCTCCTGACTGTAGAAACTGAACCTCTGGACAATGCCGAAGCGGCTGATGAGGGGACTGGAAACCATGCCTGCCTTGGTGGTGGCTCCCACCAGGGTGAACCGGGGGATGGGAATGCGGACGGTACGGGCGGCTGCTCCCTGTCCGATAATCCAGTCCAGTTCATAGTCCTCCATGGCGATGTAGAGCATTTCTTCAATGGCGGGCTTGAGACGGTGGATCTCATCGATGAAGAAGACCGTTCCCTCGCTGATGGTGGAAAGTATGCCCGCCAGATCCTTGGGCTTTTCCAGGGCCGGTGCGCTAGTGACCTTGAATTCGGCCCCCAGCTCCTGGGCGGTAATCTGGGCCAGGGTGGTCTTTCCCAGTCCCGGCGGCCCGATGAGGAAGAGGTGGTCCATGGCCTCCCTCCTGCTCCTGGCCGCCTGGATGCAGACGGCCAGATTTTCCTTCACCATGGTCTGCCCCAGGAATTCATTCAGATACTTGGGGCGCAGACTCAGGTTCTGGGCATCCTCCTCTAGGGGAATGTCTGGACGTATGATTTCGTTCATGGTGGTTTTCCTTCAATGCACAATGCCGACTGTGGCCCTATGCCAGCTCCACAATGGCCCGGCGGAATAAAAGCTCCTCCTGCTGGCTGGGCGCCTTCTCCTGCAGCTGTGGGGCCAGCTCCTGCTCCAGCCGGGAAAGGACAGCCTCGCAGTCCCGCTTGTCATAGCCCATGTCCACCAGTGCCTGCACCACGTCCTGCCAGCGGGAGGTGGTGGCGGTAGGACGTGGAACAGGGCTGTCTCCAAAGCTCAGCTTTCCCTTCAGCGCCAGCATCATCTTCTGGGCGGTCTTCTTTCCCACGCCGGGAAGCCGCTCCAGCTGGGCCAGGTCCTCGCTGTCCAGCGCCTGGGTCAGCTGCGCAGGCGTAATGCCCGACATGATTTTCAGGGCCCCCTTGGCGCCAACGCCATCCACCTTCAGCAGGTCCAGGAAGAGGCTGCGCTCCTGCTCGGAGGCAAAGCCGAAGAGCCTCATCGCATCCTCCCGGTGCAGCATCCAGGTAAAGATGCGGGCCTGGCTTCCCACCGGCGGCAGGGAGTCCAGGCTGGAGTCGGGAACGGCGATGTCCCACTCCATGCCGGAGATGTCAAGGTGGACTGTCTGGGGAAGCTTTGCGGTGATGGTTCCGGTGAGGCTGTTGAACATGAATTCGATTATAGCGGAAAGCGGGGGGAAGGCCAAGGGCGGCGTGCTGGGCCCTGCGGGGAAAACTTGTGTCGGGGACGGCTTGTGTCCTTGTGCATTTTGCTGTTTCGTGGTATCTTGGAGTGCCAACGGCAGATGAATGCGGGTGCCGCCCGCATTCCCATATTTTCGGTTGGCCTTATCGGGGATACAATTATGAAGATGAATATCAGGACAAGAATCACCATCATTGTGGGCGGCGGCTTGTTCGCCTTGATAATGATCAACGTCATCGGTGTGCTGCGGATGATGGAGGTGAACCATCGTCTGCATGACATGACCGACGTGAACTCCGTCAAGCAGCGGTACGCCATCAACTTCCGGGGGAGCGTCCACGACCGCTCCATCCGGGTGCGGGACTATGTGCTTCAGACCGATCCCGCTGACCGTCCCGCCACGCTTGCGGAGATCAGGGAGCTGGAGGCGTTCTATGCCGACTCCGAGCTGCTGCTGGGCCAGATGCTGGCCGGTGAGGTAGAGACGACCCAAGACGAGCGGCGGATGATTGCTGACATCGAAAGCTCCAAGGCCTTTCTGACTCCGCACATCGACGAAATCATCTCCCTGGTTGACTCGGGCCAGCTCGCCCAGGCCTACCACATCCTCATGGATACCGCCCGCCCCGAATTCCAGCGGTGGCTCGACAGGATAAATGTCTACATCGACTACCAGGAGGCCAACAACCAGGCCATCACCGACTACCTGCTGAAGATTTCCAATGAATTCCAGACCATTATGACCATCATCACCATCTTTTCAGGGCTCTTGGGAGTGCTGGCCTTCGTCTGGGTGATTCGGTCGGTTCGTCCGCTGGGGACGGTGTCCAAGGCACTGGACGAGATTGCGGCGGGGGAGGGGGACCTGCGGGTAAAGCTGGAGGTCACCACCCATGATGAGATTGGCATGGTGGCCCAGAATTTCAACGTGTTCATCTCTACCCTCCACAAGATTATCTCCACGGTGAAAAAGTCCGTCGTGAGCCTGTCCGTCACCAGCCGCGGCCTTACCTCCAGCATGAACGTGGCGCAGGAGGCCCTTGACAAGATCAACGGGGACATCGGCAGGGTGCAGGGCCAGATGCGCACCCAGTCCGCCGCTGTCTCCGACGTTTCGGGAACCATTCAGGACATCGGCAGCAAGGTTGCTGATTTGAACAACATCATCGAGGTGCAGGCGAACAGTGTCAACGAGAGCGTCTCCTCCGTGGAGGAGATGCTGAGCAACATCCAGGCCGTGACGGATGCCCTTGGCCGCAGCTCCTCCCAGTTCGAGAACCTGTCCAAGGTGGCCGAGGTGGGATTCCAGAAGATTTCCGAGGTGCAGTCCAAGGTCATGGACATTTCCGGCAAGTCCCGCAGCATGTCCGAGGCCAACGCCGTCATCGACAACATCGCCGCCCAGACCAACCTGCTGGCCATGAATGCCGCCATTGAGGCGGCCCACGCCGGAACGGCGGGAAAGGGCTTTGCCGTTGTTGCAGGGGAGATTCGTAAGCTGGCGGTGAGCTCCTCCACCCAGTCAAAGTCCATTTCTTTGGCCTTGAAGGAATTGGTCACATCTATCTCCGACGTGGTGGAGACCTCCCAGACCTTGAGCCAGGCCTTCGAGGAGGTGCGCAAGGCTATTTCCGTCCTTGCCGACGAGTTGCGGATTGTCCAGACTGTCATGGAGCAGCAGAGCGAGGGGAACCGCCGGGTGCATAGTTCCTTTTCCACCATCCACCGGCTCAACGACCAGGTGCGTAGCAGTGCCGCCCAGATGGCATCCGGCAGCCAGAGCATCCTGGCAAAGACCGCCGACTTGGTGGAGATTACCGAGGAGATCAATACCTCCATGTCCAGCATGGCCGCCAATGCCGAGTCCATTGCGGATGCCGTCGGAAACGTGGTGTCCCTCAGCAAGACCACCGATCAGGGTGTCCAGACGGTAAAGAACCAGATTGGCCGCTTTGTGCTGTAGCCGGACGGATTTATTGAAATGAGGTTGTATTCAAGGCACCAGCTCGTTATTGTAGTGGTGGTAGTTTCTATAGCGGCTTCGATTGCCACAGGACTTGGGACCTACCGCTATCTCAAGGATAGGGAGTCGCCCTCCCAGCCGCAGGAACAGTTTGCTGCCGACCGGGATCCAGACATGGTTCCCGGTCCCGTGGTGTCCGCCCAGGAGCAGACAATCCCTGGCAACAGCGAGTCCTTTGTGCTGCAGACGGCGGTGCGCTCCGACCCGGTATACACGGCGGACATGGTGGCCTCCTACACTCAGGACGAGCTGCAAAACATAAGCGTCTACGAAAAATGCAACGAGGCGGTGGTAAATATCAACACCCAGGTGATGGCGGTGAACTGGTTTTTGGAGCCCGTTCCCCAGGAGGGTGGCTCTGGCTCCGGCTCCATCATCGACCGCCGTGGCTACGTAGTGACCAACGTCCACGTCATTTCCGACGCATACAAGATTTACATATCCCTTTCAGATGGAACCCAGTACGAGGGACGGGTGGTGGGCACCGATGCTGCCAGCGACATCGCCGTGCTGAAATTCGACCCGCCGCCAGGAGTGGAGCTCAAGACCATTCCCTTCGGCGACTCCGACAAGCTGAAGGTGGGTCAGAAGCTCATTGCCATCGGAAATCCCTTCGGCTTTGAGCGCACCATGACCACCGGCATTGTCAGCGGGCTGGGGCGTCCCATCCAAAGCGCCGCCGGAACCATCATCCGCAATATGATTCAGACAGACACAGCCATCAATCCCGGCAATTCCGGCGGTCCCTTGCTGGACACAGCTGGCCGCATGATTGGCATCAACACTTTAATCTACTCCACCTCCGGCAGTTCTGCCGGCATCGGCTTTGCAGTGCCTGTGAACACAGCTCGGCGGGTGGTCTCAGACCTGATTCAGTACGGCTCGGTCCGCCGTGGCATCATCGAGGCGTCCTATGTGCAGCTCACCTCCAGCATTGCCTCCTATGCCCGGCTTGGCATTTCCCGTGGCCTGCTGGTGTCCCAGGTGAAGTGGGGCGGTAATGCGGCGGCGGCAGGAATCAGGGCGGGCACCGAGGCAGTCCGTTACGGCAGCAGTCGAAACGCCCGCATTATCTATCTGGGAGGCGATGTCATCACCTCCATGGACGGCATCAAGGTTGCTAGCATTGCCGACTACTATTCAATCCTTGAGAGCAAGCGGCCTGGAGATACGGTTCGGGTGACTGTCTATCGAGATGGAGCCTACAAGGATTTGCAGGTTACACTGAAGGAAGAGTGATTCGTGGTGACTGCTCAAGGTCCCTTCGTTCATTAAAAAAGCCGGGGCCGAAATCCGACCCCAGCATCAATGGCTTGCTCGCTATTTCAGGCTGCTTCGGCTACACCGCAACCTGGGGCATCCTTCCGGGACGGGCGAGGCCACCCCGCTTGCGTCCCCACATAATCAGGCCGACAGCATAGGCAACCGACAGGAGGGCTGCAATGGGGTAGGCGAGGTCCCAGCTCAAGCCAACGCCAATCTTTGCATTGAGGATAAAGCTACAGGTGTGGAAGCAGTAGATGGCACCGGGAATGAGGGGCATCCAGGCCCATCTTCCTTTTCCGTTTTCGAACATCCAGATGACCACGGCCATAAAGGCAAAGAGGGCCAGGGTCTGGTTTGACCAGGCGAAGTAGCGCCACAGGATGCTGAAGCCGCTGGGATTGCTCTTTGCCCACACCAGGATGGCTGCCACCAGCACAAAGAGGATGGATGCCAGGCCCAGCCGCTTTCTCTTGGTGCTCTGGTCCAGGTTCAGCGACTCGGAGAGGGACAGGCGCAGGCTACGCAGGGCAGTGTCCCCGGAGGTGATGGGCAGGATGATGATGCCGATGATGGCTATGGCTCCGCCCACGGGTCCCAGGATGTCCTTGCAGATGACACCCACGGTGGAGGTTGCCAGGCTGGGGTTCGCCTCCTGCAGTCCCAGATTGTAGATGCCCATGGCGGCTCCCGCCCACACCATGGCGATAAAGCCCTCCACAATCATCATGCCGTAGAAGGTGGTGCGTCCCTCCCGCTCGCTTTTCATGGTGCGGCTGATGATGGCCGTCTGGGTGGAATGGAAGCCGGACAGGAGGCCACAGGCCACGGTGATGAAGAAGATGGGGATGAACTTGTTGGCGGAGAAGTAGTCGGCGTAGCTGAACTGCTCCTTCACACCGTTGATGACCTGATAGGCCATGGGTGCATTCCATGCCTCCCAGAGCTCCACCAAAGGATAGCCCTTGACGAACATGCCGATGAAGACACCGACTGCCGAAAACAGCAGCACCAGACCGAAGATAGGGTAGATTCTACCGATGATGGTGTTGATGGGGAAGATCGTGGCGACCAAGTAGTACAGAAAGATTACCCCGTAGATCACCCAGGTGGAGATGGATGTAGCCTTGCCGTCGAAGCCAAAAATTTGGGTTGCCGCCAAATCTCCCGGCGTGTAGATGAACACGGCTCCCACCAGCAGCAGCAGAAAGCTGATAAAAACCTGGTAGAAGGCATAGACCTTCTTGTTGCCGTACCGCTGGATCATCTTGGGCATCTGGGTTCCGCCATCCCGAAGGCAGACCATGCCGCAGAAGTAGTCGTGCATAGCTCCTGCCAGCACGTTTCCCAGTGGGATGGTGATGAAGGCGATGGGGCCGAAGAGGATGCCCTGAATGGGCCCCAGAATGGGGCCGGTGCCTGCAATGTTTAGCAGGTTGATGAGGCTGTTCTTCCACATCGGCATGGGGACAAAGTCCACCCCGTCCCCCTTGGTGTAGCAGGGGGTCTTGCGGTCATCCGGGCCAAAGATTTTTACACAGAGCTTGCTGTACAAAAATCCCCCGACTACAAGGATTGCTAGTCCTATAAAAAAGGTAATCATAGTTCCTCCTTTTCCGTTCTGATTACTTTTGTCAAATTTTAATGGAATAAAACCTACCATAAGCCCTGGTTGGCTGTCAATACTGCTTCAGAACTGAAGTATATGTAAAGTTTTGGGAAAATGACAGGCTGCAAGGGATGGAGCGCCTTTGCCTGTCCTGTCTGAAGGCGTGCTGTAGTCCCGTTCCGTCCCGCCATTGCCACAGCCTCAAAATGGATGTATACTAGTTTCAATAGGAGATTTGCTATGAGACAATACTACATTGCCGGTAACTGGAAGATGAACAAGGTGAGGGGGGAGGCTGTGGAGCTTGCCAAGGGGCTGGTGGAGGCCCTGAAGGATGGAAAGAACAAGTACATGATTGCTCCCTCCTTTACCAACCTTGACGCAGTGTCCCAGGTGGTGAAGGGCTCCAACATCCTGCTGGGTGCCCAGAACATGTCCACCGAGCTTTCCGGTGCCCACACCGGAGAGGTTTCCGTCGCCATGCTGAAGGATTTGGGAGTGCAGGTGGTGATTCTTGGTCATTCAGAGCGCCGTCACATCTACAAGGAGGACGACGCCATGATCAACAGGAAGGTGCGGCTTGCCCTGGAGGAGGGGCTGGAGGTGGTGCTCTGCATCGGCGAGCTTCTGGAGGAGCGGGAGGCTGGCAAGGCCGAGGCTGTTTGTGAGGAACAGACCCGCAAGGGGCTGGAGGGTGTTACTGCCTCCCAGATGGCAAAGGTTACCATCGCCTACGAGCCTGTTTGGGCCATCGGCACTGGAAAGACTGCCACTCCTGAGGATGCCCAGGCAATCCATAAGTTTACCCGCGGGGTGCTGGCGGATATGTTCGGCAAGGAGGTGGCGGATGCCACTACCATCCAGTACGGTGGTTCCATGAACGCCGGAAACGCTGCTGCCCTCCTGGCTCAGCCCGACATTGACGGCGGCCTCATCGGTGGAGCTGCCCTGAAGGTTGAGACCTTCGAGCCCATCTGCAAGACTTACTAATTACGACTGTAGCGGCCGGGTTTCAAGCCCGGCTGTTTTTTCGTATTTTTCTCTACATTGATTTAATTCCTTCCATTAAGTATAATTTACCCACTAATTTAAAGGCGGTGTCTTGTGCAGATTACTTTGAAAAATCTTGTTCGCACCTATCCGGCGGCTTCCGCTGCCTCTCAGGATGTCCATGCGGTGCGGGACGTGAGCCTCACCATTCCCTCCAACAGCATCTATGGCATCATCGGGAAGAGCGGTGCCGGCAAGTCCTCCCTGGTGCGCCTCATCAGTCTTTTGGAGCAGCCGGATTCTGGCTCCGTTTGTTATGATGACCAGCAGGTGGACAATTTGAGGGGGGATGCATTGATCCAGCGCCGCCGTCGCATCGGAATGATCTTCCAGAGCTTCAATCTTTTCTCCTCCCGTACTGCCGCCCGGAATGTGGCCTACCCGCTGGAAATCTGCGGTATCCCCAAGGACCAGATAAAGCGGCGGGTGGCAGAGCTGCTGGAGCTTGTGGGACTGGCAGACCGGGCCAATGCTCCCATCAGCCAGCTTTCCGGCGGGCAGAAGCAGCGCATTGCCATAGCCCGTGCCCTGGCCAACAATCCCGACATCCTCTTTTGTGACGAGGCAACCAGCGCCCTGGATCCCCAGACCACCCGCTCCATCTTGGCCCTAATCCGGGAAATCCAGCGGAAGATGCAGCTGACGGTGGTGATGATCACCCACCAGATGGAGGTGGTTCGTGATGCCTGCGATTATGTGGCGGTGCTTGATGCTGGCAAGGTGGTGGAGGAAGGCTCCGTCTCCCAAATTTTCTCCCGCCCCCAGTCTCCGGTCACCAAGGATTTCTTGTCTAACCTGGGAACCATGGATGCCGAGGAGACGGAATCAGTCGCTGGGCTGCAGGAGCATGGCCAGGGCCTTGTCCGCTGGTCTTCTGAGGGCGGAAAGTATATTCTTCGCTTTGTAAACCAGCTCACTGGCGAACCAGTGCTGAGCAAGCTGGCCCACAAGTTCCAGGTGGAATTCAATATTCGGGCGGGAGGCATCCAGCATATTGGTGGCAACCATACCGCCCCCGATCAGCCCCGTGATGTGGGTACCTTAGTGGTGGACCTCCATGGAGACAGTGAAGAGTTGGCTGCCGCTCTGGAGTACCTGCGTCAGCAGGGGGTCATAGTGGAGGAGGCCTAGGCAAGCCGGATTTTGATGTCCCCGCCGAGGTTCCGTCAGTTCAGATGAAAGAGGAGTTTCTATGAGTTTTTCTACCATAATGTCTTTGGTGTGGCCTGCCACCCTGCAAACCCTGGCCATGGTCTTTGCCTCCACGGTGTTCTCCTTGGTGTTGGGATTGCCCCTGGGAATTTTGCTCTGCGTCACCGATCCGGTCACTGGCATCACGCCCCGGCCGGTGCTGCACCAGGTGCTTACCCGTATCGTCAATGCCCTGCGATCCTTTCCCTTCATGATTCTGATGATCCTGCTGTTTCCCCTGTCCCGGTTCATCATCGGTACCAGCATCGGGACTGCCGCCACCATCGTGCCTCTGTCCATCGCCGCCGCCCCCTTCGTGGCCCGCATCATTGAGACGGCGTTGAAGGAGGTGGATCCCGGCGTAGTGCAGGCCGCCCGCGCGATGGGCTCGACAAATGTGCAGGTTGTCATGAAGGTGCTCCTGCCGGAGGCCCTGCCCTCGCTGGTGTCCGGCGTCACCCTCACCATCATCAACCTCATCGGCTACTCCGCCATGTCAGGTGCCATTGGCGGCGGCGGCCCGGGAGACCTGGCCATCCGCTACGGCTACCAGCGCAACCAGCCGATGGTGATGATTCCCGCCGTCATCATCATCCTGATTATGGTGGAGGCCATCCAGCTCGTCGGCTCCCGCATCAGTGCCAGTCTCATGGCACGACGGTAGGTAGATGAGACTGGTGTCTCCGAAGCTCTTCTCCGCAGTCCGTTCATTCAATGGAAACGTCAGCCTTGACAATGCTGGTGTATTTTTGGTATATAGTAATTCATACTAGTCCAGTAGGATTAGAGAAGAAGACACTTTTATAGGAGAACTGAATCAAGATGAAGAAGATTGCTTCCATTCTGATTGTGCTGCTGGTTGCCGCATCCCTCTTTGCGGGTGGTGGCAAGGACAAGGGCGGCAACGTGTTGACCGTCGGGGCCACCCCGGAGCCCCATGCCGAGATGCTCAAGCTGGTGGTGGACGACCTGGCCGCCCAGGGAATTACCCTGAAGGTGCGGGAGTTCACCGACTACGTGACCCCCAACGAGGCGTTGGAGAACGGCGAGATTGACGCCAACTTCTTCCAGCACCTGCCCTACATGGACTCCTTCAATCTGGAGCGTGGCTACAGTCTGGTGAATGCCGGCGGCATCCACATTGAGCCCATGGCCCTCTATTCCAGGAAGGTTGGCTCCCTGGACGAGATTGCCACTGGAGCCACCATCGCCATCCCCAACGATCCCACCAACGAGGGACGCGCCCTGCTGCTGCTGCAGTCTGCCGGCCTCATCACGCTGGATCCTGCCGCCGGAATCACGGCAACCCCTGTCAATATCGTGGACAATCCCCGCAACCTCAAGTTCACCGAGCTTGAGGCAGCCACCATGCCCCGTGTCCTTGCCGACGTTGACGCCGCCGTCATCAATGGCAACTACGCCATTCCTGCAGGCCTCATCGCCAGCGTGGACGGTCTCTTTGTGGAGGGTGCCGACTCTCCTTACGTGAACATTGTCGCCGTAAAGGAGGGAAATCAGTCCGACGAGCGCATCGTGGCCCTGGTGAATGCCCTCCGGAGCCAGGAGATTGTTGAGTTCATCAATACCCGCTATCCCAACGGTGAGGTCGTAAAGGTGTTCTAGCCTGTTCTTGGGGCATTCCAAGCGAAAGGCCGTGGATGAGGAGGCTTTCCCGTCCACGGCCTTTCGCTAATCAATCAGCTCCTGTAGAAAAAGGGCCGAGTCGCCTGGTCTGGACGATTCGGCCTTGAAAATTGTGGCATACCTTTCGCTTGAACTAAATCTCGTTGTTGGCAAGGAATCCCTGCATCAGGGTGACGAAGAGGTGGAGCTTCTTGTATACCGCCACCGCCGAGTCCTTGATGTTGTAGTCTGCGTAATGCTCCAGTTCCTTCCAGTTGATGACCAGACCCGGGTGGGGCTTGGCGTAGTCCTCCAGAACCAGCTTCAGGTTTCGGGCAAAGACGATGATGTCCTGGGTGCCCGCAACCAGAATGTCCCTGGCAGAGCTGTTGATGTCCTTGAGGATGGTGCGGATGATGTTCAGCGCCTCCTTGTCCCGGTCGCAGCGGGAGAGCAGGTTCTTGAGCTTTCCGGCGGTTGCCCCGCCCTCGGCAAGGCCCTCGTCGAACTCGATGATTTTGTCGGACAGCTCCAGCATCTGGTGGTATGCCTCGGACATGGGAGTGGAGAGGGTGGTGGTGGACCACTTGCCACGTACAAGGACCAGGTCGGCCACCTCCCGCACATCCTTCTTCACATAGTCCAGGAGGAAAGCCTTCATGTAGTTCATGGGCTGCTGGAAGGAGAACGAGCCGATGCTCCGCCGCTCGTAGACCCCGCTCTGGTCTTCGGTATAGTGCTTCATGCGGACGATTGCAGTGGTGCCGAAGATTGAGTGTACCAGGGAGTCAATCTTGGAGGACTTCTGCTCGGTCTGGATTCTCGATACGGTCTTCTCAGCCTCCTGCCGGATATTGTCTATGTATTTTTCGGTGATGTGCTCCTGGGTTTTGCCCGGTGTTGTGGTATAGGCCGGGTTCTGCTGGATGAGCTGCAGCATCATGTCGAAGACCCGGCTGGTCTGCATGTCCTGCAACCGGTTCATGAGTCGGGTCCAGGCTCCCTTGGACACTGGCTCCACATCCTTTATCTTTTTCAGCAGCACGAACAGGTCGTTCCAGTTGTCGAATTCCATGAGGCTGAAGACTATGGACAGGAAGTCCTTCAGGTCATCGACAATGTATTTCCCCGTGATAGCCTCAAACTGAGGCGTGGTGGAAAAGTCATTTTCCTTCAGGGAGGAGTCGAATTTCTTCAGCATGAAGTAATAGTCGTACTCGCAGAATGCCTTGAAGAGCATCAGCTGGGAATACAGGGTGTCGATGCGATTGATCATGTTCGCGTCGAAGAAGGAGAAGAGCGCATCGCTCCTTTCCTTCACCTGGGCCTTGAGCTGGCCTACAGACATTGACTTCGCGTCGGACAGGATGCTTTCCTCCGAGAGCTGGTCCACCAGGTCGAGGTGCTTTTCCGTCATCATGGCGTTCAGCACCATCCGCTGGTACAGCATTGGATTCGCATTTGCCTGGAAGTAGATCCGTCCCGGAACAACGGTCTTGTAGATGGTAAAGAAGGTCTTTGCAAAGGCCGGAAGAACCTCTTCCGTGTTGGGCTTGTAGAACTTGTACTTGGTCTTGGAAAGTTCTTTTGCAATCATCTTCATGACGCGTTTCTTTTCCAGCTCGGGATCGCTGTTCTTAAAAAAACTGTCCAAAAGCCTTCGGAAGAAACCGCTACTCTTTGCTTTATCTTTTGATTCTGACATAACGTCTAAATATACGATAACTTTCACCTGTGGGTCAAGATGGTGGAGGGGCTGGAACAATGAAAGATTCTGGTCGTCCATGGATTTTGGCGGATGAAGCCCTGCCGACCTCTGGGGCCAAAAAAGGCCGCGGGAATTTCCATTCCTGCGGCCTTTGTCTCCCGAAGTTGTCTCACCGGAGTCCGGTTTGAACTACAGCCCCTCGGCTATCTTGAGCAATTCCTGCCGGGTTCGCTCTGCAGTCGAGTTCTGCTTGTTCCTGTACACATCGGAGATTTCTGTGAAGAAGGGCCTCAGCCCGTCTCTGACGGCGGAGTCTTGCAGGTTCCGCTGCAGGTCAGGGACAGTCAGGCTCATGCCGGGCTCAATCAGGTCGGGGTCAAGCACTGTCTGGGAGGATGCCAGCATAATCAGGGGGAAGTAGTAGCCGTTGTCCTTGCCATAGAAATCCTTGGCAATGCTGGAAAGGGTGTCGCCATACTGCACCTGATATTTGTCGGCCCCCTCCATAATCAGAAGCTGCCCATAGTCATGGTATACCTTTTCAAATGCCTGGTTGACCTCCTCCTGGTTGCCCTGGGACGAGGAGTTGCCGGAGTCTCCGGCACCATCTCCGGCCGGAGGTGTGGATGCACACGAGGCAAAGAGCAGGCAGCCGGCCAGCAAGGGCAAAAACAATCTTCTCATCATATGAACTCCTTTGGAGCGTGTCGCTCGTATTTTCTAATGATACAATGAAATCTCTAATTCTGCAAGTGTTTTGCCCCCAATTGGCGAAATTATCTGGATACATTGCTCCAAGAGCCTGGGCCGAGTGTGAGTGCTGCTGATTGACAAAGTCATTGTGCAGATATATAACATAGGCATGGAAATATTCCTTGGCTACCTTCCCTGGTTCTGGCTGGCTCTGGTGGTTTTGTTTACCCTGATAGAGGTCTTTACCTTCGGCTTGACGACCATCTGGTTCGCTCTGGGCTCGCTGCTGATGGTCTTTCTCTCGCCCCTGCCCATCCCCCTGGTCTGGCAGGTGCTGCTTTTTCTGGTGATTTCATCGGTGTTGCTGGTGTTCACCAGACCCGTCGCAATCAGGAAGCTGCGGGTAGGACGGGCGAAAACCAACACGGATGCCCTCCTCGGGGCGAAGGCCCTGGTCATCAAGGACATCTCGGAGCTTGGCAGGGGGCTGGTGCGGGTGAACGGGATGGAGTGGTCCGCCCTGCCGTCGGAGGGATCCTCCATCGCAAGGGATTCTGTCTGCGTCATAGAGCGGATTGAGGGTGTAACCCTCTATGTCAGGAAAATCAACGAGGTTTGCTAAGAGGAGGCCCCTATGTTTTTGTATATTGTCATTGCCCTGGTTGTGTTCGTGCTTGCGGTTATCATCATGAATGTCCGCATCGTGCCCCAGTCGAGGGCCTTTATCATCGAGCGGCTGGGAGGCTACCTGACCACCTGGGGTGTGGGGCTCCACGTGAAGGTTCCACTGATTGATCGTGTCGCCAACAATGTATCGCTGAAGGAACGGGTGCTAGACTTCCAGCCCCAGCCGGTTATCACCAAGGACAATGTGACCATGATGATTGACACGGTGATTTATTTCCAGATTACCGATCCCCAGCTCTACACCTATGGGGTGGAGAACCCCATGAACGCCATCGAAAACCTTTCCGCCACAACCCTGCGGAACATCATCGGAGAACTGGAGCTGGATGGCACCCTTACCAGCCGGGATGTCATCAACACACGCATGAGGAGTATCCTGGACGAGGCCACCGATCCCTGGGGCATCAAGGTGAACCGGGTGGAGGTGAAGAACATCATCCCACCGTCCACCATCCAGGAAGCCATGGAAAAGCAGATGCGGGCGGAGCGGGAGCGCCGTGAGTCCATCCTGATTGCCGAGGGCCAGAAGCAGTCGGCAATCCTTGTGGCCGAGGGAAAGAAGGCTGCCATGATCCTTGAGGCTGAGGCGGAGAAGGAGGCGGCAATCCGCAAGGCTGAGGGTGAGGCCGAGGCAATACTTGCCCTCCAGACTGCCACGGCGGAGGGCTTGGAGCGGATAAAGGCCGTTCAGCCGGACGAGGGCCTTATCCGGCTCAGGAGCTTGGAGGCCCTGGAGAAGGTTGCCGACGGCCAGTCCACCAAGCTCATCATCCCCTCCGATTTGCAGGGGCTTGCAGGAATGGTAGTCTCCGCCTCGGAGCTACTGAAAAGATAGGGGAGTCCGTCCCACCAGTCACAATGCCAGCACCCCGAATACGGCCCCGGCTGCCACCACGGCGATGGGGTTTATCTTTGTTTTAAATAGGATGATGCAGGCCACCAGATAGAAGACGGCTGAAGGTAGCTGTACCAGCTGGAGCAATTGTCCCGTCTCCTGGAAGGCCGGGATGTTTAGGATGGCGATGACAAAGACCTGCACCATGGCCACTAGCACCATGCCGCTGGTGGCCGGTCTCAGTCCTGAGAATGCGGCCCGCACCAAGGGTTTTTCCTGGAAGCTGGTGAAGAACTGTGCGATAACCATGATGACGATGAGGGAGGGGAGTACCGTCGCCACGGTGGTGGCTATGCCCCCTAGAAGGCCATGGAGCTCGTAGCCGATGTATGTGGCCATGTTTATGCCGATGGGTCCAGGTGTGGATTCCGAGATGGCTACCATGTTATAGAACTGTTCGGAGGAGATGAGTCCCCCCTCCACAATGGGACCGTACATGATGGTGATGGCCACCAGTCCGCCACCGACGGTAAACAGGCCCACGTAGAAAAAGGTAAGCATCAGCTGGAGCAGGCTCATTGTTGCACCTCCTGGGAATCCTTTGCCTGGGAATCTGATTTCGGTACTGGGATGGACTGTGCGGTTTTGCGGGCAGAGACGAAGGAGGCGGCGACACCAAGGAGGGCACTTACCACAATCACCAGGACCGAACCTACACCAAAGAAGTACATGGACACAAAGGCTGCCAGCAGCAGCAGCAGTCCCCAAAGATTTTTCACCGCCTTTCTGCTGAAATCCCACACGGACTTGGTGAGCAATGCTGCCACCGCCACGTTGATTCCTGCTAGGGACTTCTGCACCCACTGGATTTGGGAAAAATTGCCAATAAAGCGGGCGATGATGGTGATGATGATGATGGAGGGGGTGACGATGCCGGCAGTGGACACTAGGGCACCGATGACACCGGCCTTGTTGAATCCGATGAAGGTGGCCACGTTTACGGCGATGATGCCCGGCGTAGATTGCCCGATGGCATAGTAGTCCAGCATGGTTTCCTTGGTGGTCCAGCTCCGTTTTTCCGCCAGCTCACGCTCCAGCATGGGAAGCATGGCGTAGCCTCCACCAAAGGTGACAGCCCCAATTTTGAAGAAGACGAGGAACAGCTCCATCAGGTCAGAAATCTTGAATTCAGCATCTTTCATAATCATGGAGTATATCACTGCCGGTATTTTTGCACAATCTGAAGGAAATTGGTTCAGGACTAGAACCAATGAAGAGACGCTTCCTCTCAGGACAAAAAAAAGGCAACCCTTCCAGGTTGCCAAGCGCCCCCTGCTGGGCTTGAACCAGCGACAAACGGATTAACAGTCCGTTGCTCTACCAACTGAGCTAAGGGAGCAACATTCATTGCTGAACGTATGCATGATGATATATGTTTTTCCTTTTTGTGTCAATGGGATTGCAGGCAAAAATATCATCAGAATATGGTGATTTGTGCGGCAGGAGACTTGTCCGCCGCTTTGGGAGAGGAACCTTCGTCGGCATGATTTTCAGCTCAAAAGGCACTGGCCTCTGGTTGGAGGCTGGAGCAGGAAATGATTCCTTCCGGACTGAGGATATGGTCAACCGTAATGTCGGTGTCCTCCGTGGGAATCCAGTCCACCAGCTGGCAGGAGTGGCAGACCCCCATCAGTATGGGACCCTTGAGCCCTGAGCACCGGTCATGGAGATGCCACTCCGCCAGGAATCTGTCGTAGAATCCCCTGCCCCTGCCTAGCCGGCGTCCCTCCCTTGTGAAGGCAAGTCCCGGCATGAGGACGAGGGTGGTGTTCGTGAGCCCTGCAATCGGAGGCAGGCTTGGAGCTGGTTCCCGTATTCCGTAGGCTCCGGCAGAGACTTGCCGGCTGTAGGATGTATGGGGGGAAAGCCGATGGAAGGACATGGCGCAGTCGGCGGGAGTGCACCGTGGCAGGGCCACCGTCTTTCCATCCCGGATTGCCTGCGCTATGAGCCCGTCTAGGGAGAGTTCCTGTCCTGTTGCGGCATAGGCCAGGATGACCGTCGCCTCCGCATAGATGTGGGAATGCAGCAGCACTCGGGTGGCCGAGCGCTCCTCCAGGAGGCTGGGGCTTTGATTCTGTTCACAGGAGGCCATGAGATCCCTCATCCTCCTTCTGAGGGCAGCCTTTTCTTCTATAATATTCATCTAGCCCAGTATAACAAGTTTTCTCATAGACTTGCAAGTTTTTCTAAAGTTCAGAAACTCACCTCCGATATTTATATTGTACGGTGGGAGGGACTGTACGGCGGTTTCGACATCCAGACGCCGTAAGTGTTTGTCTACTGTATATGTCTTGAATTGCTGGTCCGTGGCCAAGGCTGCGGACCAGTTTTTTTTGTGCCGGGATGCCCGTCCAGACTTGTGGAGGAGGGACTCGCCTCAATGATGTACGGAAATCATGCATTCTGTCCGATAATTTGTGATAGGTCATGTTTTGAAAAGGAGTAGGGATGAATACATTCAAGGTTGCAGAGCTCAAGAAAGATACCCGATTCACTGATGATCTTGTGCTGGACAAGACATTTCTTCTCCTTAATCGTGGTGCCAGGATGTCCGGGGAACTGATTCAGGCGCTGAAGGACTGGCAGTTTACGGAGGTGCATTCGGAGGGAGGGCTGTCTACGGGAGCCCAGTCCATCGGGGGCATAGCGAGTCAGCCTGGTGCAGGGCTCAGCAGGGGGCAGTCGGCTGGAGGCGGAGCTGCACGGGAGGGAACCGGGGGGCCGGGCAGCCTCCAGGGAGCGGCGGGTGCGGTTGGTTTCGAGGATATGGAGAGCAGGTTTGACTTTTCAAGCCTCGCCAGCGAGCAGGAGCGTCTCGACGCTGTCCAGCGTGTCTATGACGGATACTTGGACTTTGTCTTCGATGTGTTCACCTACTATGCCACCCACAAGAAGATTGACCTTGACTCGCTGTCCTACAAGGTCAAGGAGCTGTGCTTCTTTGTGAAGGCAAACCGTCGGTACGTCCTGCAGGTCCATCCCAATCACGACAAGAATCCCAAGAATTTTCTGATAGGGCATTCCCTGCGTTCCACTGTCCTTGCCATCACTGTGGGCCTGCAGCTCCACATGTCCATGATAAAGATGACGGAGCTGGGGGTTGCCTGTATCCTCCATGAAATCGGGATGATTCGCATCCCCAGCCAGTTCTATCTGACTAGGAGGAATTTGTCCCCAGCGGAAAAGAACCTGCTGAATACCCATCCTGTCATCTCCTACACAATCCTCAAGGATCTTAATGCTCCCCAGAGCGTGTGCCTCGCGGCGCTGGAGCACCACGAGAAGGAGGATGGAAGCGGCTATCCCCGCCGCATCCATGGGGATAAAATCTCCCTCTATGCAAAGATAATCTCGGTGGTGTGCTCCTTCGAGGCCCGCACCGCCCCCCGTATCTACAAGGCTCCCGTAAGCTCCTTCGAGGCCATGGTGGAGCTGCTGCAGAACCAAACGAAGCAGTATGACGAGCTTGTCATCAAGGCCCTGCTATATAGCCTCTCCCTCTTTCCCGTCGGCTCATACGTGTTCCTGTCCGATGGCAAGGTGGGCCGGGTGGTGGATGTGAATCCAGAGAATCCCAAGTATCCCATAGTCCAGTTGATAGCAGAGCGGGACGCAAATGGAAACCCGATTTCCGTCAAAACCGACGAAAAGGGGCTGCGAATTGTCCGTGGTCTGAACAAGAAGGAGACGGCGGATATTGTGAAGTCTGTCCAAAGTGTCTAGGGGTCAGGAGAATCGCAGGCGCTCCATCTCTGCCTCCGCCTTGAATTTTTCGTCGATGACCGGCGGATGTCCTTCGAAGTACAAAATCTGCTGCAGCTCCTCCGGTAACCGTGTCCCCCACAGGGGGATTACATTTTCGTACTGGCGCAGAAAGCCGTATGCCAGCGGAATGTTTCGGAGCACTCCGCCGCAGAGGGGCTGCATGGCGATAAAGCCGATGTCCCTTTGGTCGCACAGCTGGGAGACCTGGATGTTCAGGTCGGGAGACAGGACATTTAGCGGCAGCTGCAATGTCTCGTACAGGTTTGACTCTACCGCTGCCAGGGCCAGCTCCGGGGATTCGGTGACAAATCCAATGTGGTGAATCCTACCCGCTTCCCTAAAGCTTTCCAGCATCTTGTAGAGTCCGTCCTGACCGTCCTTCAATGGTACAAAGTCGTTGTTTTCTATCTGGAATAAGTCGATGTAGCCACAGTCCATGGCCTCGATACTGGCTTCTATGTCGGCCTTGAGAAGCTCACCGTCGGTCGCCATGGACTTGGAGGCCAGGATGATGTGTTGCCGCTGGATCGACTGGACAGCCTTTCCTAGGCGAATTTCGCTCAGCGGCCTGTGCCGGGAGGTGTCAAAGAAGTTGATGCCGCCCTGATAGGCCATGCTTACTAGGCTGGCCGCCGCCTCGTCGGACTCAACATGCTGCAAGCCGTATGTCCCAAGGGCGATGCGGCTTACCAGCAGGTTGGTTCGTCCTAGTACAACGTATTCCATGGGAACCTAGGGACGAGGCTTCCGTGCGGGAGGCTGATAAGCCTTGATTTCCTGGCGGATGCGCTGCACCAGCTCGCTGCGGTGGACACGAACTTGTTCCATGGAGTCGCGGAAGCGGATGGTGACGGTGCCGTCCTCCTTGGTGTCGTGGTCCACGGTGATGCAGAAGGGTGTGCCCACCTCGTCCTGACGGCGGTAGCGCTTGCCGATGGTGCCGGACTGGTCGTAGTCGGTGACAAAGTCCTCCTTCAGCTCGCCTTGGATTTCCTTTGCCAGCTCCGACAGGCCGTCCTTCTTCATCAAAGGCAGCACGGCTACGGTGATGGGGGCAATCTTGGGATGGAAGTGCAGTACCACACGGTAATCCTCAGGCTCGCCATCTTTGGCCACGTTCTGCTCCTCGTAGGCATCGCAGAGGAACATCAGCACGTTGCGGGTAAGTCCTGCGGAGGTTTCGATGATGTAGGGGATGTAGCGCTCGGCTCCGTTGTCCTGGTCGATGTACTGCAAATCCTTGCCGGCATATTCAGTGTGCTGGCTCAGGTCAAAGTCGGTGCGGTTGTGGATACCCTCCAGCTCCTGGAAGCCCATGGGGAATTCGTACTCGATGTCGTAGGCATCCTTGGCGTAGTGGGCCAGCTTGTCGTGGTGGTACCACCGCAGCTTTTCCATGCGCACGCCGTATTTCTGGTAGAAGCTCCACCGCTGCTCACGCCAGTACTGGAACCACTTGTCGTCCTCGCCGGGCTTCACAAAGAACTGCATCTCCATCTGCTCGAACTCACAGGTGCGGAAGATAAAATTCTTGGTGACAATCTCGTTGCGGAAGGCCTTTCCCACCTGGGCGATGCCGAAGGGAACCTTCATCCGGTTGGACTGGATGATGTTCTTGTAGTTTACGTAGATGCCCTGGGCGGTCTCCGGGCGCAGGTACACGATGCTGGCGGTGTCTTCGGCAGGACCGATGTGGGTCTTGAACATGAGGTTGAAGGCCCGTGGCTCGGTGAGCTCGCCGCCGCAGCTGGGACACTTCTTTGCGGCCAGGGCCTCCTGGTCCATGGTGTCGGCACGGTAGCGCATCTTGCACTGCTTGCAGTCCACCAAGGGGTCGGAGAAGTTGGCTACGTGGCCGGAAGCCTCCCACACCCTGGGGTGCATCAAAATTGCTGCATCCAAGCCGACGATGTTGTCGTGGAGCTGGGTCATCTCCTTCCACCAGGCATTCTGTATGTTCTTCTTCAGCTCAATTCCGATTGGACCGTAATCCCAGGCTCCTGCCTGGCCACCGTAAATTTCTGACGACTGGAAGACAAAGCCCCGGCGCTTGCACAGGCTTACAATCTTTTCCATGGTGATTTCATGTGAATCCATAGCACAACCTCTTAAAAAACTTGCGCCATAATATCACAAAAATATCTGATATGGCAACTAGACAGTTGAAAGACTTGTTTTTATCTTCTATACTGTTGGATAGAAATCATTGTTGGTTTTACAGGAGTTTAATATGAGTAGATTGAGAGGTTGTGTTTTTAGCTTGATGGCCATTGCTGTGGCGGGCATGCTGCTGGCAGGATGCGCTTCATCACAGGCAGCTCAGGATGAGGTCGGTTTGGCTGGAGATTGGAAGCTTACCTCCATCCTGAGCAGTGGCTCGGAGCAGGCGATTCCCCAGGATGTAACCATCACCCTTTCGGCCGATCTCCCTGATGGAGGGTCCCATGATTACGATGTCTACGGCTTTTCCGGCGTGAACAACTACAGTGGCCCGGTGGTCATCGACGAGCCGGTTTATGAAGGCGGCCCCTTTGCCATCACACAGATGGCCGGCCCCCCTGCCTTGGAGGATTTCGAGCGGCTGTACCTTGAGACCCTGACTGATGCGGACCGGTTCAGCATCGCTCCCGACAGGCATGGAATGGCAATAGCCAAGACCAGCGGAGAGACCGCATTGTTGTTTGAGCGGCTGAAGTTTGATGGTACCCATTGGTTGCTGACCGGTTACTTCAACGGTACCGGCGTGCGCTCCGTGGACCAGTCCAAGGCGGTTCCTGAATTGGCCTTCGGAACGAAGCTGGACATCAGCGGCTTCTCAGGAACCAACTATGTGGTGGGTGTGTATGACGTGAACTATGAGTCAAGGGAAATTTCCTTTGCCCAGGTTGGCATTACGGAGGGGCCTGCCTCTACCAGGGAGGCCGCCATCCCTGAGCAGGAGTATCTGGATTTGCTTGGTAAGGCCACCCATTATGTCTGGTCTGGAGATACCCTCCAGCTCATCGGCAAGGATGGAAATACCCTGCTGGTGTTTGATACCAAATAACGCAAGCAGATGAGGATAAAACGGTGATAATGATTTGACATTATCACCGTTTTTTGTTAGTATAATGGCTCAAATATTTTATAGGCAGGTTTTAGTATGTCCAGAAGATGTGAGATTTGTGGCAAGGGACCGCAGACTGGTAACAATGTGAGCAAGGCATATAACCATACACGCCGTGTTTGGCGGCCGAATCTTGTGAAGGTAAAGACCGAGATTGGCGGAACCACCATGACAATCAAGATGTGTACCCGTTGCCTGAGAAGCGGCTATGTAACAAAGAAGGTGTAGGTTTACTGACTTTGGATTCCGGTGTCTGCCGTATTTTGGAGGCTGACCACGATTGTTTGAGGGAAGGTTTTGATGCCAACTGAAGGGAAGGGGGCTGTCTGAGGACAGCTCTTTTTTTATGTCCTCCAACTCCATCTACATCATGCCTGATTTACATCAGGGGAGAGAACATTTTGAAAAA
>CALEFI010000128.1 GCA_937876905.1 uncultured Treponema sp.
CAATGGGTGGAAGAGCACGCTGGTGGCGGCACCATCATCTTCAACAAGTCAAACACGTGGCGACCGGAGCTGGGTACCTACACCTTTGAGGTGACTGGTGTCAGAGGCAAGGACACGGGTATTCCCGAGCGGTTTGTTTTCACCACAGAATTTTTTAACCGTCATACACTGTGATGATGGCAGGTGTTGGAATGAGCCTCCGCTCAACCAATGCCTTCGGGATGTCTTCGGTGTTGCCAGCTAGTTGACAACACCAGACTTTCCCCAACAAAACTCATGCCAGCCACCTCCTCCTGGTGGCTTTCCCCGCCCCCGTATCGCCTACCTTGGTACGGGGGCATTTTTTATGCTGTTGTGCCAGGCATTTGTTGCTGGACACAGGAACAAAGTCATAAGGCAGCCTAAAACTGTCAATCCTCACCACAACAACACCGGGAAGGAAAGCTGATGGAAAAGACTACCCAGAAGACACCAAATCCTCTTCAACTCCATTCCGATACAGGATAAAATATCTTGCACCTCTTTTAGCTGCAAGATATGGATTGTAACATAGCACACCAACGTCAGTACAAGCAACCATATCAGTTTGTTCCTGATTGTTTTTGCCTGGAAGTTGCAGAGTATCTGAAAACCAATGTTCAGCAAGAGGCAGAAGGTTATGAACAGGAGGAATTTATCACTTATGAGCCAGCAGGATAACAAGGTCATGACCAACATAATCAGAGCCACAAAACGCTTTGTTCCTTGAGAGAGAACCACTGCAAGGATTTTCATCAGCAGGAAAACGATAAGGCTCGTTGTCACAAAGAAGTTGCGGGCCAGCATCAACCCATCTTCAGGCACCACCATGGTTTTGATGGTAAACTGAAGCAGACCGCCACCTACAAATTCCGTGACTTTCCCCACAAATCGGGGAGTATAAGTCTCTGTCAGCAACTCAGGCTTTACCGCTATAATTATTGCCAAGATGAAGATGAAACTGGCTATAAAATCAAACAGGTGTGCAAAAAAAATTCGAGCTGAATGGAGCCGCTGCTTTGAACTCAGCTCAGAAGTGCCTGCCCTTGTCTCCAACCCGCCACTTGCAGCCCCATCAGACGAAGCTTCGCTTTCCTCCGATTGACTTCCTTCGGCCCTTGCCGACTCATTTCCCACAGAAGCATCAATCGTACACGAACTCTGAAATTTTCCCTGCAATGATGAGAAGAATTTCTTGGCCTTTTGCTTGAGATTGCTACAAGTCCATAAAAAACAATCCAGAAGATTCTGAATTTCAGATGGTTGAACCTCTACTATAAATTCACTCAAGTCAATCTGGGGTACAGTGCCTTGGTTTAGGCCGAACTTCAGAATATCCAACATGATTTCAGCGTGCTTTTCCTCAAGCTTCTTGAAATAAAAGGACTGTTCCGATTTTTCCCCTTGTATTGTAATTTTTGTCAGTCTATCGTTCCCCACATTTTCAGGAGAAAGGGCTACTGCCTCTGGTAAAATGGTTTCCACTGAGAATACAACCGCTTCACCGTCCACAGATTTTTCTAGACAACCACAGGTTGCAGTCATTCTAGAACCTATGTTCCAGTGCAATGCCTTGTTCGTAACCACAAATCCTTTCCGACTCCGCCTTCCCAGCCACAAAGCACAGAGTGGAATTTCATCCGGTACAATCCCATACAGCCGCCGTATCCAGCTTTCTGTATGTTGCAAAAATTGCTTCTGCAGTCGAAGTCTTCCCATCTCAAAAACTATAGTCATGTCTCATCCTCAGCCTACAGCAACCTTTTCCAAAAGAAATTGTTGTACAGGAAATTGAATTTACTGTATCTATACCCTATCACCGTATCGAATACTTTGCAACAATCTGATAGCTTCCCCGCTGGGAATTTGCCACTCCGATGGAAATGTCCCTTGCGGTGCGGGGGACGGAAACCTGGCCGGAAAAGTTGCCCCTGCCGTCGCTCTCAAGCTGGATGTAGGTGCTGCCGTAGATGACCGCCACAAATTTTTTCTGGGGAGCAGTCACCTTGAACTGGACGGTGGTTCCGGCAGACAAGGGCATGGTCAGAGGGGACTGCACCTCCACGCCGTCCACCGGGAACAGGGCGGGATACTGCACACCACCCGCTTGGCTTGACTCCACCAAAAACTGGCCGCAGCTGGTTCCCTGCCGTCCGCCAGCCTTGCGCCAGAACACATCCACCACGTAAAGTCCCGCCGACGGAAAGCTGAATTCCACCTTGGTCAGACCGCCTGGCTGCCGCCGTACCATGAGGGAGTTGCTGGCGGGGCGGCCAGAGTCCAGGCTCCGCAGGGTAAAGTCCAGCTGGAAGCCGTCCGTCTCCTTGAATTCCATGGCCAGAACTCCGTCCGTCTGGTTTGTCTTGGCGGGCAGGGGTGCAAAATCCTTGGCCACCTGGAAGAACTTGGGACGCAGGTCAGGCAGCTTGGCAAAGTCCTGTGGGGAAAGGGGTGTTGCCAGAAGCTGGTCTTGCTGCCGTTGGGGCAGGTGGCTGTAGATAAAGTGCTCAGGCCGCAGGAAGAGCCAGTCGGTGCTGTAGCTTTGCCTGGCGGTCTTGCCCTCCATGTGCCCCGCATCCCAGGTGCAGTCCACCAAGTACCAGTCGCCCTCCAGCTGAACCCGATTCCAGGCATGGTTGGATTCAGTGACCTTGGTTTCGTTGGCAAGGCTTGTTCCCACACCACGGGCATAGCCATGGATGGTCTTGCAGGGAAGCTTGAGGCTGTCGCACAGACGCTGGTAGACGGCGGCGTAGCCCTCGCACACGGCCTTGCAGGACTTGATGACGCTGGCAAAATCCTGTGGCGGCAGACTTCCTGACCAATAGCTGGCGGCATCGTAGGAAATCAGCACCGCCACCACATCGTGGGCCAGCCTTGCCTTCTCAAAGTCATTTTTTGCCACCCGATTGATTTCCTCCACCATGGTACGCAGCCAGCCGCTGGGGTTTGTGCCTCGCAGAGAGTCCACCTCCCGCCGCTTGATAAAGGCTGACATAGCCTTGTCCGCAACGTCGGTACGGTAGGCATAGGCTTTTTCGTAGGACTGGGGCACAGGCAGCGGCTGCAGGGTGATAGCCGTCCCACCTTGTCCGTCATACTCCTTTCCCAACGGAGTCCCCTGAGAGGATGAACCGGAACCATCAAACAAACCCGCCAGCTTTTCCTGCACCGACTGGCAGCTGGACAAAATCATGGCAAGTGCCAAGGGGAGCAGCACCAGCCGCCCCATGCAAAACCTCTTAGAAAAATTCTTCATGTAAGTTCTCCCATGAGTTGAAATTATATCTGTGAAAATCACCGAGATACCGGATGTTTTTTCTGGCTTCATCTTTCATAGACTCCACATCGTCTGATGAAAGTCTAAAATAAAAATGGGCATGGCCATTTATAATTTTTACAAAATCCTTGAAAAAGACTGTGGCGGGACAATCTTTGTCAAGATTCTCCAATTTCCTTTTCAGTTCTTCATAGTTAGATTCATAAATGAGATTCTCCACAGCCTCCTTATACTCCTTTGTCTTTCTGTCATGGTCCGGAACAAGGAATTCTGCCTTCAAGTCAACTGGCTCACCTTTTACATGACGGAACAGTGACTTAAAGACTTTTTCTGCAAGGTCGTCTCCAATTTCTCTAGGAAGGATAGCTCGCAGATTTTCCAGCACAAAGGCGTTTATCATCCTGCTTTGGAAAACCTGGTATTTTTCCAGAAGATTGCCATCTTGAAGCATTCCGTTCAATTTTTCATCTTTCAACTCGTTCTGAAAAAACTTGTCAAAGGTAGTCCACCGCCTCGCTTCCGATTCGTACTTTAACTTCTTGAAGGTGTCTTCGCAATTTTCCCCAAACACGTATTTTGTAATTTCATCAATTTTTTCCTTATCACATCCCTTGTCCTTGTACAGTTCATCTATGGGCCACTTGTAGAAGGTCTTGTTTCCTGTTCCATGCTCCACCACATCCCACAGAGCGGAATAATACTCAGGCTGGAAAGCCATCTTCATCCAACTAATGTGTTCCTTCTTTTCTTCATTTTCTTCTTCTTCTTCTGTCAACTCTAACTGGCAACCTCCCTTAAGCCTCAACAAGGGAAGTGTCCATGACATTGCATCAAAAACAGGTTCCTTCTCGCAATTTTCCACAAGCCACCGGGCAATTAGATAAGCAAGCACAGCCTCGTCCACTTCGTAAAAGAAATTCTCAGAGTGATTATACGGAAGCCGTAATGTATAGTAGAGGTTTGTATATTTATCAGATCCCTCTTTATGACTATACACTGCCAGCGAATCAACCACTTTACCGTTCACAAAGCGCTCTAAGCCATCCAATATAAGCATGGTAATCTCACGGGCTTGCTTTACATTCCCTTTCTTCATCTTACTGACTTTCTGCTTGAAGTTGTTCAGTCTAATCCCTTTCATATCCTTGCGACCAAAAAACGCACCCTGCGCCATCCAAGTCCTATGACATCCATCAAAACACAACACCTTTCCTGGAAACCCCTCGCCCATAACCTGCAAAAAGATGTCCACCAAGGCGATGTTATACGTAGGACAATTCATCCATTCCTCCAAAGATTGATTTGGATGCATTGTATCCATCTTTCACGGGATAAGATAGTCCCGACAAAGTTATTATTTTGCTCTGTAAAAATTTGCAAAAATAACTGTGGAGGGTGTTTCCCCCTATTACTGCTCAATTACCTGCAAGCTCAAAAAGCGCACGTCACGAATCTCTGAGGAACTCAGGATGTGGTCATTGATGGCATTGCGAATCTCACTGCGGCGTTCCTCTTCATTTCGGGGACGCAAATCCTCTACAGTCAACGCAGTAAAATACCGCCGTAAATAATCCTTGATTTCAGTCTGGCGTTGGGTAATCTCAGTTGATACAGCCTTGTCAGCCTGCTTGTAGCCCAGTACAACCTCCACAATCACGCTGGCAGGAATTGCATCATTTGTGCGAGTGGCAATCTGCCCCAAGGAGGTGTACCAGTCCAAAACCTCCCGCCTCCCCACATACTCTTGGGACACGGGAATTACCGCCTGCCGGGAGGTGTTGCCGCCAATCCAGTCCACAATGCCGCACTCAGGAATCAGGGGAAGCCCTTCGGTCTGCCCGCCACTCGCCGGAACCTGATTCGGTGGGGATGGCTGTCTCGCCTGTGTCGCCAGCTGGATGAAGCTGCTGCCGTTCCGTGTGAAAATCCCGCTTGCCTTATCGTACCTGCCGATTCCGCTGGTGTCCACAGTCTTGAAGAAGCTGGCGAGGCTGGAGCTGGAAAGGAGAGAGCTCACAGTTTGGTAGCGATACTGACTGGTGCTGTAGCTGCGGCTGCGGCTCTTGTTCCACTCCTCCAAGCTGGGGATGTCGCTGTAGTACAGGTCCAGGGCCTTGGTTAGGGTGGCGTCCTGCTCCCTCTGCATTTTCTCAAGGGTCTTTGTCAGCACCTCAAAGGACTGCTGTCCCTTGGGAATCTGGCACAGGTAAAAGTAGATGATGGCCTCCCGCCTTTCCAGCTTTTCCCGCTTCATGATGGACTCCACCTCCGCCACAATCTTGCAATAGGTGTCGTAGGAGGCTTGGCTTTCCAACCCCAGGTCGGTAGCCGCCTTGTAGTCCTTGTATTTCGAGAAGCCACGCTCCATGGCGGTGTAATATTCGTGTCCCCTTACCTCGCCGAATCCCTTCTTCTTGGCATCCTGAATGTCCGCCTTTGTCTTGAAGCCCCGCTCCAAGCCCGGCATGAATTCCTGGTACTCCTTGTAGTCTGCAAGCTGGGCCGCCACCGCCCGATAGTAAGCGGAAGACTCCGTGCCTTCCACCTTTACCTCCTCCCGGCCATTACGGGCAGTCCACTGTGTCTCCCGAAAGGCAAATCCCTTCTTGAAGGCATCCGTGCAGTCCTCCACGGACTTGAACTTATTCCGCTTGTAGAAATAGTAGCACGCCGAGTCTGGCTTGGCGGCTTGGGTCAAGCCCAGCTCCACCGCCTCCTGAAAGTCAAGGCCGTTCCTGAATCCGCCCCTTTCTCCTGCAAGATAGCCTTCTATGCTGAGGTGGCCGTTCATGTCGAAGAAAAAATAGGTTCCATCACCTATGACGACGAGCCGGGCATCAGATGGATTTTCCTGCCCCTTCAAAAGATAGCCAACCTCGATTCCATGATGCTTTATCAGAAATTGCAGGTCCCCAATATTTTCCACCCGCACTGAGGGAGCGTTTCCGATTGAACCGATTTCCACGTACCGCAGGTCTGCCCAGAGGAGCAGGGCACAGGAAAAAAGCAGCGCGCAAGCAAAAATTCTTTTCATCTAACCGCCTCCATGAAAGTATATTTATTACTAGATAAGTACTAGCATACAGCTGTTTGGAGGAAAAGTCAAAAATTATACAATCTAAAAGGGGACAAATATTACTTACAGAATTGTTCTTTATCGGGGCAAAGTCCATCATAATTTAATACATGAACGAAGAAGAACTGGTGGACATCCCCCTCCTTTTAGGGCAAAATATTCGCAAATTCCGCAAAATGGCGGGGCTCACCCAGAGCCAGCTCTCCGAAAAACTTGAAATCACCCAAAAGCATCTTTCCGTCATAGAAACGGGAGCCCAATTTGCCTCCGCCTCCCTCATCTCCAGAGTCTGCAAGGAGCTGGACGTAACTCCGGGAATGCTCTTTGGCGGGGACATGGGCAGCCGCCATCTTGCCATCCTCCAGAGCATGATTCACAACCTGCTGAATTCAAAAATCGAAAGCCTCTATCTTCGCCTCCATGGGGAAATCCAGTCCCTCCGTCAGGAGCCGAATTTTCCCACCGGACTGTAGATTTTCAATGCCACTCCTCACTCCAGCCCCTCCACCAGCAGCTTTTTTGTAAAATTATGTAAAAATAAAAGTAAATACTTGCAAAAATATGTAAAATATTGTAAATTGAAATTATGATAGCAGAACGGCTGAGAGAAATGGAATTCAAGAAAAGCGAGCTTGCAAAATATATTCAGGTGTCCCGCCCGACATTGGACAAATATATTGCGGCATTCGACTCTGGAGATTTGGATTCAGTCAGTCCGAGAGTGAGAAGGCTGTTTGAGTATATAGAGCGGTCCCCGCTGGCTGGAAAAAAAAGTGTCATAAGATTTATCCTTTCCAGCCTGTCAGAGTCGCTGGTGGAACAGGCGCCTGCCGCCCGGAATTCCGCAGCGGAGGGCATTTTCCCGGAACTTTGCAGGTTTCTTGCGGAAAACAGCGCCTCCAACAAAGCCCGATTCATGGAGCTTGCCGCAAGGACCAGCGACTATGACGATGCAATCGACTATCTCCTTGCCGTCACGCCCCTGCTTCATCAGCGGAGGCTGACGGAGCGGCAAATCGCACTTCTCAAACCCTACGACGACATACACGAAATAATGACCAGAAATACGGAGGAAACAAATGAAACGGGTGTTTGAAATCACGGCATTCAGGAACATTGGGTTCAAAGACGGCAAGCCCTGTGCCAGCCAGCTTGTCCTGAACAATTCCACGGAGCATGGAAGGATGGGAGAGCTTCTTGTGCTGGTGGGGGCGAACAACTCCGGTAAAAGCAATGTACTGGATGCGCTGGAGAGGTTTGTCCAAGTACACGAGTGTGAAACTCTCACATACAACGACATCTACGACAGACTCGACAGACTCGGCATACACAAAAGGGGTTTTTATTTGCGCTACATCGATGATACACAGGATAAAATAATTGAAGTACAGGGAATCCCCTCCAACGAGTTCAACGAGTTCTACAGCCACCTCCTGGAAGAACCAGTAAGCCTCTATATTAAGCATGAACAGTATATTGTTAAGAAGAAGCTTGTTTTAAACTCTGATAGAAATAGCTTTTTTTTAGAACCTAAATGCAAGTGGCCAGAGTTTGTACTTAGTCCCCCCTACTCGAGAGTGTGCATGGTTACCTTGGAAAGAGATCTGCAATGGGTTGCTGAGTCAAGAGAACCAATACCACAAATTGTCAGATATAAACAAAGTCATA
>CALEFI010000129.1 GCA_937876905.1 uncultured Treponema sp.
GCAAATGGCTGTAAAGCTGGCAAAACTGCTGCTATTTTTCTTCCGTCATTTTTCCTGCATGGTAAACCAGCCCGCTGGATGAGATAGCGGGCTTTTTAGTCCTGTAGCAAGGAAAAATCATGGCGTGGCTTATGTATCGTTTTCTTTGCCAAGCATAAAGCAAATCATGTCGTAGGCTGCCGCTTGCTTAGCCTTTGCTTTTGTATATTCCTCGCCAATTCCCGCCTGGTTATATCCCTCGGAATCTTCGTATTCTGTGATAAAGCACTCGCACCGCCAGACTTGGTTTCCATCTTCATCAGACGAAACGGAGCAGACAAACTCTGGCTTCGAGATGTGTTTTTTCAAATACAAAGTGTTGAGTGTCTGAACGGCAGTGTCGGGAGATGCCTCTTTTGCAAGCTGTTCTATCCGATAGTGGTGCAAGAAATCCAAGGCATTCTTTGCCGCCTCCATTTTCTCTGCTGTTTCAGAGCTCCCCTCGCCGTCAATAGTCTGGGGGCTCCAGTTGTTCTGAATATACAAGCGAATAGTGCATCGGAAGGGAGCATTTCCATACGTTTGAGACACCGTGCAGGAGTTTCGCTCCAGCCATCCTGCGAGCAAAACCGAGGGTTCCTTGTCTAATAGGGAGCAATCCTATATAATTGTGGCGGTATCTGCCTGCATACAGATATCGGACATTTTTTGAAGGAATCCGCCATTGAATTTTATCCAAAAAGCTCTGAACGAAGCCATTAGCTCGGTGCTGCCAATTTTTGCCATCGTGCTGGTGCTGAGCATTTCCGTCGTACCGCTGGAATCTGGGGTGCTGGTGCTGTTCCTCTTCGGGACGTTCACACTCATTTTCGGTATGAGCCTCTTTACCATCGGCTCGGAGATTTCCATGCAACCCCTGGGAGACGGAATCGGAGCGCAAATCGGAAGGGCAAAGCACATCATCATTCCCATATTCCTCTGCTTTGTGCTGGGCGTAATGATTACTATCGCCGAGCCTGACTTGGTGGTGCTGGCAGAGCAGGTTCCCTCCGTGCCGAACATGACCCTGATTGTGTCGGTGGGTGTGGGCGTGGGAATCTTCCTGGTGATTTCCATGATACGGACAAAGCTTGGAATCCCCCTGTCCCGGCTCCTTATTTTTTTCTATATAGGGGTCATCGTACTGGCCTTCTTTGCCCCAGCTGACTTTATCCCTGCCGCCTTCGACTCAGGAGGAGTTACCACCGGCCCCATCACGGTTCCCTTCATCATGGCCCTCGGTACTGGTATGGCCATGATGAGCACCGCACGGAATGCCCATGAAAACAGCTTCGGCCTGGTGGCCCTGTGCAGCGTGGGCCCCATCCTCTCTGTGCTGATTCTCAGCATCACCTTCCAGCCGGAGCCAACCGCCTCGGAAACCCAGCTCCACATTGCGGCAAATACCAAGGATGCCTTCCACATCTTTGCCCACGCCTTTCCCCACTATGCCAAGGAGGTGCTGCTGGCCCTCTCTCCCATATTTGGCTGTCTGGGACTCTTCCAGCTGATTACCCGAAGCTTTAGCAAGCACCAGATGATGCGGGTGCTGGTGGGCTGCGTCTACACCTACCTCGGCCTGGTGCTCTTCCTGACAGGGGCAAATGTGGGCTTCCTGCCAGCGGGACGGCTCATCGGGGCCGGAATTGCCGCCAGTGCCAACAAATTCCTGCTGATTCCGGTGGGTGCCCTCATGGGGTACTTCGTCGTCTCTGCTGAGCCGGCCGTCCACTCGCTAAAAAAGCAGGTTGCAGAAGTTACCAACGGAGCCATCGGTCAGAGCTCCATCGGCATCGCATTGTCGGTGGGCGTGGCCTGTTCCGTGGGAATCGCCATGCTCCGGGTGTTGACGGGCATTCCCATCCTTCCCATCCTGATTGCAGGCTATACCATCTCTCTGGTCATCACCTTCTTCGTGCCGCCCATCTATACGGGAATCGCCTTTGACTCAGGCGGCGTTGCCAGCGGCCCCATGACCACTACCTTTATCCTGCCCTTTGCCATCGGTGCCTGCGAAGCTGCCGGGGGCAATGTGATGACTGATGCCTTCGGAATTGTGGCCATGGTAGCCATGACGCCCCTGATTACCATTCAGGTGATGGGGCTGATTGGCAGGATGCGACAGAAAAAGATATTGCAGCAGGCACACAGCGAGCTTTTGCAGATTGCTGACGACATGATCTACTACAAGGGAGGCTCAACATGAGCAGGGCGCAGGAAAATCCCATGGTTCTAATCCTTTCCATCCTTGAGCGAGGCAAGGGAAAATCCTACATGGAGATGATGCGGACTCGCGACATCCACTTCCACAGTCAGACCATGGGCTTTGGGACGGCCCCCTCTGAGATGATGGACATCCTGGGACTGGGCAGCAACGACAAGGACATCATCCTCAGCATTGCGCCACAGCAGACCATCAATGCGCTGGCGGTAAACCTGCGGGAAAGCCTTGGCTCCAGCCGCTATCGAGGATTGATGATGGAGCTAAAGCTTTCCGCCGTCAACCGACTTGCCGCAGAGATGATTTCCCGTACCACAACCCAACCAACACAAACCAAAGGAGAGGAAGAGATGAGAAACGAATACAACCACCAGCTGATATTGATTTCCGTAAACCAGGGCTGCACCGACCAGGTGATGCACACTGCTCGCGTCTCCGGGGCTATGGGCGGCACCATCATCCGTTCCCGCCTGGCAGACGGTGGCATGATGGGACACTTTGGCATTCAGGATGTGATGGAGGAACGGGAAATCCTCATGATTCTGGCTCCCTCCAATATCGCCACCCAGATTATGGATGCGGTGAATAAGGAGCACGGTGTCCGAAGCGATGCCAAGGGCATTGTCTGTGCCTTGCCGGTAGAACGGGCCTTCAAGGTATAGGGCAGGAAAGGCCATGCCTAGCAAGGAGGAGGGGCAATGCCAAGCACTTGCATCAAGATAATTGGAAGGGGTGTCCTGTGTCTCCTCAGTGTGGTGGTGGCCCTGTATCTTGCTGTGGAACTATTCCTCCATTTCAATGCGGTGGAGATTTCCCACTCCGACCTTATGCCCCAGAGCAACCTGGAGCTCTCGCAGATGCAGCTGGACTTAGCCGGCCATATCCTGCACAAAAGCAAGGAGCCTCGCTTTTCTCCCACCCTCTGGGTGCAGGACTTGATTCAATTCAACAATGAAATTGCCAGCTTTGTGGCGGCCAGCTTTTTGAACCGGACGCTGCCGCTCTCAACCAGAAGCCTAAAGCGACAGGTTGTACAGCTAGCCACGGCAAGACGACTGGCAGGCAGGGCTGCCTACAAGGACTGCTGCAACTATTTCTTTTCTGTAGCATACTTTGGCAATGGTGTCTATGGCCTTGCCGAAGCCTCTCTGTTGTATTTTGACAAGGAGTATACGGCATTGGAGCAGAGGGAATTCATCATCCTTTGCCTGACACTGCGGAATCCCGTCTTGTACAACCCCCTGGAGGAAAGGCGGCAGCCTCGCCTTCAGCAGGTGGCGGATACAATCCAGCAGGAATTTGAGTCCTCCTCCGCAGAATGAAGCGGTTTCGACGCAACCAAGAATTGTGTCCGCTGAGTGAGTCATCTCAAAGCCCAGACCTTCACGCATAAAAAAGGCAGCCCCATTCCTCATAGGGCTGCCTTTTTTATAATTTATATCGGCTTATTCCGGGATGTTGGCAACAATCTGGCCATTTGCATAGTCAATGATTGTAACACTCAGATCTGCGTTGAGCACATAGGCCTGTCCCGGTGTTGCGCTATAGGAGATAGCCTGTCGGGGCTCATTCAGTCCGGTGATAACCCGCAGCACCTGATAGGTTGCAGTGTCAATGACACTGACCTGATTGCTCACCTTCTCTCCTGTAAGAATGAGGGTTCCGTCGGGAGACAGCTTTGAACCATAAGGCTCCTCTCCCACCTTGATGGATGTCACCAAGTCACCGGTAGCGATGTCTACCACATTGATGGTGTCCTCGCTGCTGGAGGCTCCGTACAAGTACTTGCCGTCCTTGTCCACGGAAATGGCCCGCACATCAGGAATGCCAGCGAGAGTCTTTACAATCTCCAGTGTGGTAGTATCAACAACACGGACATCATTTCCCTCAAAGTTGGTCACATACACAAAGGCATCCTGGCTGTCCACAACGATTCCCTGCCGAGGGCGACTGAATCCTTCGATAACCTTTTCGATGGCGCCAGTCTCCAGGTTGATTACTGTAACAGTGCTATTAGCCTGATTGTTGCAGAAAATCCTCTTGCCATCGTTGGTCAAGGTAAATCCAAAGGCACCCTGCTCCAGGGGATAGGTTTTGACGAGGGAGCGGGTAGCGCTGTCAAATTCTCGGATTGAGCCGTAGGAACTGTCGGAAACATAGAACCGTGAACCATCCTTTGAAAATGCAATATGCCTAGGGGTGACGAATTCAGAAAGCTCGGCAATGAGCTTCCGTCCCTTCAAGTCATACACCTTTATTCCGGGAATCTTGCTGTATGAGACGATGGCAAGATCCTCATTGGGGCTGATGGCCAGGGAATTATTCGTAATGTCCACATCAAAGGCCGCAGGCTTTTCCGCAGCACCGGCAGCGGAATCCTTTTTTCCAACTGCGCTGACACCCGCCAACACGAAGATTGCCAGAGCAGCAATCACGCAAATCTTCTTCATAAAAACTCCTTATCGATATGCAATATCCTGTTTCACATGGATATAATAATGCATTAAGCTACATTCCAGCAAAGGTTTTGTCAATACTATAATCCAGGCGGTTCAGTTCCGCCTCAGCCGGTAACAGTCAGTGGCGCTTCACAGCAATCGGTTGAGCTCCCGTACCGTCCGGAGGCCTGCAAGGTAACAGGCACACCAGACAAACAGATAGATTGCTAGAAATATGCCCAGCCACAACAAGAAGGCCGCAGCGCTTTCTATCCAACCGCAGACAAAGAAGGCTGGCAACAGGGTACAGAGACTCAATCCTGAGTGCACCGCTGTTTGCCGCAAGAGACTCCAGCATTCCTTTTCCCAAATGAGGCTTTCTAGTCCCATCAGAAAACCTGCCAAACAAAAAACTCCCGATTGAAACAAAACTGCCTGAAGCTCATTACCTAAATCCTGCAATAAGCTGGGCGAAACGGGCTGGAACACCCCCTCTGCTGCCAGCAGAGACATAAACAATGGAATCAGATGGGAGGCGAGAACACCGATTGCACTGCCCCACGCTCCCCTTCGTATACTATTTCCTAACATGCTCATCTTACTCTCCCCCACTTGGGACGCTGGCAGATAATTCATTGTACAGCTTTAGCTTCTTTCTGATTTTTGGTGTATACCTTCTGGATACGACGGATTCCCCTCCATGCCGCAGGTGAATCTTGATGATACCGGTAAAACTCAAGTCAAACTTCTGGACATACTTTAAATTGACAATCTCACTATTCGAAATGCGAACGAACTGATGCAGCCCGAATTCATCCAGCAACGTCTCAACCTGATACAACCTGCTTCTCAGCAAGAGGGTCTCCGTTTTCGTCTCCACAAAGACCCTCTTGTCCATGGCAAAAACCCGAACTATTTCAGACAATTCCAATGGCACACAAAAATTGCCGTCCCAAGCATGTAGTGAAGGAAGCTCCTTTTTCATGTCAAGACAACGAATTCGGTCTGCCAGTTGGCAAGCAGTGTCAGTCAGTTGTGCCACACGCAACACGCAGTAAGGAGCCTGACAAGGCACAACCTCAATTTCACACCTCAAAAATAATTCCTCCATCCAATAGAAAGAGCTGGACCTCCTCCTTTTAAGGCAGAGAAGGACTTCGCCTCGTTCCCCACGATGAGATTCAAGGCTCCACCACATTCCATGAAAAACGCAACGCGCCTGGCGAACTGGAATTCGAAGCCGCCTCCCATTCCTATTCCCACCATGAAGGGTGCGGCGTGAATGGATTTGGTGTCAGCGGCAAACATTCCAAATTCCCCGGAAAGATACCCGTATGAACGAACTGCATAGTCCGCTCGCTGAATCTTGCCGCCCCCGATAATCTTTGCATCCAAGGCCAGCCCTCCCCAATGAGCTGCTGTCTGACTTGGACTACCACCATATCCTCCCAAACCAAAGCTTGACCGTAGCAGCCATCCACTTTCCCCATCAACAATCGGTAGCCCCACCTCCAACCTACCGCCATACCTTTCCTTCTGAGCATTCCAGCTTGCACCGACAGAAAGCCCCCGCTGAAGCTTTCCAGACTCGTCACCAAAAACATTCCCGACCAACAACACCAGCATACCGAATGAAATCATAATCCTTTTCATGGATCCAATATACCTGAAGCAAGACTATGGGGATTGATTTGCATGACAAGTGGTGGATTTCACGAGACAACTGGAAAATTGGCGGAAAATCGATGCTGATCGGATGATACCCTACAGCTCCTTCCTGAAAATGTAGGTAAGGAAGTCCCGCTGGGGAGTGGAGAAGGCTTCGTTGCGAGCCATCTCCACCAGCTCAAAGCCGTGGCGGGGATACCACTGGTGGGTACAGTCGCTGTCGGTCCATAGATACAGGGACGCAAAGCCTGCCGCCCGCAGCCTCCCCTCCAGCTCCTCCAAAATCAGGCGGCCACAGCCCGGCTGGCTGCTGGCAAAGAGGGTGAGCCTGATGTCGTCTTCTGTCATCTGGGAGCAGGTCCTCCTGTCCATGTCCTCAAGGTAGTCCACCACCAGCTGCAAACTGTCCTGTTCCTGCTGGCCCAAGCCTGCCAGTCTGGGGGCAAGCCATTCCACCCCATCATTTTCCTCGTGCTTTCCAGCGGCAAGGGCCACCGCCAGCAGCTCCTCCCCGCCAGCTTCCCTTTCCCCAGTCAACTGGAGGGCGAATTCGTTGCGGAAGATATTATGCCGCAGGATGAACTCCACGTCCAAGTCCCTGAACTCGTCCCGCCAGTCCACGGTGGACACCTGCCTTTCCCAGTCCACCATGCTCCACAGAGGACGCACCCACTCCACAAGCTTGGGCAAATACCTTTCATCAAAGGGAGAGATTTTCAAACCAGCTCTCATCGTTCCATACATTGCAACCACTCCAAGAGTATTTTATTGACAAATCAATTACAGAGTATTACATTATACACAAGGAGTAATATCATGGCAACACTGAGTATTAGAATGAATGATGAGACAAAGATGGCCTTTGAGGGATTCTGCGAGTCGGTGGGACTGACGGTATCTGCGGCGGTGAATATGTTTGCAAAAATCACGCTGCGACAAAACCGCATTCCCTTCGAGGTGGAGGGAGACCCCTTCTGGAGCGAGGAGAATCAGGCACGGCTAAAGGACTCCATCAGGCAAATTGAAGAGGGCAAGGCTGTACCCCACGAGCTCATAGAGGCAGACTGATGCAGAAGAACTGGTCAGACATTGCTTGGGAAGACTACTTGAGGCTCCAATCTGACAAACGACTTTTGAAAAGGGCAAATGAAATCCTCAAGGACATCGACCGCAACGGGTACAGCGGCATCGGCAAGCCGGAGCCATTGAAGGGGGACTTTTCCGGCTATTGGAGTCGTCGCATTGATGAATGCCATCGTATTGTCTACAAAATCCAAGGGGATGTAGTTTATATCGCCTATTGCGGCACCCACTACCATAAATGAACCCCAACACAGGGCGGGGTGCAAGAATCAGGGCAGGCATCTGCACCACCAATCAATAGCCGTAACGACGGCGGAGTCGCACCAAGAGTATCACCGTCACCACGGCGGCCAGCAGGTCGGCAGACACCATGGCAAACCAGATGCCCGTCAGACCAAAAATCAGGGGCAGCACCAAAATTGCCGCCACCTGGAACACCAAGGTCCGCAGGAAGGAGATGAGGGCGGAGACCAGGCCATTGTTCAGGGCGGTAAAAAAACTGGAGCCCCAAATATTGATGCCCGCAAAGATAAAGCTAAAAAGGCAGATACGGCTCCCCCACAAAGTCATCTCCATAAGCTGGGCGTCATAGCTGGTAAACAGGGCCACCAGCGGCACGGCAAAAATCTGGCCGAGAGAAACCAAAACCACGCCGCCAGCAACCATCAGCACAAGTCCCTTTCCGAACATATTGTGCAGTTCGGGCTTGTTACCGGCCCCATAGTGATAGCTGACGATGGGACTTGAGCCAATGGCATAGCCAATGAAGATGGCCACAAAGATAAAGCCTGCATACATCAGCACACCGTAGGCGGCCACGCCGTCCTCCCCCGCATATTTCATCAGCTGGAGATTGTACAGGAATCCCACCACCGAGGCGGAAAGATTGCTCACCATCTCCGAGGAGCCATTGGTGCAGGTCTTGACGAAAATCCGGCCATACCAGCCAGTGGCTCCCAGCCGCAGGGGGCTTGAGTTGTGCTGGCGGAAAAAGTATATCAGCGGTACAATGGAGCCCACCAGATAGCTGACGGCGGTGGCCCAGGCCGCTCCCTGAATCCCCCAGCCCAGCACCTTGATGAGCACATAGTCCAGCACAATATTGGTGAGACCCGCCGCCACCGTAACCTTCAGATTGTACTTAGGCTTTTCCGCCACCACAAAGAAGCTCTGGAACATTGTCTGCATCATGTAGAAGGGGATGGCGGCAAAGAGAATTCTTCCATAAGTGACGGAGAATTCCAGCAATTCTCCGGTAGCGCCAAGACTACGGGCAACAATAGGACACAGGGTAAAGCCAGCGGCGGCGAACAGGCAGCCCAGCACAAAGGTGGCGTACACAATCATGGAAAAGTAACGGTTGGCCATGTCCTTCTTTCCCTGACCCAAGGTCATGGAGACGATGGCACTACCGCCCGTTCCCAGCATAAAGCCCACGGAGCTCACCCCCAGAAGCAGGGGCATGATGAGGTTTACCGCTGCAAAGGCGGTCTTTCCCACAAAGTTGGACACAAAGAAGCCGTCCACAATGCTGTAGGTGGAGGTGAACAGCATCATCAGGATGGAGGGCAGCACGTAGCGGAACAATTTCTTGTAGGTAAAGTGGTCTGAAAGCTGGATTGTCATGCCTGATTTTCTCCTTCATTCTCCAAGCCCTGCCGCAGCTGATGGCAATACCGCTCCAAAAGCTCCACCGCCAGCCGACGTTCTTCCAGGGTGAACTCCTGCCAAATCCGCTCCTCCACCGCCTCCATGCGACCAATATGACTCCGGGAGAATTCCATTCCTTTTTCCGTCAAAACCACTACCCGCTCCCTGCGGCTGCCGGCAGAAGTCTCCAGACACACCAGCCCCCGCTCCACCAGCTTAGAGCAGGCCGAATTTACCGTCTGCTTGCTCCAGAACAGCTGCCGGGCAATTTCCTTTTGAACAGAAACCCCCTCCCGCACCAGCAGCAAAATCCAAAACTCGGAAAGGGAGATGCCGCTACGCTTGATTGCGCTGTTGTACACCGCAGTGATTTCCTTGTCCACCCGGCGGAATGCCTCTATGGTGGGTGCATCCTGTTCCATTGGAACCTCCTTGTCCCATTTAGTCCGAATTCGGACTAATAATTAGGAATTGTAGTGATATAAGGGGAAAATGTCAAGAAAATATACAAAGGCAATTTCCTGTGTTATACTGTAACCATCAGCTTATTTTAGGAGGATATTATGAAAAGAATCAGCGTTGGACTCATTGTCTTGTCCCTCATCATTGCTTGTGGACAAGCCTTTTCCCAGACTGCCGCCTCGCCTCAGAAATTGGGTGTGACCGATGGCGATGTCAAGGCTGTGGCCACCAATTTTGACAAGATTCAGGAGGATTTTGACAAGTACGACCTGGACTTCATCACTGCAGACCCCGCAGACTACGAAAAGGTGGCCAATGATTTGGAGAACATCCTGAAAAAGTATGGAGTTTCTGGTCCCAACCGTTTGCAAAAAACAGCCTCCATCTTAAGCGGCGCGGCCTATGAAGAAACGGCGGCCCAGATTGAGCGTGAGATGGATGCTGCCACCTTGGCCTACATGAAGAGCATGGGAATCGACCCCTATGCCGCCATCCAGCAGCTGAAGCAAAACATCCATCCCGACGACATGAAGGTCATTTCCCGCAATTCCCGCCTGTTCCGCAATCTTTTTGATGATGACTGAAAAATCAAATTTGACAGATTTGATTTATGGGGTGTACAATGCAAAGGAAGGTGCAGCCTGTCAGAAAATCAATTTGACAAAATGGAAGTATTGGGTTAGAATAGGAAGGAAGCGGCCAAAGACGATTAACTACAATGAGAGCTGGCAGTTAATGCGCCTTGACTCGCAATCTTAAATCAAGGAGTCAAGAATATGAAGGAAACTCACGGAACACAGACAGTTGAAGTCGTTGCCGGCAGGAAGATTGTACTTTCCGCAGGAAAGGGACAGACAAATGTTGACGACTTGAAGTGGCTTATGTCAACAGTTTTGCGTCACGCCGCAGGATGGAAGTCTACCGGCTGGGCCTACATTGCCGACTGTTCCGAGATGGGACCTGTCGGCCCCAATGAAGGCGGACAGCTGGTGGAGATGACCAAGGCCTTTGTGGAGGCTGGTTGCAAGGCATTTGGCTTTGCGGAAGGTTCTTCTCTGATGCTAAAGATTCAGGCCCAGAAGAATACCCAACTGTCTCACACTGGTGTCATGGAAGGTCATTTTGCAACGGTATCGGAAGTTCTGGACTGGATGCAAAAGGATATCCACATTTAACCACCCCTTCCCCTTAACTTGCTGACGGGCTGTCCCTTCTCCTTATCCCTCCTCCTCTAAGGGCAGCCCGTCTTTTTTTAGGTTCCCGCCTTGCACGTCCTGCGGCAAACCAGTATCATTCAGTGCATGGAGAAATCTTCCCACCAAAATTTGTTTCAGCCCGTCATCTTTCCCTCCCCAGATGAATCTGACCAGGGAATCGTGGCGGTAACGGACACCATCACCCGGAACATGCTCTATTCTGCCTATTTGCAGGGAATCTTCCCCTGGTTTAACGAGGACGAGGGGGAGCCAGTAGTGTGGTGGTCTCCCGACCCCCGCTTTGTGCTGTTCCCCCAGGAATTCCATCTCCCCCGCAGACTCCAGCGCTTCCTCCGCCACCCGCCCTACCGCTACACAATGGACATGGAGTTTCATCAGGTGATTGAAGCCTGTGCCAGCATCCGGCGGCCAAATCAGGACGGAACATGGATTGGCCCCTCCATGATTGAAGCCTACTGCGACCTCTTTGACTGTGGCGTGGCCCATTCCGTGGAGGTGTGGCAGGACGGACAACTGGCGGGCGGATTCTACGGTGTGCTGGTGGGACAGGTGTTCTTCGGGGAATCCATGTTCTCCCGCCAGCCAGACAGCTCCAAGTCGGCCCTTGCACTCTTTGTGCAAGCCTTCCGCAACTGTGGCGGCCAGCTCATTGACTCCCAGGTCTACACTGCCAACCTTGCCCGCTTCGGCGCAAGAAACATCAGTCGCTCCGCCTTTCTTAGGCTGGAAAAAGAGTTCTTGCCCGGCGAATTGAACAGGAACCTTCAGGAGGAATTCCAGCGGCTTGCCTCCTCCCTTCTCCATCAGAAAAATGGAATGCAGCACAGTGAAGCCACAGATCCCCAGCATGAAAGTTGAAAACCAGGACTGGCCAAATTCGATTTTGCTATGCAAAGTCTATGGAGCAACAACAATCTAGCAGTGGAAATACTCTGCTTTTGAAGCCTCACCGCTTTTTCATTTCTTTTTAGGTAGCGTGAAGGTGCACCGTGGATATTCTGAGCAACCGTAAAACTCACCGTAAGCACCCGTCCGCAAAGTCAATTTGCCGTGGCATTTAGGACAAATCAACCGCTTCTTATTTTCTTGTCTGCTCAACTCCTTCTTTTTCAAAGACTTGACATGTTCTGTCCTGGCGGTTTTCCCAACACAATTTTGGCTGCGCAAAAGCCCAGAAATGGTATCCAAGTCATCAGGAGTAAGGCACTGTATCTTCGAATTTTCTTGAATTGTATTCATCAACTGTGACAGGTAAACGACAGGGGAACGAGCCCTAATTTTTTTCAGCCTTGCAGTTCCGGCAAAAACGACAATGGGAATGAAAGGGAGGGATGGGAATTCTTGCAAAATCTCTTTAAGCGCATAAATATGGCTCCAATTTTGCTTTATTGGATTTCTGAACCTTGTCTTGGTATTGTATATCACTTGAGTCCAAGTCTCGCTCTTCTCACCGCCAAAAATCCATCCCTGATAGTTCTTGGTTTCCAGCACAAAGATTCCATAAAGAGAAACAATCACATGGTCAATCTGGCTGCTTCCCCCATTGGAAACAGGCAAAAGCAGGTCATTGATAACGCTGTATGAGGCAGAGTCCAAGCGGGACAACACCCTTGCCACCCTGCTTTCCCCGATTCTTCCCCGTCCAGTGGGAGTTGAGCGTAAAGCAAGAAGACCGAGGACTACAACAAATGCAATGACACCGAGAATCAGCCAAGCCATAAATGTCCCTTCCTAAGACATTATATCATAAGCCCAACCTTACAGCACCTCATCCTCCGCTGATTCCACCAGTTCATGATTTTCAAATTCGTAATACAAGACAATAAACCCTTCTGAGTCATACTCAGCTTGAGCCCCCAGATACACGCCGGACAAACCGTTAGGCAAATTGTCTTCCCATCCAGCAGCAAGCGTTCTTGCTCCCTGGGACAATGCTCTCATCCAGTATTTCTCGTCAGTCCAATATGAGTCTGGGGCAACCTCATCAATCCTTTTTGTTGGCTTTCCGTAAGACTTGGAGAGGCTGGACTCTAAAGCTGAGAAAGCGGACCGGATTTCCGCGCCGTAGCCGGAAGTGAAAATATCACGACTGATGGCCCAGATGTAATACAACCCCTGTGCATCATCAATCCGTACTGCATAATGTTCAAACATCGAATGCCTTTTTTCAGGTTCAATCAAATATCGATCATCATTCTCCAATCGAACAGGTTCCCTTCCTCCGCAAGCCCCTGTCACCTCCTCCAAGGACATTCCCATGGACAGGCCGAAGGGCCCGGCAAAACACACGCTCCACATGACTAGGCATACCAGTGTCCCGAACAATCTTTTCATCATCAAACCTCCAGACGACACTACAGGAAAAGTTATTTACTATTGTAGTATAATATAACTACAGTAGTAAATAGGTCAATCAATATAATACAATAATTGTATAAATATCCATGGGATTTTGGGCAAATATAGAGGCAGAACGAGAATATCAAGGGCTGACAAGAAAGGAATTGGCATGGAGAGCAGGCATTTCATATACGGGGATTGGCCTTGGACTGGAACGCAACAGTATGCCTGGAGCAGATACGGCCATGCGTATCTCCATGGCGCTGGGAGTTACAATAGAATACTTATTGCTAGGGGATGATGCAAAAACACAAAACAGAGATTATCAGCAGCAATCATCAGACGAAAGAGCCCTGCTTACAAGATACCGATCAATCCTGCAAGACCTCGACCAGCTCCCGGAGCACATCAAGAAACCAATTTGCGAGATGATTCATCGGATGGCCCATGGCTCAGTTCCCTCCCACCTTTCCAATACATGACTAACACGATACTTTCCATATATTTCTTCTTCCAACCTCTCCGCCCCTCCTTTCCCTCCAATTGCCCAATTCCCTCCCGCTCGCTATAATTAAGCCATGAAAGAAAAAAAACGGCGGGCGGTCATTATCGGGGCGGCGGCCATTGGCGACTACAAGAGGATTGCCTCTTATTTGCGGCCAGACTCGGACTTCTATATTTTTTGTGACGGGGGGCTACATCATTGGCGTGAGCTGGAGCGGCAGCTAGGCCGCCCTTTGAATCCGAACTTGGTGGTGGGGGATTTTGACTCCCATCCCGTCCCGAACAACCTCTCCTGCCTGGTGATTCGCCTCCCCTGCGAAAAGGACGACACGGACACCTGGTTTGCGGCAAAGGAGGCCATCAGGCAGGGCTTTTGCGACTTTCTACTCGTCGGGGTGGCGGGACAGCGGCTGGATCACACCATGGGCAACCTTTCGATTCTGCTCCACCTGCACAAGCTTGGCCTTCCGGCCAAGCTTGTGGACGATTACTCTGAAATGGAGATGGTGGGAAAGGCTCCAGTGCAGGTTTCCGATGATTTCAGCTATTTTTCCCTGCTGAATGTAAGCGGCCTCGCCAAGGGCGTAACCATCCGCAAGGCCAAGTATCCACTGGAACGGGCTGAAATCAGCTGTGGCTACCAATATGCTGTCAGCAATCAGGTATTGCCGGGACAAACAGCGGAAATCACTGTGGCACAGGGAAATCTGCTGTTGCTGCGGGTATTCTGAAAGGGCCAGAATACCCGATAAATGGCAAGGGCTGCCCAGATAGGCTTTTCAGTAAAAGCCTACCTTAACCTTGTCCTTCAATTCCAGGTCAAGGTTCTTTGAGCGGACCTCCTCCATCACGGCCTTTGCCCGCTCCAAATCCTCCACCTTTACATCCACGTAATACTGCTTGCGATCAATCTTGCCATTGCCACTAAAATCCCGGACATCCAGCTTGCACCCGCAGCCCATAAAGGGGGGCTCCACATCGTAGTACCCAAACTTTGCCTTGATACCGGCCTCCTTTAGGGCAATCTTCATCTTTTCCCACAGAGGCTTGTTGCGCTCGTTAAAAATCGTCTCTTTCTTTGAAAATAATCCCATGATTTTCCTCCTGATTTTCATCATATCAAAAAAAACACTGGTTCTCAAGGAGAAAAATTTATAGTAGGGGGATTTTTTGTAACTCAGTCACCTCAGCTGGTTACCAGCAATCCGTACAAGGCCAAAAGCCACAGCACCATGGCAGCTACTCCACGCCATAGGGAGCCCTTACAAACGTCAGGATGATTGCTATCATCAGGCATTTTCCTCTCAGCTCCAGCCTGAAGCTGCGGCCAGTAGGCTTGATACAGGCGGTTGTCCAGGGCGGAAATCA
>CALEFI010000130.1 GCA_937876905.1 uncultured Treponema sp.
CCTGTGCTGTGAAGTGGGGATGGCGTGCTTTGGGGTGGGGTTCTCCGGGATGGAGTGTGGCACGAGGGCTTTGTCGTGACAGGAGGGGCTGCTAGCGGCCCGATCCTGCACCTCACTCCTGTTTCTGCCCCATTCCTGACAGCAGGCAGCGGCCGCCCTGCACTAGGGCATAGATGAAATATCCTGCCACAAAGACAAGCAGCAGGGCCTCTCCCAGGTCATCCAGCAGGGGATGCATCTGGGAAAAGCCTCCGGGATGGAACATATAGTCCTCCATGCCGTGGAGGATGGCCACTAGTCCTAGGGGAATGAGGCTGAGGCAGGGGATGGTGTCCACCTGCCTCAGCATGACTGCCAGTATCAGTCCGCCTATGCCAGTGCTGATGCCAAAGACGATGCCGGTAAGGAAATCGTCGGCAATCTCGGTCAGTATTAGGGCAAGGATTCCCGCCGCAATGCCAAAGACGCAGCGGATTCCGTAGCGGATGGTAGTCTCGTCAAGGTTGAATTGTGCCATGTCCTTCTCCTTCGATGGATTGTCCTCGTGTCCACCGCACGCTTGCTGTCCAATCATAGCGGAAAAGGATGGGGCAATCATTAAAGGAAAATGAGAATGCTCTAAAAATTCCCTGCGGTGGATGGTAAAAGTGTCTCACATTTTGGAGAACAGGTCTCCGTCATTAAAGTACTTGTCCAGGACAAGCTCCTGCTGAACCATCGTGCAATCCTCAATCATCCGCTCAAAGAAGCTCTTCTTCGGTAGGGTGGCAGAAGACGTTGGGGCGGCAGGTCTGGCCTTGTGATCCATTATCGCAGAGATGCAGGTGTCGGAGTACTTGCTGCCCTCATAGACGCTCTCAATGGTCAGCCGCACCCTTGTCGTCGGTTGTGGGATGGAAACATACTTGAAGTAGACCTTGTCCTCAAAGTCGGCTGTGTAGTCCTTGCCGTTCGTCAGGTCGGAAATCCGCAGCCTCTTGACCCGTGAGTTCTCCTTGTACAGCTTCAGGTTGTTGATGTCCACAAATCCGTTGAGGAGGGACAGCCCGTCCACGGGATCATAGAATGCAATCTCCACCGACTCTCCGATTCCCTGCCCCTTCGCTCCCTCAACCCAGGGGACGTGGGAGTAGTTCCACCAGTACGGATGGCACTTGCAGCCCACAACAAAGCACTTGAATAGGTTGTCGGCACTGTAATTGACCTTCTTTCCGCCAATATACTCGGAGAAATGTGAGGATGAGGAGACTTCCACCACATTGTCATTGTAAAAGGAGCCAATCGAGTCGGAGTCAAAGTTGTTGTCCCCGTCACTCTGAAAGTCCTTGAATTCTTGGTTGATGCTTCCCGTTATGAACAGGCGGGACTTGCCGTCATAGCTGAACAGCTGGAATCCTGAGTCGGCATAGGACAGCAGGCCCCTGTCAATCTGTGCATAAATCCCAGCATAGGGCAAGACCATGTACAGCTCCTCGTCATTGTAGAACAGGTAACATTCCCCCTCTGAACCCAAGTCGATGCTTGACAAGGATTTTGCGTTGCTGGTAAAAAGAGTCGTCACCATGACTAGGGCAACCAGAATCATCTTTTGCATATTTCCTCCTTAATTGCTTGGCGTGGAGCGGCCGTGCCACCCATCCCTTGTATCTTGGAGTATAGCGTGGTGGGGTTGTCCTGTAAACCCACGGCTCCCTATTCCCGTCCGAGCCTCCGGTGTCACTCCAGCTCGAACATGCCCGTGTACAGCTGGTAGTAGCGTCCCCTTTGGTCGATGAGCTCTTGGTGGTTGCCCCGCTCGATGATGCGGCCCTGCTCCAGCACCAGTATCAGGTCGGCGTTCCTGATGGTGGACAGGCGGTGGGCGATGACAAAGACGGTGCGGCCCTCCATCAGCTTGTCCATGCCCCGCTGGATGAGGGTTTCGGTGCGGGTGTCCACGGAGCTGGTGGCCTCGTCCAGAATCAGCACGGGGGGATTTGCCGCCGCCGCCCGTGCGATGGACAAGAGCTGCCGCTGTCCCTGGCTGATGGAGCCGCCGTCGGCGGTGAGCCGGGTGTCATAGCCCTGTTCCAGGTGGTGGATAAAGCTGTCGGCGTTTGCCAGCCGTGCAGCGGATTCCACCTGAACCTGGCTGGCCTCCGGGTTTCCAAAGCGGATGTTGTCGCTGACAGAGCCGGTAAAAAGGTGGGTGTCCTGAAGCACCATGCCCAGGGAGCGGCGCAGGTCTGCCTTGCGGATGCTTTTCAGCGGGATTCCGTCATAGGTGATGCTTCCCTCTTCGATGTCGTAGAAGCGGGTCAGCAGGTTGGTGATGGTGGTCTTTCCGGAGCCGGTGGAGCCCACCAGGGCCACCTTCTGTCCTGGCTTTGCAACGAGATTTATATCATGGAGCACGGTTTTTTCCGGTTCATAGCCAAAGCTCACGTCCTTAAAGATAACCTCGCCACGCAGGGGGATGAGGGGAGCGTCTGGATTGTCAGTGTTCCTCCAAGCCCAGGTCCCCGTGCGGGTAAAGGCTTCCACCAGATGGGGCTTTCCGTCGGCACTGGCTGCAGGACTTGACTCCACGGCGTTCACCAGCACGTAGCTTCCCTGGTCGCTCTCAGGCTCCTGGTCCAGCATGGCAAAGATGCGCTCAGCACCGGCCAGTGCGTTGAGGATGCCGTTGAATTGCTGGGACATCTGGGTGATGGGCATGGAAAAGGAGCGGGTGTACTGGAGGAAGGAGGCGATGGTGCCAATGTCCAGCCACCCGGAAATGACCATCAAGGCACCGGCCATGGCAGTGAGGGCGTAGTTGATGTGGGAGAGGTTTCCCATCATGGGCATCAGGATGTTGGCAAGGGAGTTTGCCCTGGCACTGGACTCCCGCAGGCTCTGGTTCAGCTGGGCAAAGGCCTCCTTGGACTCCCGCTCGTGGCAAAAGACCTTCACCACCCGCTGTCCCTCAATCATTTCTTCTATATAACCGTTGACGGCACTGAGGTTTTTCTGCTGGTCACGGAAGGCCTTGGCACTGCGCTTTCCCACGGTGGCAATGCACAGGAACATGACGCCAATCATCAGCACCACCAGCAGGGTAAGAATCGGGCTGAGAATTACCATCATGGTGAACACGCCCACCACCGTGATGAGGGAGGAGAGAAGCTGGGGAATGCTCTGGCTCAGCATGTCACGGAGGGTGTCCGTGTCGTTGGTGTACAGGGACATGGTTTCGCCGTGGGTTCTGCTGTCAAAGTAGCGCAGGGGAAGACGTTCCATGTGGCGGAACATCTCCTTGCGAATTTTCAGCAGGGTTCCAGTGGAGATGGTAAGCATGAGCCTGCTGTTGACATAGTTTGCCACCACGCCCAGCAGGTAGATGGCCACCATGATTATCAGCAGGAACAGGAAGGCACTGAGGTCGGGGTTTTCCTGCCCGATGAGGGGGATGATGTAGAGATTCAGGGCAGGCTTCAGCAGGTAGGTTCCTGCAATTGATGCGCCTGAACTCAGCAGCACGCAGATGACGACGGGAACCAGCAGCAGCCTCTTCTCCCCGATGTATGACAAAAGCCGCCGGATGGTCTTCTTTACGTTCTTGGGCTTGGCTCCCTTGCCCATGCCGTGTCCATGGGGTCCTCTTGGTCCGTGTGGTGGCATTATTCCTGTCCTTTCTGCTGGGATTCGTAGACTTCCCGATAGATTCCACAGGCTTCCAGCAGCTCAGAATGTGTACCTGTGGCGGCAATTTTTCCGTCGTCCAGCACCAGAATCTGGTCGGCATCCTGAATGGAGGTAATTCGCTGGGCGATGATAATCTTTGTGGTTTGGGGCAGGCTTTCCTTCAGCGCCTGTCTGATTCGCGCGTCGGTGGCGGTGTCAACGGCGCTGGTGCTGTCATCCAGAATCAGGATTCGCGGCTTGGTCAGCAGGGCACGGGCAATGCACAGCCGCTGCTTCTGGCCGCCGGAAAGGTTCACGCCGCCCTGTCCCAGCACCGTCTCGTAGCCCTGGGGAAAGCCGGTGATAAAGCTGTGGGCATCGGAGCGGCGGCAGGCCTCCTCCAGCTCCTGCTGGGTTGCCTGCTTGTTTCCCCACAGCAGGTTCTCCCGGATGGTTCCAGAGAAGAGCACGTTCTTTTGCAGCACCATCCCCACGGCCTGCCGCAGGGTCTCCAGGGGAAGCTCCCTCACGTCATGGCCATCCACTAGCACCCGGCCTCCAGTCACATCGTAGAGGCGAGGAATCAGCTGCACTAGGGTTGACTTGGAGGAGCCCGTTCCCCCGATGATGCCCAGGGTGGAGCCGGAGGGAACCTTCAGGTTGATGTGGGACAGCACCGGCTGGCTGTTGGCGGAGTAGCTGAAGCTCACGTCCTGGAATTCCACGGAGCCGCTGGCAATGACCGGTGCATTGGCGGCATTGGCAACGGACGGTGCGACGGAGGTGTCGGGGTCGGTGATGTCAACCTCTTCATTCAGCACCTCAAGGATGCGGCCAATGCTGGCACGGGAGAGAATCAGCATCACGAAGATCATGGAAATCATCATCAATGACATGAGGATTTGGTTGATGTAGGTGAGGAAGCTGATGAGCTCGCCGGGCTGCATGGAGCCGGTGATGATGCGTGTTCCGCCGGACCACAGTAGGACGATGATGCAGGAGTAGACCATCAGCTGGAGCACCGGCATGTTCAGGATGATGATCCGCTCGGCCTTCAGCTGGGTGTTCCGCAGCTTTTCTGCCGTCCGGGAAAATTTCTGGCTTTCCGCCGCTTCCTGCACAAAGGACTTTACCACCCGGATGCCGGTGAGGTTCTCCTGCACGTCGCTGTTGAGGCTGTCGTATTGTTTGAGCATTTCCCGGAAGCGGGGGAAGGCCCTGAGTCCGATAACTGCCAGGATGACTGCCAGCAGGGGAATCACCACCAGCAGGAAGGAGGCCAGCTCCCCGTCTATGAAGAAGGCCATGACGGCGGCGGAAATCAGCATGGCGGGGGAACGGACGCAGATGCGGATGACCATCTGGTAGGTGTTCTGGGCGTTGGTGATGTCGCTGGTGAGCCGTGTCACCAGGGAGGCGGTGCCGAATTTGTCCATGTTGGAGAAGGACAGATCCTGCACCTTGCCGAAGAGGTTCCGCCTCAGGTTGTGGGAAAAGCCCGTGGCGGCCAGTGCTGCAAATCGCCCTGAAAGCACTCCAAAGGTGAGGGAGAGACAGGCAGCCCCAATCATCAGTAGTCCAATTCGCACCACATAATTTATGTCTTTGGCTGCAATTCCCACGTCAACAATCTGGGCCATCAGCAGGGGGATGAGCACCTCCATGGAGACTTCCCCCAGCATGGTGAGGGGGGACAGAAGCGTGTAGAAAAGGTATTTCTTTTCAAGGCCGTCGGTGAGACTTTTGAAATTTGCCATATTTATAGTATAATGTAAACTATGCCTCTGGTAAACAAGCTGGATTTCGGCGGGCTGTCAGCAGGGAAGCAAATCTCCTTTTGACAATTGTTTTGGTTTATGGTACAATCCCTGCACTATGGGTTCATAGCTCACTCGGATAGAGCAACTGCCTTCTAAGCAGTAGGTAGGGGGTTCGATTCCCTCTGGACCCGCCTTTTCCGGGATGTAGCGCAGCTGGTAGCGCGCCTGCTTTGGGAGCAGGATGTCGCAGGTTCAAATCCTGTCATCCCGAATTATTGTATCAAGGACTTAGGTCAGTGAGTCTCTTCAGCCGTTGGGCTCTAATGGCAGCACTTTCTCTAGGTATTGGGCAACTCCATCCTGATTGTTGGTGGCTGTTATGTCCCGTGCCACGCTCCTTATTTCTGCTATGGCGTTGCCCATGGCGACTCCGTGGCCCACTGCGGCAATCATGCCGACATCGTTAAAGTCATCCCCAAATGCCATGATTTCCTCCATCGGGATTTCCAGTTCCTGTGACAGGCGGCGAGCAGCGGCCTCCTTGGTGGCTGTGCCGGGGGCAAAGCTGTGCCATGGCACATCGGAGAAGGGCAGGGTGTGGCAGTGGGGGACGGCCTGGGCAATGGTGGCGGCTACGTAGGCATCATCGGTTTGGACGCAGATTTTCATGGCGGCATGGGGAAAATTGTGGAAGCTATGCTCTAGGGCCTGGGGATGATACATCACAGACTTGTTGTCTCCCCGGTTCCAATACAGCTGTTCCTCTGTGTCCACCGTCATCTCGCAGTCGGGACCCAGCACCCGGTAGGCGGTATCCAGCAAATCCTGTGTTTCTTCCACCGTAAATCCCTGATTGTGGATGATTTTTCCGTGACAGGTGATGGTTGCCCCTCCGTTTGTGGCCACAATGTCCGGCTGGATTCGCTGGATGTGGTGGCGGATGCTGGCTAGTCCCCGTGAGGTACAGAAGCCTATCAGGATGCCCAATTCCTGACTGCGCCGGAGCACGTCGGCGGAATAGTCTGAGATGGTCTTGTCGTCGTGCAGAAGGGTTCCGTCCAGGTCGATGAGGACGAGGCGGGGCCTGCCGGAAGAAAGGGTAGTCATGGCATCATAATAGTAGGAAGTGATGTCTTGGTCAATCTTGGACGGATTGCGGCGGTATGGCGAAAGACGAGCTGGGGAGCGCAATGGACTGGAAGATTGCGGGCAGCTGGGGCTGGTGCACTTGGAGCCTGCGTATCACAGCGGCATACAGCTCGATTCAGCGAGCCACCCGATTATTGCTAGTGAAGGGCATGGCTGTGCTCAGGAATGCCGATGCCGTGGGGCTTATCCTGCCAAATCCGCTAGCTCCTCCAGATTGACTCGACTGCATGGCTCCGTTATGTCCACCAGATTGCCGCTGCGGAGGTAGTAGAGGCTACAGCTAATGCGTTCCTCTGCTACATTGAGGATGGCGGCGGCGGCCTTGCGATAGGCTGCCTGCTGGGCGTAGTAGTGTTCGGGATGCTCCTCCTGGTCGCTCTTGTAGTCCACAATGTGATAGCGTGCTTCCGATGCGCTTCCGTCCCGGTATATCAGGTCGATGGAACCATTGAGGATGTAGTGGCCCAGCCGGTACTTGAACGCATATTCGCTCCTCCTCCAAGTGGCCTCTCGCACTGCCTGACCGGTGGGGGAGGCTAGAAACTGCTGGGTCATAGAGGCACAGAGCTGATGGAGCCTGTCGTGGTTGGCCCGATGGAGATGCTGCAGATAGTCGGTGGGAATGACCGGCTGCCGGTTTTTTAGGGCGGCGTCAAGGTACAGGTGGACGCAGGAACCAAAGTGTGCGTAGGTAAAGGCCGGTGTGCCGTCGGCCTTGATGCTGCTGTCCACGAGCCGGGCTATTTCGCTATAGGCCCCTGTTGGTTTGTTGGAAGCATTCGGTGCGGCTTCCTGCTGCCAGTATTCAGGGCTGCGGGGAGCCAGGTGGCTGGGGCTTCGGTAGGGGGTTGGCTCTACGGCTGGCACCGTCGGCTCCCCTTGGTAGAAGGGGGCCAGAATCTGTGCAAGCTCCTGGGGTGTCGAGCTCCTTTTTATGGAGCCGGCTTCCTGGACATCATGAAGGCGTACCGTTGGAATCCATTCTGCGTCAAAGGGGGAGCTTGGTGCAATGTTAATTTGTTCCTCCAGCACAAGGTGGCTGTTGATTTGCGGAATCAGCAGCTTGAACATGGTATTGCTGCTGTCGCTGGGCTTGAGCTTGCCGGGCATGTCCTTTTCAAAGCTGTCGATACATGCGGTGATGTAGACCTCCTCCTCAGCCCTTGTGAGGGCGACATAGAGGAGGCGGCGGAGCTCAGCCTGGTCTTTTTTTGTCTCCTCCTCCTTGGCTATTTGGTAGAAGTAGTTTGACTTGCTGGCTTTCCCCTCCAGCTGGGGCAGGATGGGGAGATTCACGGTGATGCCCCACTGTTTGTGATGGTAGACGCTGGCATCGTTTTTGTTTGCCTTTGGCTTGCCGTTGCTGTTTACCAGAAAGACTACGGGAAATTCCAGGCCCTTGCTCCGGTGGATGGTCATCAGTTGAATGCCGCCCTCCTGCTCCAGGGGAACGCTTATGTCGTCGAATTTTCCCTTGTTGTCCACCTGCTCCTGTAGTGATTGGATAAAGGCTGCCAGGCTGGTGCCCTTTTCGTCGGCTTGGGCTGCCAGATGGAAGAGCTTGTCGTAGAGTGGTGCATATTGCAGTGCGGTATCCTGCTCCATGGTCTTGTAGCGGTAGCCCAGATGATACCACAGTCGGGTAACAAGCTGGGCAATGGGCATGGTGGGAGCCTGGCTCGCCAGCTGGTGGTAGGTTCTGCATCCGTGAATAAAGGCTGTGGCCTCTTGCGGACTGGGAAGCAGGTGGCTGTCTGCCTCGTCAAAAATCCTTTTGGAGCCCCGGCCCATCAGGATTTCCAGTCCCGCCTTGCTGACTCCAACAAGGGGGGAGCGGAGGAGGGTGCTGTAGGCGGTCTGGTTTGCAGGATAGAGGCAGAGGGTGAGAAAGCTCAGGATGTCGTTGGTGGGCGCATCCTGGAAAAAGCCTACGGTGGCTTCTGCCGTGTAGGGCAGGTTGAAGCTTTTGAGATACTGCTCGTACAAATGCTGCTTGGTGGTGGTGGCAAAGAGGATGGCAATGTGGGCGGGATTGCGTCCGTTGTCTACCAGCTGCCGGATTTTCTTTGCCACAAAGTAAGCCTCGCAATGACTTGCGTGGAGGTTTGCCTGGTCTGGCTCCTCCTCTTTTTTATACAGGCATAGATGAACCTTCCGTGGAGCAGTCTCTGTGGGGGAGGCTCCTTCCTCGGAGGTGCCTGCCAGTACCCTTCGGTAGGTGGCCTCATAGTCCGGGGTGGACTCCGCATCCTCCATAAAGATGGCCTGTGGATAGGGGCTGCGCTCCTGATGGTGGTCTGGATTGTAGGGAAAGCCCCCGAAGATGGTGTTAAAGGCGGCTATGAGGGTAGGATGGGAGCGATAATTGTAGGACAGGCTCAGGGCGGCTCCCTGCTGGCTCTCTCCGGCCAGCTCCTTTGCGAGCCCACGGAATACCGACACGTCGGCACCACGGAATTTGTAAATTGACTGCTTTTCATCCCCCACAAAGAAGAGCTTTCCTTGGTCAAGGAGTTCCACAGGAACCGTGAGTTCCACTGGAACCGTGGATTCCACTGGAACCGTGCCGGCAGTGGAACAGTCCAGGCGTTCGGCCAAAAGATAGAGCAGCTCCTTTTGCAGGCTGTTGTCGTCCTGGAATTCGTCAATCATGATGGCCTTGTATGCTTCCTTTTCCTCTTGCCGGATTGCCAGCTGGGTTTTGAGCGTTTCCAGAGCCAGCTGGGCGGCATCCGCAAAGGTAAGCAGGCCCGCCTGCCGCTTACTCTTGTTGTACTGCTCCTGGAATTCATTGAGCAGCCGGGCTAGCTCCCGCAGCTCCTGCTGGCGGCACAGCTGGTTTGCCAGGGCGGCAAGGTCTGGATGTATGGATTCCCGGATGTGGCGGATGATTGCTGGCCACGGCTTGTCGTTCCGCTGTCCGGTGAGGCTCAGGCTGGCCAGGACTTGTACTGCCCTGCAAAAGGCGATGATGCTGTCCTTTTCTGCTGCGTCCAAAATCGGGAGGGCAGGGGATGTAGCTGCGGGGCATTCTGTCGTTTTTTGAGAGAGGAAGGAAAAGTCCCACTGCTCTTTTTGGAACAGGTCGATGGCACTCTGGAGTTTTGGAAGGAAGGTGCTGGAGGCCTTGCCATAGTCCTGCACCATTTGGGCCAGGGCCTGCACCTGCTCCTCCGTATGGGCTGCAAGCTGCTGGAATTTGTCTGCGGCATAAGTCAGCTGTCCTTCTGTCGTTCCCACAAAGTCGGGAGGACTGGCGATGTTTGAGTGGTTGGTAATGGTTTGGGCGAAGAGCTCCTCGGCCAGGGTATCCAGCCGAGAAAAGGCGGTGGCAGCCATCAGCTGGATGGCCGGATTGTGGCGGTGGCGCAGCACAAAGGGCAGGGCCATCCGGCTTGCCATGCTTCTGGCCTGCTGGTCGTCGATGGCAAAGTCAGGCTTGATTCCGTAGTGGCTTGCGGAATTCCTGATGATGCTGGAGCAGTAGGAGTCCAGTGTCTGAATGCGGGCGGAATGGAAGTCCGCCACTGCCTGCCGTGCTTCCGCAGAGTCAAAGGTTTGGGCTACTTCCGCCAAGGTCTGGTAGATGCGGGAATACATCTCCGCCGTGGCCTTGCGGGTAAAGGTGAGGGTGAGGATTTCTGCCACCTTGTATTTTTTGACGCAGACAAGGTAGGCGTAACGTCTGGCAAGCACAAAGGTTTTTCCCGCCCCCGCTCCCGCCGCTGCTACTGTGTTGCGGCAACAGGTAACGGCGGCCTGCTGCTCTTGGTTTAGGCCGCGGTTGTCGCTGGTGCCATCCCCATGCAAAAGCCATTGCTCCACGGTGAGTCCGTCGTTTCGCCTGGGAGTCTCTCCCGTTGCGCTCATCTGTTCCTCCTGGCTGCTGTTTTGTCTGCCGCTCATGCCTCGTCCCTCCCGATGGTGTATGTTGTCCTGCAAATCCGCTTCCAGGGGCAGTCCGTGCAGCTGTCATAGTGTAGGTCTGCCATCTGGGGAAAGGTACAGGTGGTGATGGCGGCGGCAAATTCCTTCAGCTGCTGGAGGCAGGCGGCAATCGTGTGGTTAAAGGAGGGCTCTTTTTCCACTTCCCCGGAGATGATGCCCAGCTCCCGCTGCGGAAGCTTGCTGTTAAAGCCGAATATTTTTGTTAGCTTTCCGTCCTTGATGGTCATGAAGGCCGCCGAGTCTATGGTCCGTTCAGGATGCACCCCCTCGTACAAGAGGGTGTAGAAGGCCATCTGGAAGTTGGACAGCCTGCCGTCTCCGTCAATTCGGGCCTCCTTTGCCTCTGGAGTCTTTCCCAGCTTGAAGTCCAGGAGGATGAGGCTGTCCTCCGGGCTGTTGAGAATGCAGTCCAGCCTCCCGCTGAGGATAAAGCCTTTGAGCTGACTGTAGAATTCCTGTCGTTCCTCCGCAGTAGCTGGCAGGTGATTGGGGGGATTGTGGCCCTTGGTGGCAAGCCTTTCCATGAGGGAGTCGAGCTGTTGGGGCTGGCAGAAAAGCTCCTCCTCCAGCGCTACTACCTGATGGTGGGGGAATTCCTTGCAGAGGCTGAGGACAAGGCTTTGTGTGGTGGCAAGGATGTTTTGCCGCTGGGCCAAAAGGAGCTGCTGGGTAAGGGGGGAAAGCTGGTTCTGGCTGGAAAGAACCCTGTCCACCGCATTTGCAAGGCGGGCCGCTTCTTCCGGGTGGAGGGATTGAAGGCCCAGCCCGTCGGTTTCCAAGTACGGGAGGCTGGTTCCGCACCGCTGCAAGGGCTCCAGGTAGTGCTGGATGATGTCATGGTAGATGGTTCCCATCCAGGCATCCCGCATCAGCTGGGCCTGTGTGTCAGGCTCCTCCAGCCTGAGAATGCGGCTAAAATACCAGCGGCGGGGGCAGAAAAAAAAGTCGTTCAGGTGGCTTTGGGAAATTCTCAGCCCTGTCTCCTGCGGCAGGCTGCCGTCGCCGGGCATGTCGGTTCGCAGGGCTTGTAGGATTTTTTCCTTCCAATGGGGAAAATGGCGTTCCTCTCTCTCACCCCCGTTACCGAAGGAGCTTTTGGAGCCTGCCGCTACGACTGTCTTCCAGTGGTAAAAGCCTTCCTGCTGGATGTCGGTGGGGGCAAATTGCACTCCTGTCTCCAGTTCCGTTTTAAGGCTGCCCTGCCGCCCGGATTGGAAAAGTGCCTGCTCCTGCAAGATAAAATCTTGCTGTGGAATGTCGCTGCCAACAGCCTCCTTTTGGGTGATTTTTTCCCTTCGGAGGGAGGCAAGTCCGTTGTGGGGGATGCTGTAGCCGGAGAAGGTGTTTTCCGAGGAGGAGAAGCGTACCGGCAGGCGGCTGTGGAGCTGGTAGAGGTGGATAAAGGAGTCGGAGGGATTTGTGTCGGTGAGGCCCAGTCGCCTCCGCTTGGACTGGGACAGGAAGCCCAACTGCTGGAACAGATGGGTAATGTCCTTTTGGCTGGCTCCCAGCACAATGTGGCAGAGGGCTGGAGCTGAGGCCATCAGCCGGTAGGGAACGACAGAAACGCCCCGCTCATTGCTCTGGGCTAGATATTCCTTTTCTTCCAGCACCTGTAAGAAGAAGGCAAAGGGATTTTGCACCGAAAGACCGGGAAATTCCCGCTCCATGTCCATAAGTCCCGCAAGCTCTGTGATGCAGCGCCCCAGCACTAGGTCGGACTCTGCCTCCACCTGGCCCATGTTCCAAAAGAGGTCCCTGAATTGAAAGTAGGCTTCCCGTAGCCTTTCAAAGCTGCTGGCCTGGGAAAAGCGCATGACCGCCTTCCGCAGGCTGGAATAGAATGCTCGCAGCCGCTCTTCCCTGGGATGTCTTTTGAAGGCTTCCTGCCAGGGGTCTATGAGGGTCTGCTCGTCGGTGTAGGAGCAGATGCAGCTATTGTCTATGCCGAACTGAATCAGCTGGATTCCCAGTCCTTCCTCCCGCCACGGGAGGTGGCGGTTTAGCAGCAGCTCCTTGATGGAGTCAAAGCTAAAGTCGGTGGAAAAACAGGAGTGAATTTGGGCAAAGACGGCTGCGGCCCCGTAGGAGGAGAGGGGCTTGCCTGCACGAAAGACAGCGGGGATGGCGTAGAGCTGGAATTCCCGCCGCAGATAGGGAGCCATGGTCTCCATGTCTGGCAGACTGACTACGATGTCGCTGTAATTGCACTGTCCTGTCATTACCAGGTTGCGGATAAAAAGAGCTGTTTCCCGCAGCTCCTGGCGGGAGTTGCTGTAGAGGATGCAGCGGGGTGGGGAGCTTGGGATGCCGCAGTTTACTAGGGTGATGTGCTGGCTGGATTCCAGGATGTGCTGGTATTCGCTAAAGTCGGAGAGGACTTCAGGGTAGAAGATGATGTAGTGAAGGCCCCGGTCTTCAAAAGGCGGCTGCTCCCAGGCTGGGTCAAAGCGCTTGTGCTGTTCAAGGAATTCTGCGTAGCGGCGATGGAGATACAGCAGGTCCAGGTCCTGAGTGTCTGGCTCCAGCCCGACCTTTTCGTGGTTCCGCCGCCAGCCTTCCAGTGAGGGCAGGAGCCCGGCAAGCCAGTTGGTAAAGCTTTGGGCATCCTGTGCGTAGGCCGGATTGATGATGGATGAAAACAGTGGTGTGCCCTCGGCGGCGGCACGTGCATTCTCCTGAATCAGGTGGCTGGCAAAAACCTTGCGCATTATGGCGGGGATGCTGGTTTTGTCCTGCTGCTGGGATCGGATGGCCTCACCCTTGAACCTGTCCCAGGCTATGAACCGGTCCATGGCTACTGCCGGCAAGTGCTCCAGCATCCGCTCCGCCCAAGTTGTGGCGGACAAGCCTGTAGGAAACACAAAGATGGTATCATGCTCTCCGATGTGGTGGAGAATAACCTCTTCTGTCCGGTGTATCTGATGCTCTTTCATCCCAATCTCCGTCAACTCTGCCCATTTTAATAGAAAAGTGGTGGCAAGGGAAGGGCGGATATCTAAAAAGATCTCCGTGGGATGGAGCTGGGCTGGATGTGGGCAGAAGCCTGTATCGCAGGGGCATCCTTGATTTCCCCTCCAGGCAGTCCCTTGAGTGTTTCGTGTCCGATGTAGTATAATAGCCTGATGGAAAAATTGGTTGCATGTGCATTGTTTAGCTTTCTTCTTTTGTTTTCATGCTCAAATCCCCAGAATGTGCAGGAAGTTGTCGTGTCCCATGACAAGACCCTCAGACAGCAGTTTCAGGATAGGTTTGCTGAGGTGGACTGGACGAGTGAGCTGGAGGCAGATTTTGTTTCTGGCCGTAAGGTTGTGCAGGAGGATGTCTTTTCGGCACAGAGCTTGCAGACACCAGAAGCCGCCTCCCTTGTTCAGGGGACGGAGCAGGTCTATCCATCCATCCCTGGTTTTGGCAATCTGGACATTGGTGCCATGCCCGCAGGATTGCGCTTCATGGTGGACTCCTTTTGCCAGGCATTGGCGGAGCTAACCCAAGACAGGGACAATCAGGGCCTGTATTCCTCCCTTGCCAAATGGATGCTTCCGGGCCGCTCCTACATGCTGGTCATCCTGCTGCACGACACCTCCTCCTATCCTGAGACAGGGCAGTATTTTTTGGGAGCTCCCCATGGTGGGGAGGGGACTTGGGAGATTCCCGTCTTGTTCCGTGGTGAGCGGGGGGACTGGATTATGGTTCTTCATGCTGTCCAGGTAGAAGGAGATTGGAGGCTGGAGCAGCTTCGCTATGGAGATTTTGCCTATGAATAATGTATTGTCGGGAATAGAGCGCGATTTGATTGTCTCATACCTTTGTGACTGCAATGTCCCTTTTACCCTTGTGCCCTCCCAGCCCGGTGCCAAGATTTTTTCCTTCACTACAGGGCAGGACGGAGTGAGGATTCTTCCTGAGGGAATCATTCTGTTTACAAATCCAAGATTTCTTCCCCAGGACCTGATTGGACAGCAGGTGAGCCTCCGATTTTACTTTAAGAAGCTCGGCCTCTCCTTTTCCAGCCTCGTCTCCTGCACCAAGGCCGGAGCCATAGCCTTGGTGGTGCCTAGGGAAATCCTTCGGCTGCCGGATGTGGAGGGGAGCTCTGGAAGGGGATTTTCCTGCAACATATTTTTGGGGGAGGCCTTCGGCGGCGAGTGCTTGGCCTGCTCCCTGCATGACTCCTACCCCCTGTTCATGCCCTGGGTGTGGCGGCTTTTGCCAGCACAGGAGGAAGAAAGGCTTGCAGGCTATTTGCGGAGACTCTGCGGAGCGGTTCCAGTGGAGGTTCCTGCCCTCATCAGGAGCAAGCTTGTTCAGTCAGGCAAGGCCCTGCTGGTAAATGCCGGATGGATTCAGCCGGGGATGGCGCTGCCCTTTGACGGCTGCATCTCCTCCCGTGATGTGGTTGGGGAGCTGGAGCTGCTGGACGGTCTGTCCCAGTTGAAAAGCGGCTTCTATTTTACCGGCGGACATGCAGGCGCTGCGGACAAGACGATTGGAAGCACCCACCAGGTTTACTGCATCGAAGGAATAGCTGCTCCAGAAAAGCTGGCAGAAATCCTTGCCCTCATTCCTGCCTGCCGCTATCTTTCCGACTCTCAGCAAGGCAACCCTCCTCCAGCCCTGCTGGACAGGATGGCCTCTCTGGAGCTCCTATATCTGAGCAGCACCGAGATTGTAGTGGCATCCCAGGGAGGGCGGTTTCCCCTGCAGCGGTCGGCCCGGTATTCCCTGCTGTTGCAGATTCCGGTGCACTCATTGCGCCGCTCCATCACGGTAGACTGCACTGTGGCTTCACTCTATGAGGGGGTTGAGGGCCGGATCTGTGCCCTCTGCCGACTGGAAAACCTCAAGGCGGAGGACCAGCGCTTTTTGTTCGAGTCGTTAAATGACAGCCGGTACAGGTAGAAAATACACTTGTTCTCCAATCCTAAAAAAATCATTTTGGCAAAATCATCCTTTTTTGTTGATTCATGCGGCTGTTTTTAGTATATTTAGACTGTTGAAATTTTTGACGCTTTCGCACGTTCATTTTATGGAGGTTTATTTTATGAGCGACTTGCATTTTGTGTCTTGCGGCGATCACAAGGGTGTCCTTGTCCGCCTTCCTGGTTTGTTCCCTGGAGCTCCTGATGGAGTTCAGAAGCTTGAGGCCGGAGTTACCGATGCCGCCAAGGAAAAGCACATTCCTGTAGCAAAGGTAGAGGGAAACAAGGTTACGGTCATTGTCGGTAGCGTAGAGCACCCCCAGACCGAAGAGCATCACATCAGCTTTATCCTGTTGGAGACTAGCTTGGGCATCCAGAGCCGCACCCTGGCTCACAGTGGAAAGCCCGAGGCCACCTTCCTGCTGCAGGATGGAGAGAAGCCCATTGCAGTCTACGAGATGTGCAATCTCCACGGACTGTGGAAGGTTGACCTGTAAGAATGCAGGGGCAAGCTTAGCCTTTGAAAAAATCAATGGCCAAGCTTGAGTCTGTAGCAGTTTTAGCCTGTTAAAAAAAGCCTAGGGAAGACCCCTAGGCTTTTTTTGCTTAAAATCCTTGCGGAGTTGGAGACATGGACCAGGTCAATCCGCTGGCTGATTGTCCGCAGGTGGCTTTGAGCCCATCAGTATGGACAGGGGATGCAGGAAGCCAATGCTCTCACAGACAATCTTCAATATTACCATCATGGGGACGGCAAGAATCATTCCTAGAAATCCCCACAGCCAGCCCCAGACAGACAGGGACACGATGATGATGAAGGGGGAAAGCCCCAGGTTCCTGCCCTGCACCTTTGGCTCCACAAAGTTGCCTAGAATCATGTTCACCGCCAGCATCACAAAGCCTACCCAGATTACCGGGCCGGGGCTGGGCCAAAATTGAATTAGGGCATAGAA
>CALEFI010000131.1 GCA_937876905.1 uncultured Treponema sp.
ATGAAAAGAAAGGTTGGATTGCTGGCAGGATTGGCTGCCGTGGTGCTGGTGCTGGCGGGATGCGCCACAACAAGAGAGGATTTGGGAAGGTTTACAATTATCTCATCAAAGAATGTTGACTTGTCTCGTCTGGGTGAAATGAGGAAGGCCACCGAAAATCCCTTGTTTGGAGATACAAGGGCGAGAATTTCTCAAACAAACAACAAGCAATTGAATGCAAAATTCATGTGGTGGTATTACAGAAGAGTAAGTGAAAACTACCAATTGGAAAGCGCCTTGGATAATGTCATCAACGGAGTTCCAGGGGGAATTGCTCTAGTTGATGCAAAACTTGCCCACATTGAAAAAAGACGTTTTACAAATTTTTACCATGGTTACATCTTCGAGGGAACAGTACTGGTGGATCCCCAAATTACTGGAGAAGATCAGGCAAAACTTGATGCACTTGCACCTGACGGAAATCTCTACGGGATAATTGCTGGCGACACAGGCGAGCTCACCTTTGTGGACGAGGCTACCTTCAACGAGCTAGTTGCCTCCGCAAAATAAGCTCCGGCAAACTATGAAAAAAGACCAGTCCTGGAATCCAGAGCTGGTCTTTTTTCATCTATGATGATATTGAATAGTAGAACAAATGAATCCTGACACCATGGAGGCGATACGAGAGACCCGCCTCACGAGTCAGGATGAAAGCGGAGAGTTTGGGCCTCCAATTGGAGAGCCATGAGAACTAACCGAAAACAGGAGTTGCCATCATCAGTGACTTGATAAATTCCGGGGCAAAGTCAAGTCCATTCGGCCAGGTTATCGTGTGGGCCTTGACGGTGAAGCTTTTGAAAAGGGCAACATCCTTCAGGGACTGGACAATTTCCCTCTTGTCCTGAAAAATCTTGTCCATAAAATTGGCAACGCCACCAGTTCCGTCGTTGAATGTCACCTGAATCATATATTCTTTGAGATATTCAGCCTGGAGTATATGTAACAAGATAGCCCCCTTCACACCAAGGGAGCAATCTTGGAATAGCTTCCTGTTTCTGTCAAGGAATTCCAATTTTCCAGCAACTCATCCCTATGCAATTCCGCCCACTCCATCACCAAACCGACAACTCGCGGAGGAAGATTTCCTTCCCTGTGCTCCAAGGGATTGATGTAAACAATGCTTTCCTTGCCATTGTATTCGGCATGAAAATGAGGAGGATTGTGGTCGTCAAAATACATATAAATCACAATTCCCAAAAATCACTCAACTCTGGCATAGACACACCTCCCAGTAATAGTAGCACCCGCACCCGCCATTGTCAACAAAGCCTAGGGCATGAAACCAGAGGGTTCTGACCAGCCACAGGAATCTGCAAAAAAAAAATTTCTTTTCTTTTCATTTTCTTCTTGACAAAATGCATGGGGGGGGGGGGTAGAATGGTAGGCATATTCTAATTCTAGGAGGATTTCTTATGAAAAGAAAGGTTGGATTGCTGGCAGGATTGGCTGCCGTGGTGCTGGTGCTGG
>CALEFI010000132.1 GCA_937876905.1 uncultured Treponema sp.
CATGAAGGCGGAGTAGAAGCCCACACCGAACTGGCCGATGAGGGCGGAATCCTTCTTTGCATCGGAGGTAAGCCGCTCCAGAAAGGCCTTGGTGCCGGAACGGGCAATGGTTCCCAGGTTGGTGGTGAGCTCGTCACTGTCCATACCGATTCCCGTGTCACGAACCACCAGTACGCCGGCCTCCTCCTCAAAGCTAATGTCAATGCGAGGGTCAAAGACAACGCCCTTGTAGGCATCGTCGGAAAGGGTCAGGTACTTGAGCTTGTCCAGTGCGTCGGAGGCATTGGACACAATCTCCCGCAGAAAGATGTCCTTGTTGGAGTACAAGGAATGGATGATGAGAGTCAGAAGCTGGTTCACCTCTGTCTGGAACTGGTAGGTTGCCATAAGTTTCTCCTATTGCAGATTTATGGGATTTTCTACCTAATAATCTAATAATTCGGGGGGAATTAGGCAAGTACGTAAAAGCCTCCCCCCATGCCAGCTTCTCCTGCAAAAATTATTGGAACAAGGCCATCAAGCCGTAGATTTTGTCGTAGTAGCCGCTGTCGTAACCGGAAATCCTGACATACCCGGCCGCATCGTCCACGGCATATTTCTTTATGCCAGAATAATTGTCATCAGAGTCGCTGATATACACCATGTCCACAATACCGCCGGTTACATGAATCCCCCAGAGCGTAACGGCATGGCCGGCCCCGTCTCCAGATTTGTGCTTTACCAGTTTCATTCCCATGGCACTTTTCCCCATGTTTTCCACAAGGAACTGAGAGAACTTGGCAAAGTCCGTGAAATTTGACAAAGACCTGTAGCCTGTTGCCGAGCCAACAGGAAAGATTCTCCACTCATACGGACGGATGTACGCTGACAAGTATCCGCCAAAGTCATTTCCAGCATTACTGGTTCCGGCAATATACCAACCGACACCATTTTCGTAGGTTCCAACAGCATTTCCCCATACGGAGCGGAATTTGGCATACAATGCCGCCGCATCAACCGGGTTGCTTACCTTTCGCTGCAATTGCCACCAGGCAATCATGTTGGAGGAGGTGGCCTGCCAGCAGGTATTCGTCTCTCCTGACTTGGCATCGTTCCAATATAGGTTTTTCTTGTTCACATCAAAGTATCCAGAGGCAAGGGAGACTCCCGGTGCCCAAATCTCTCCAGTAAAGCTTGAATCCACCAATATGCCTTCGTCACCTTCTGGTAGAACTGGAGTGTCCGCTGGCGGAGCTTGGTTTTCCTCCAATGGAATTTGGCTTTCTGGGGATGGCTTCTGGCTTGCCCCGCTGGAGTCTGACAGTTCCTTCCTCGTATCCTGGAGCAGGTTGTGTTCCGGCTCCCTGGAAGTTCCATCTTTATAAGCGGGAGTGTCCGCTGGCTTTGCTTCTTCCGTGTAATTCACTTTGCTTTGAGCTAGCTCATTCTGGTCGGGATGATTTCCCTGACTGCAACTCGCAAGGATAAAAACTGCCGCCAAAGCCACTGTCATTCTCATCATATTCCCCATTCTATCTCTTCCCGTACCTCTTGGCAAGTTCCTTTGCCAGATTTTTATGTCACAGGGCTGGGATGGCCAGGCATAAGGCTGCACCTTGTGCTGGCTCACCTGCCATCTCCCTTGTCTTAATCCCCCAAGCGTGGTATCCTAGTCAAGGTTGATTCCACTGGGACTCGGTGGCTGGGTCCGGCTGGAACGGTACATGAATGCAAGACAAGGAGCAATCCAATGGACAAGAAGAATACCGCCATCCTGTGGGACATTGAAAACGTAACCCCTCCTTCAGGAACGAATTATATTCAGTCAATCATAGATAGGATTTCCGAGACAGGAAGCATCTCCTACGCCATGGCCTTTGGCGACTGGAACAAGGGCAACATCAGGAACATCGCCTCCGAGCTGGCGGCCAACAGCTTTGAGCTCATCCACATCCCCGCCTCCCGCAAGGACAGCTCCGACATGTCCATGGTGGCCCACGGCGTTGAGCTCATCTTCCAGTATCCCCACGTGGGGCGCTACGTCCTCATCACCGGCGACGCTGATTTCCGCCCGCTGCTGCTTTCCCTCCGCAAGTACGGTAAGGAAACCCTCATCGTCTGCGACGTAAAACGCAACGCCTCCGAGGATTTGCTGAAGATGGCGGACGAGTACCTGGACTACCGAGAGATTATCTCCGAGGACGACGACTCCGATGATGACAAGGATGACGACAAGGGCGGACGGGGTACCAAGGATAAGGCGGGGCAGAAGCTCACCAAGGAGCAGGCCTTCGAGCTCTTGCAGGAGGCGGTGAACATGATGATGAGCGAGAAGGGCGGAAAGCCAGCCCCCATCAGCGCGGTGAAAATCCGCATGAAGCTCTTGAACGCCGCCTTTGACGAGAGAAAATTGGGCTTCCGCAGTTGGAAGTCCTTTGTCAGCAATGCCGTCAAGCAGAGCCACGTCCGCTATGCCGGGCTGGACGAGGCCAACCTGGTGCTGGATGGTGAGGCCGCCGCCAGAATGATTCCAGAGGTCTTTGCCGCCCTGCTGAAGGTACTGCCGCCTCCTGGCATTGGGGAGGACACCGGCTGGGTGCGCTTTGACGAGGTGGCCAAAAAGCTGCCCTACCGCAAGCTGGGCTACAACCAGTTCAAAAAGCTGGCCCTAGATGCGGAAAAGCGTGGCTTTGTGCTGGTTCGCAACAGCGGCAGCAACTGGCAGATGAAGAAAAATCAGGGCTAGAGGCCTTGCCCCTGGCCTTTTGGAGAGTGCTGGCACCTGCCGTCGATTTTCAAAGGGCAGAAGGCTTGGAAAAATCCAAAACTTTCTGCCCCTTGCTTTTTCCGGCATCGTCTTTACTGGCTTCTTCGGGCGGCAAAAAAGAGCGCTGACAAAAATACCAGAATCAGGGAGAGACCGAATATGATGGGAATTGCGGCAAGCCGGAAGAATCCGAACAGTCCGTAGTTCAGGAGCTTCTGGGAATATTTGCCCACCTCCAAAAGGACAAAGATTCCTACTGTCATCAAGAGGGGGGTGAGCAGCCAGGCGAACTGGAACTTTCCAGACATGATGCGGTAGTTCCATCCGGTGCTGGCCGTGAAGATAAACAGTGCGATGAATAGGAGGGGATCGGCCATTCTGGAGCTGGCGTCTTGGCTGTACACCTCCTGTGAGTACCCATAGTATGGAGCCTTTTGAGCCATGGCTATGACATCAAGGAGCATCATTTCCTCCGGGTTGTGGGAGGTATTTTTCAGCAGGAGAAAATCCCTGTAGTCCATGGGCAGGGTGAGTATCTGCTGTGTCGCCTGGGCTACTCCCTCGGCAAAGGTGTAGATGGGTTCGCTACGGCTGTCAGGATGCACCCTGTCTACCGATTCCAGCATGATGATGGGGACAGTTCCCTTTTCCTTGTCCAAGTCGGTAAAGGCAAGGCTCTGCTTGGTTCGCTCGTCAAGGGACGATATTGTCTGACTCAAAATCTTTGCGTAGGGTACATACAACGACTGCTTGAATTGGCCATTCTTGCTAAAGTCATAGATGCTCAGTCCACGGGCATATTGCACCAGTCCCCCGGTGCTCCCCACTGAGGAAAGCCCCCGTATAAATACTACGCTCTCGCTTCCATCCTGATGTTGTAGCCGAAAGGCTATGTCTCTCCGGTCTTCCAGTCCGTAGGAGATGGGGATTTCGTCAAAAAAGAAGTACTGGCTTTCCATCTCCAATGCGGCGGCCGCATAGTAGCGGGCCACATCCTCGTCGTCAGGATAGCGCTGCATTAGGTCGCTAAAGCTGTAGTAGGCTTCCACCACGTCGCCGGCCATCAGCAGGGAATAGGCCCGCTTTTTTAGACGGTACTGCTCCTCAACTGCCGAATTCTCAAAGCGGGTTGGCTCCTCCAGCATGTTCCATGCATCTGATGCCATGAGCTTGGCGTCGGACTCATTGGCGCTGCCCGGCTCGGCAATGTTTTGGGCCACCACAGAATAGTAGTGCGCATCAATCCAGTTTTTGTTGGCAAAGGCTTCTTGAGCCCTCTGCAACAACTCGTAGGAGGTGATGTTCCTCTCAGGCAATGTGGAAGAAAGGTTTTCTTGGGTCATAATGGCCATATTCAACGCCTCCCCGTGGCCACTTCCCTCAATCCTCACCTCCAGGTCACTTTTGAGGCGACCCGCCTCCTGCGACTTGGGGTCAAGCCTTTCCGCTGCTGTGGCGTACTGTATTGCGATGACCAGGTTTCCCTTATTCTCGTAGTCTTTTGCAGCCTGCAAGTATTCCTTGAACAGGGCAGGAGCCTCCTCCATCCTCCGGATTTTTTGCTTTACCAAGGGAGAACCAACCTCTTGGCTGCATACCACAAGGGTTGTCCCGATGATGGCAAAGATTGACACATACTTAAATTGGGACATGATGTACGGGGAGTATTTTATCATTATGTGCTTGCCAGCCTTTCCGAATACAGAGGCGTAGGAGACAATGAAGGAGGCGCACAATGAGGCAGGAAGCCAATCAAAGAACAGGCTCAGGGCATTCAGCAGCTTGTACGTCAACTCCTGCCCTGGAATCAGTTCCGGCACGGTGTGGACATAATTGACGTAGAGGAACAGGCCGATGAAGATAAACAGGCAGTGGCAAATAAACGAGATTATGATTCGCTTCATTCTTCGGGCTCCATATTTGGGTCAGGACGAAATATAGCCAGGAGGATTCCCAGGCAGGACAGGACGGCTGCAATGATGCAATTTGCAAGCCAGTTCGGTAGCGTTACCAGTCCGAACAGGTCGCCGTCCCAGCCCCAGTAATAGGACAGGTTCAAGGTGCAGACTCCCAGAAAGCCTAGGAGGACTCCGCAGAAATTCAGCAGTCTCCATTGGAAGAGCCGCCGCAGACCGATGAGACTGTACAAGGCTAGTCCCCAAGTGGCAAAGGCCAGCCAGGTCAGGACTCCTCCCTCGACGGAGGAAATGGCCGCATCCCTAGTGTTGTAGATGGCCGGAAGAAAGGTGTCTATCAGCCTGGAGGTGGATAGGGTGTCGTACACAAGGGCATCGGAAAAGGGCTGGATGTCGCTTTGGATAAGGGGAGCATTTTCCAGAAGTATGGAGTCATCCACCGAACTGGCAATGTCATCCAGCTTGAAGGCAACACCGTTGGCAGTCCTCGTGGCAGCATCCACGGAGGAATAATAGTACAGCTGCCCATTGTCTTCTCTAAAATAATGTGCTGTCAGCAATTGATTTTTTGGCTCAAAGATCTGAACCTTGGCAAGCTGATCGAAAAAATGCACGCACAGAGGAATAATCAGCAGCCAGGCAAGGAGGAAGAGGACAGTATAGGTAATAATTCTTGCCAAGCCGTTTTGCGGATAGCGGATAGTGTAGATTACGATGAATGTACTGGTGGTAACGGTGGCCGTTCCCGCCCACAGCAAGAGGACGGATAGCAGCTGCTTCATCTGAATGCCCCCAGATGCTCCCCCCACAACTAGATTTGTAGCATGTATAAAGAGAAGTGTTATGCTAAAGCCCAAGATGGCACCAAAAATAATGACACCCAAAAAAACACCCACGAGGGAAGCAATAGTTTTCATATTATGTATAGAATAGCATGAACGGCCCACAAAGACAACCAAGTTTGTTCCGATGAAAGGTTTAATTTGGGGATTGGGGAATAAAAAAAGGATTCGGAAACCGAACCCTTTTTTTAGCGGGCCATATCAGCCCACCAGCACCTTGCCTTGCTCATCCACCGCCAGGATGGACTTGCATTCGGAGCAGCGGAACCGCCCGGATGCCGCAGTCTTGAGCCGCTTGGAGCACACTGGGCAGGGGAAAATCATGGGGAAGACAGAAGTCGCTGTATCGCCCTCCGTGCAGAAGCAGCTGAGAGCCGCCTCCAGCGTGTCGTAGAAGCGGAAGAGCTGTACGAAGCCCAGCAGCTGGAACACCTCGTACACCTTGCTAGGCATTCCGACAAGAGCAATGTCTCCGCTTTGCAGCTTGATGTTTTTCAGCAAGGATGAAAAAACTCCGATGCCGGTGGAGGATACATAGTCCAGATTCTTACAGTCAAAAATCAGGTTGATAAATCCCGCTCCCATAATCTTTTCGATTTGAGCCTGGAAGAATGCGGAGGTGTAAATGTCAATATATCCGTTCAAAGTGATGACAAGCCCCTCCCGAAGGCCATCAGGTGCACTAAGGGTAATCTTGAGATTGTCATTCGTAGTATTGTCAAATCCTGAAACCAATGCGTTGTTATCCATTTAGAATGTTCCCTGTAACAAAGTTGAATTTAAAATAAATCTACCATAAATGATAATACACTTTTCTCTTTATGTCAATTTTTGCTCTTAGAAAAATAGAGAATTTGAGTTTTTGCTATTGAAATTCTGGACACTGCGCTACGGATGCCATCCGTCGTCTATGTTCAGAAGGGCTCCGTTTATCTCCCTGGTGGACAGGAGCGTCATGGCGGCGGCGGCTACCGCTTCTGCAGGAAGTATGGCTCCAGAGGGATTTTTCTTTGCCAGGAGATCCAGCTGCGCTGCACTTTGATACTCCGTCTCGGTAAAGCCTGGCAGGATGCCGTTGCAGGTTATACCGCAGGAGCTGTATTGGAGGGCAGTTGACTTGACCAAGCTGCACACCGCCGTCTTTGCGCCACCATAGGCTGCATTTGTACGGTAGCCCCTCACATTGTGGGTGAGGGTTCCGCCAAAAAGGAGAATTCTTCCCCAGTGATTTTCTTTCATGTGGGGCAAGGCTGCCGAAACACAGGTGCCGGGGAGTGCATAGTTGAGGAGGCTTGTCTCCATCCATTCGGTGGGGCTTGTTTCCTCCAAAGACTTTTGCAAAAAGGGGCCGAACGCCACGCAGAGGATGTCCGCCTGCTGAATTCGCTCCATCAGAGGGCTGGCAGGAAGCCCGCTCATGGTGTCCACAGAGAGCTCCTGCACAATGGCCTGATGGCCCACTGTGCGAGGCGACACCTCCCGCAGTCTTTCCATGAGACGACTGAGCTTTTCTGTGTTATGACCTCCGTGGACTGCCAATTGCGCTCCAGCCTTTGCCAGCTGGAGTGACAGCATCGCTCCAATTCCGCCAGAGCCCCCGACTACAACTGCCTTTTTCCCTTCGAAAATATCCATAATCCTTCTGCAAATCCCCCGAAAGGAGTATAGTCTATTTATGGATTTGTCGCAAATATGCATAGTGCTGTGCAGGCCGGAGGAAAGCCGGAACATCGGTTCCGTGTGCCGTGCCATGGCTAATTCCGGGCTTTCCCGGTTGAGGATTGTGGGGCGCAGGGAGGATTATGATGACCAGAAGGTGCGGGTGCTGGCAATTCATGCCGCCCCGATTTGGGAGCGCTCAGAGTTTTTTGATTCCATCACCCTGGCGACTAGGGATTGCAGCTTTGTGGCGGGAACCACACGGCGGCCGGGAAAGCGGCGCAAGGACAAGCTGCTTTTGCCGGAAGAGCTGGCGGCCTTGGCAGTGCAGGTTCCGGGCGCAGCCATTGTGTTCGGAAACGAACGGACCGGTCTCACCGACGACGAGCTGGACGAGTGCACCATGGGGGCCACCATTCCCAGCCACAAGGACTTTGCCTCGCTGAACCTGTCCCATGCAGTGCAGGTGGTCGGCTACTCCCTGTATCGGGCCGCCAGCCGCCATTCCCCTGGCTCCATCCCAGTCACCATGGAAAGGCTGGACGGAACGGTGAGGACAATAGCCGACAACCTGCAGAAAATTGGCTTTTTCAGCGTGACAGGACGGGATGACATGGAAGGGTTTTGGAGGGGAATTCTCTCCAGGGCGGCTCTTTCCGAGGGGGAGTGCAAATATATGGAGAAGATATTCAACAAGGCGGCAGGCTTGGCCCGTCGGCATGGAATGGAGGGAGGGGGCAAGGACTAGAATGAAATGTGCCCGTCGTGAATCATTTCCTTTGAGGAGAGGATACTGGCCCGTGTAAGGCAATTTTTGAGCTCGCGCACATTGCCTGGCCAATGGTAGTCCATCAGCTTTTGAATGCTGGTAGACGAGAGTGCTTTTTTGTAGGGCTTCAGAAAATGCTGTGCCAGCTGGGGAATGTCAGTCTTCCGTTCTCTCAGGGGCGGCATCTCGATGGGAAGGATTGAAATGCGGTAGTACAGGTCGCCCCGGAACAGTCCTTGGTCAACCAAAAGCCGCAGGTCTGCATTTGTGGCAAAGAGGAAGCGGGTGTTGCAGGTGATTTTCTTTGTGGAGCCAACCTTGGTGTAGACCAGCTCCTCCAGCACGTGCAGGAGCTTTGGCTGGACAGAAAGCGGTAGGTCTCCTATCTCGTCAAGAAAGAGGGTTCCCAGCTTTGCGGCCGAAAAATACCCCTCCCTGGAAATGGCGTCGGTGTAGGCTCCCTTCGTAGTGCCGAAGAGCTCTGACTCCGCCAGTGATACGGGAATGCTGGCCATGTTCACTCCGCAGAAGGGATTATGCTTGCGGGGAGACATCTCGTGGATAATCCGCGCGAGGTAGGTTTTTCCGGTGCCGCTTTCTCCGGTAAGCAGCAAGGGGCTATCCGTCTGGGAAAAGTGATAAATCATAGCCTTCAATTCCTGCATCTTAGAGGAATTGCCCAGTAGCTGCTCCAGCTTTTGACAGCAGGGGGCATCGCATCTTCTCATTTCGGAAAAGGCCGGGGACGAGGTAAAGGATGACAGGACAATCTCTTGAAACCTTGTCTTGTCGCAAGGAAGATGCAGGATGTGCTTGACTCCGATTTTGTAGAACCATCTTGTGAAATAGGAGCAGTCGGTACAGGTCAAAAGGATGAGCGGAATGGAAATTCCGGGAGTGCAAAATTCTTCTAATAGGAATGGGTCTGAAGAAATGAAAAACGAATAGTCCAGCAGGATGACTTTTGGAATGCCCTTGGGAATGCTCTCGTACAATTTGCTCCAGGTGCTGCAAAATTCTACGTCGTATAAATCCAAGTGCCGTCTGCACAAGTCTCTAACAAGAGGGTCATGGGAGAGCACGAAGATTCTTTCCGGCAATAGATATTCCTTTCTTAGGTTTTATCTGGTTTTGACAATTTAGCCCCAAGCAACAGTAGATTATACCAAATGTACGGCAAAAACAGGAATATCTTTAACGGATTGTGAAGTATCTCTATCCATACCTCCAGCCCCTTGTCAAAGATATTGGGGGGTATCCGCTTGCTGCGCTTGGCAAAAATATTGATGATGTCCTTGTTGTACAGAAAGAGGCTGGAAGAAAAGTTGTTCCGCCGGTTAAATGCCCAGCAGTCCCGCTCTGTCACCCCGTCACTCACCAGGACAAAGGACGGAGTGGACTTGTACATGGCGGCGATAATGTCCTTTTCTGTGTCCTTGGGATAGTGCCCCACATAGCGCCCTACCAGACGGATGTTCTTAAAGGTCATGCGGACATTCTTCTCCGCCTTGGACAAGGCTCGCTTCCTTCCGCCAAAAAGGTACAGGCTCTTGTAGTGGGTGTCCAGCAAGGACAGGCATGAGATGATGGTGGAAAAGGGATTGTAGCGGACAGGCTTGTCCATCTTCAAAAAGGCCGCTCCCTTGACAATGCTGGTTGATATGGGGAGAACCAGTTCGGCATTCATCAGGCACTCCCGGAATTTGGTGTTGCGCCTGGCCTTTAGCAGGTCCCAGATGCTCAGGAACACAATCTGCTTTGTTCCGGGCCTTTCCAGCAGACCAAGCAATTCAGAACCCAGTTTTTCCGGGGGAAGGATGTCTATCGGAACATTCAGCAGTTCGATTCGCTTGATTGCCATAATTTTCTCTCCGTCAATAAATTCTGCAGTACAGCCAGGCCGTAGGTGGCGGCGGTTTCTGTCCGCAGTATGTTCGTCTCAAGATGTACGGGGATAAAGCCCGAATTCACAAGGACTTGCAGCTCATCAGGTGCAATGCCGCCCTCGCAGCCCACAGCCAAGCCCGCCAAGCTGGGAGCCGGAATAGCCACTGCCTGGTGGAAGGCCCGCGTACCCTGGCTTTTTTCATACAAGGCCACGCCACAGGTGTTGCCTTCCGCAGCCTTCCACAAGTCCAAGGCCGCCGTCAAGCCGCAGGGCCGGAAAATCCTTGTCTCCACAGGTGAACCACTCTGCTGACGGGCCTCTCGGACAACTCGTTCCCACCGGTCAAGCCGCTGGTGGCCAGCCTCCTTCTGGCAGTTTGCGCCAAGAATTGGAATAATCTGCTGAACTCCCAATTCTGTGGCCTGCCGCACAATCAGGTCCATCCTCTGGGCCTTGGGCATAAATTGGAGGAGCCACAGAGGGACACTGCGAGAGCCGGAATCCTCCAGCTCCGCAGCGGTTACGCCAGTCTCCTGGTTTTCCTCGGCGTGGCAAATCACAAGATTGATGCTGTGGCTGGAAATAGTGGCGACGGACATAGTTTGCAAGGCACCGGAGGGCAGCCTCACATGGATTGTATCCTCCGGTTGTAGCCGCAGAACCTTGTGCAGGTACTTGAAGTCCTTGCCGGAGAGGACGAGCTGCCCCCTACTGTCCGGCATGGATGATGCTATGAATTGACGCATTCTACTGGTCTGCGGCGGCCAATTCTTGCGCCTCCTCTTCCTGCTCCGCCTCTTCCTGCAACTCCTTCAAGGTTTTTGCCTCTGCCACCAGGGTGTCAAAATCCGAACGCTGCACGATATCCAAAGCGGCGTTCAGCTGGAGGTCAAAGTCCAAGTCGTAAAGACGCGGCTCACGCACCTTGTCTGCCTCCAGTCGAATAAGGCGGCGAAGGAGACGCTCCTCTATGGGATAGGTCTTGGACAGCTCCTTGGCCAGCTGCTGGATTTCCTGCTCGCTCATATTCGGATTGATAACCTGCTTTGCCAGCACCTTGTCCTCCATCAGCTTGATGTAGGCCTCCTGCTCCTGCTCGGAAAGCTCAGGAAAGGTTACTTCCAAATCAGGCGGAATGCCAATCTTGTCGATGTTGGTGTCGGTGGGAGTGTAGTAGCGGGCGGTGGTGAGCTTGATGCCGTCATTGGCGGAAAGTGCCAGTGGCTTTTGCACAGAGCCCTTGCCATAGGTTCGCTCTCCCACTAGGTAGGCAAGGTGGTTGTCCTTCAGTGCGCCGGCTAAAATCTCGGAGGCACTGGCAGACCCTTGATTGATAAGCACCACAATGGGCAGGTCCTTTGGCATAGTAGTCTGCTTAGGCGAGGCGGTGTACATAAAATTTTCATAGGTGAGCCGACTCTTGGTGGAAACGATAGGGCCGTGGTCAATGAACTTGTCCGCAACCTCCACCACGCTGGTGATAAGCCCACCGGGATTGTTTCGCAAGTCGAGGATGAGGCCAGTAAATCCATCCTTTTGGAAGGAGTCCAGCGCATCCTGAACCCGCTGCGGTGTCTGCGGAGTGAATTCGATGATGCGCAGATAGCCTGTGTCCCCAATCATGGCATACTTGACAGTGGGCACCTCAATGAGTGCCCGCTTGAGGGTGACGGGGAACTCCATGGTCTCACCACGGCGAATGGTAAGGTCCACGGTGGTGTCGATTTCGCCCCGCAAGAGGTTCAGCACCTCGTCCATGGTAATGGTGGAGGTGTCCGTTCCGTTGATGGCAATAATCTTGTCCTGGGGCTGTATTCCTGCTAAATAGCCTGGTGTGCCCTCCATAGGATGAGAGACCTCCACGTAGGCTGGGGCTTCCGGGGTGGACTCCACCGCCTTGGTTATTTGCAGTCCAACACCGCCAAAATTGCCGGAGGTAGTGTCACTGATGTCTCTGGTCATGGAAAGGTCCATATAGGTGGTGTAGGGGTCTTCCAGAGAGTCCATGAGCCCCTTCATGGCGCCTTGGTACAGAATCTCTGGATCCACCTCGTCCACGTAATTGCGGTGGACAAAATCAAAGACGCTTCCCAGCAAGTCTATGTATTGCCGTTTTTTAGCATTATATGCGGCAGAGTCGCCACCAGATTTCGGAGCCGTCTGTGAAAAGACACTGACTGTGGGAAGAAATATTAAAACTACAGAAATAAACACAATGAGCAGGGTTCCTGCCCAGAATTTTTTTTCATTTTTTACGGGATGTGCCATGGCATTTATTGTACCTTAGTATTAAACTTTGTCAAGCTAAATATTTTATTTATGGGAGAAAAGGGAGGGCAAAATCCTTGCCCTCCAGCAGTGCTGGTTGTCCACCTCGTAATTATACAACCTTCGTTTTGTATAATGGGTGTGAAGCAGATGGCGCGCCTTTTCTCCACTAGGCTTCTTCAGGTAAGTGTCGTATAGCCTTACAATCTGGGGATTCTTGTGGCTCATCCGAACCTCGCTGTTTTCATCATCCCTGTATAGTCCGGCGGCACGCTTGGCTCGAATTTCGTCGTTGGAGCCGTAGGGCTGTCCACCATCACTGACGCATCCGACGCGGCAAGCCATCACCTCGATGAAGTGGTAGGGTGGCTCTTGGCCAGTCGCAATGGCATTCCGTATTTCCTGCACAACCTTGTCCACGTTGCTCAGTTGGTGGACAACGCCTAGCCGCAGCTTCTTGCCGGCAACCTCCACCTCAATGCTCTTCACGTCATCCAGACCTCGAACGGGAGTCAGGTTTATGTCTGCCAGCTCATTGCCGATGGCAAAGTAGAAGGCGCTGCGAACCGCCGCCATGACACCACCTGTGGCTCCGAAGATGGTTCCCGCCCCGCTATACTGGCCAAGGGGATTGTCGGCTTCGCTTTCCTCCAAGTCCCGGAAGTTGATTCCCGCCTGCCGAATCATACGGACGAACTCTCGGGTGGTAATAGAGATGTCCACATCGGAGTAGCCTGAAGACTTCATGGTCTCATCCTGTTGGGCCTCATGGTTTTTGGAGGTGCAGGGCATCACGGAGACCGAGCACACCTTGGCAGGGTCAATACCCAGCTGCTCCGCCCAATAGGTCTTTGTGATGGCTCCCTGCATCTGTTGGGGGCTTTTGGTGGTGGAAAGATTTGGCAGAAGGTCGTGGTAGTTCTTTTCCGCATAGTTGACCCAGCCGGGACAGCAACTGGTGAACATGGGGAAGGAGCCTCCCGCTCCAATCCTATTCACGAATTCCGTAGGCAGTGGACGGCTCACGGGCCGCAACGGACGCAGGGACTGTTGTTCAGGTTTACACCACAGACAGGCCCGATAATGGTCTTGTTGCCACGTCCGGTGTATTCCAGTGCCCACACGTTCTGCATTAACTGGCAGGCCTCCACGCATCGCCCGCAGTTAATGCATTTGTTCCGATTCAGCACGATGTCATTATTAGAGTCGTCGGTGGGCTGGTTTTTAAGAATCTTGTCGAAGCGGACGGTATGCAAGCCAAAATTTGCCGCCAAAGTTTGTAGTTCGCACAGGAATGTTGGCCCAAGTCTCCACATCGTTGATGATGGTTGGGCATCCCCACAATCCACTGATGGCAGGAAATGGCGGCTTGGGTGTAGGCATACCACGAAGTCCCTCGATGGCGGAGCGATTCATGTAGGCACCAAGATCTCCTTCGTCGGCATTGCAAACAACATACTTTGTATTACCAGGAGCCTTCATACCAGTCTCCCACTTGAGCCCAGTCGTGTCAAGGCTCCGAAATCGATGGGTGTGTCCAAATCCTTTTCTGTGATGATGCCGCAGTTCCGCAGGGCAATACGCATTTACTTCTGGTGGACTTGTATATCATCTGTTGTTCACGCAATATGCGCAAATCTTCCAACATCAGTTTTGCTATGCAATCACCCCTGTTTTCTTGATACCTGGAATTCTCTTTCCGGCCACACCTTTTTTACCACCACAAGAACCTAATGGCTCTTGTATCTGTCAATGAGGCCGACTAATTGGGGTTTGTCCATCTTTCCGTGCACATCGTCATTGACAGAAAGGACTGGTGCAAGGCCTCAGCATCCAATGCACCTTACAGGCTCCATAAGAAACATCCCATCAGCCGTGGATGCTTCCCCGGAGGAAAGGTTCAGCAGGTTTTGGACACCATGCATCAAGTCCTGACCTCCCTTCAGGTGGCAGGCAGTGCCGAGGCAAACGCTTGTCTTGTTCTTTCCTGGCTTTTGCGTATTGAAGAAATGGTAGAACGTCATAACTCCGTACACTTGGGCCAAAGTTGTGCCTGTGCGTTGTGCAACCACATCTGCGGCCTCTTTGAAGATAAAACCCTGCTCCTCCTGGACCTTGTGTAGAATCATGACGAGATTTCCAGGCTTGGTTTTCCACTCCTCGATAAAGGAGTCAAGTTCCTTGGAGAATTGGATAGATGCATTTTCAGCCATAGTACCCTCTCTCTGTTATAGAAATTACTCTAATCTAGATGCTTTCTATAGATAGTGTACTATGGCTTTTGAAAATTTCGTACAAATAAATTTATTTTCTCCTGTATGTCAAGCCTTCAATACTGAACGGCAAATTCAATCTTGCCGACATTTGACAGCAACTCAGAAAGGCCAAGGGAAAATTCCACGTGCTGTCCTTTGGTACGAACCCTGCCCGCCGGAATGGAAACCGTGGCAGACTGAACTGGTGCGGGGGCTGTAACAAGAATCCTGACCTGGGCATTGCGCAGCTCCTTGGCTATGGTGTCGCCATAGATGATGGAAATGAGGTCCAGATACTCGGCGGCGGACATTTGCTCTCCGGTGAGGATGGGAGCGGAAAGCAGGTCGAGGTATTCCGCTGTCTCTTGGGGCATTACGGCCATCACCTGCCGCAGTACGTGGGGGGAAATGGTGAGCACCAGCTTCCGCTGCCCGACTTGGGTGGAATGGCAGTATCCGATGGCACCTGCCACCTGGGGAACCATGTCCTGACAGACGGGGCCTCCACCAAGGCTGGGAATCCTTGTGGCGGGAGCCGAAGCCGCTTCAATCTGGGCTGATACTCTCAGGGAGCTGTTGTCGGGAGTTTCCACGGTGACGGAGGACAGGCCGGCGGACTGCAATGCCTCCAGAATTTGAGCCTCGTGGAACAATGGCACCGACTCGTCTGCACCAGTAAAGGAACGCACTGTCCCCCCAACGAGGGGCGAGACAGAGCTTTCCACAGCATAGGTTATGCTGCCACTGGAGGAGACGGCCACCTTTAGCACAGGAGAGCAGGAGGTGAGCACACAAATGCCCAAAATCAGCAAGGGAAGCAATCTCTTCAAATTCATTTTTGTCAAGTTCATACCCTTATATAAAATTTGCCAGGGGAAATGTTACACGGATGCCGGTGGAGAACACCAGGCCCGATGCCATAGAGTCGAGGAAGGAGAGGGCCGCCCCCTTGGTATTGTTGAACACAGTGTAGCGGATGTCCTGCACCAAGGAAAGCTCCACCTTACCCGCCTTGAGGGTAGGTGTCTGGAGGCAAAGGCCCAGTACGCCGGGAAAAATGGAGCCTTTTACCGGAGCCTCAGTGCTGGGCTCCACAGGATTGCCCATTGTAAAGACCGGGCCCGCATAAACGCGTATTCCCTCCAGCACCGTCAGGGAAAAGAGGACTGGAATCTGGAACAGCCGCATTGCCGGGTCCCAGGACAGTGAAAGGCCGAATCCCGGCTCCAGGCTTCCTCCGGTGTAGCGGGCATGGGCATCTAGGGTTGCCCCACGGGAAATCAGGTGGAAGCGGGTGGCGCTAAAAAAGGTCCAGTCTCCCGTAAGGGTCCCGTCTATGGAGAGGCGGCTGAGAAACCCGCCAGAGCTTGCCCTGCTAGAGCCACCACTCCCGGAGCGGGCATTTTCGCCTCCCGATGCGAGTCCAGCCCCGGAATTTGTTCCGTTAGGGCTGCTCCTGTCGCTCACTGGAACAGGCTCGGTCTCCACAGCGGGCTGCTTTTCCCCTGTGGCGGGGAGAAAGCGTCCGGGCCCAGCATAGGTTCGCTTCCAATATGACTCGTTCAGGGAGGAGATGATGACACCGGTGTTCGGACCGTCGCTGGCAGCGTGGATAAACTGGTTGTTTCCCAAATACAGTCCCACGTGGGAGATGCGGGAGCCGACTGTCTTAAAAAAAAGCAAGTCGCCAGGCTCTTTCTCCGAGTCGTCGATAATGCGGACGGCGGCGTAAAGGCCGGAAGTGGAACGGGGGAGCTTTATCCCAAGCGCATCGTTTGCCACCGTGAAGGTGAAGCCGGAGCAATCCATGCCGCTCCAGCTGGCTCCGCCGTATTGGTAGGGAACACCAACAAATTGCTTGCTGTAGGCAAGCAGCTTCTGCCGGGCTTCCCTTGACTCATCTGGCGACATGGACTGAGCCACCTGGCAGAACACAGGAACGCATACCACCCAGCAGACAATCATGCAGCACAGAATCTTGAGCGAATTTTTCAGCATGGCGACAATTATACTTGATATGGGGAAAAAATAAAATGAAAAACTTGTTTTTCGCAGGATTTTTTTTTAAACTATGTCATATTTGAACTAAGCAAGAATCTTTGTGTGAGGGTATAGTATGACCAAGAACCGACTTCCCTGGGCCTTTCTGGACGAATGGAAAGGCAAAGCCTTTACCGGGCAGTGGCCAACCCTGCCGGAAATGTTGAGGATTACTGCCGAACGGTATCCTGACCGCCCCTGCTTTACCGACTTTGTGCCGGAGCGTGTCACCCGCACCTACACCGAGGCACTGAAAAACATCGAAAGGCTTGCCAACTGGCTGGCGATCTCCGGCGTTACCAAGGGAAGCCACGTGGCAGTCTCAGGGAAGAATTCCTCTGAGTGGGCCACCGTCTACCTGGCCACCCTCTTTGCCGGGGGAACCATCATCCCCATTGACTATGGCCTTCACGAGCCTGAGATTGAGAACCTGCTGAATACAGCAAGGCCCCTGTTCTTCTTTGTGGACGAGGAAAAATACGACCATTTCTGCAAGCATACCTGCGGCGCTCAGGTCTTCTCCCTGTCGCCCAAGTATTCCGACACCTATGTCTACAGCCTTGAGACAAGCTCAAAGGCCACCATCACCCCCGCCACGGAGCTGGACACGGCGGCCATCCTGTTCACATCGGGAACCACCGGCACTCCCAAGGGCGTGATGCTGTCCCACCGAAACCTTGTCTCCGACTGCTACATTGCCCAGACAAACCTTGACCTCTTTCCCACCGACGTGTTCTACGCCCTGCTGCCCATCCACCACTCCTACACCATGCAGGCCGCCTTCATTGAGCCCCTGTCCGTGGGAGCCGAGGTGGTGTTCGGAAAGACCATGGCCGTCACCCGAATGCTCAAGGAGCTGAAGGAAGGGAAAATCACCATCCTGCTGGGCGTGCCGCTGCTGTTCAACAAGCTCTTGGCGGGCATACTGAAGGGAATCAAGGACAAGGGAGCGGCGGTGAACGGCATCATGCACTTCCTGATGGGAGTCTCCTACCTGGTGAAAAAGGTCTTCAAGGTGAACCCCGGAAAGAGGCTGTTCAAGGCCGTGCTGGAAAAGGCCAGCATCTCCACCCTGCGCATCGCCATCTGCGGCGGCGGCCCCCTGGCGGCCAGCGTGTTCAAGGTGTACAACCAGCTGGGAATCGACTTCATCCAGGGCTACGGCCTGACGGAGACCTCGCCCATCATCGCCTTGAACCCTGTGGAGCGGTTCAAGATTGAGAGCGTGGGCCAGTTCTTTGCCCCCCACATGGAGATGAAGATTCTGGAGCCCGACGAGGACGGCGTGGGCGAGGTTGCCGTAAAGGGGCCGATGGTGATGGAAGGCTACTACAAGATGCCCGACGAGACGGCAGCAGTCTTTACCGAGGACGGATTCTTCAAGACAGGAGACCTGGGACGGCTGGACAGCGAGGGCTACCTGTATCTTGCAGGCCGGGCAAAGAACATGATTGTCACCGAGGGCGGCAAGAACGTGTACCCGGAGGAGATTGAGAACCAGTTCCAGCTTGTCACCGACATCGAGCAGATCACCGTCCAGGGCTACATCATGGACGAGGCCACCAAGTCCGAGGGAATCGAGGCATTGATCTATCCCTCCGACGAGCTATTCAACCGGCTCCAGCTGCTGCGTGGCGACATGGAAAGCACCGACCTGGTAAAGGAGACCGTGGATGGCCTGGTGGCCGAGGTGAACCGCCGCCTCCAGCCCTACTCCCGCATTTCCCGCACCACCATCTTGGATGAGCCCCTGGAGATGACCACCACCAAGAAGGTAAAGCGGATGTACAAGAAGTAAGACATTGCAAGCAAACCAGGCCGTGGAAGCTGGTGCTTTCACGGCCTGGTTTTTCGCACGTTTCTTTGGCCATTTTATTTTGTCATGTTCCCGCCACAAATAAAGAGGATTCTTCCTGAGAGGGGTACTTTGCGGATACCTCCCTCATAAAATCCCTGGCCATATCTGGATGATTTTTCAGAAACCAATTGATATGGTTTTGTATATATGCTTGTCGATAGCAAGCATCATTCAAGTCATTGGGAATCCGCCTCATCCTCTCGTCAATGCACCTTCGACACAAAAAAATCTCAGGGCGTCATTATTTGTCATGGCAGCTGCTGTATACTGAATCAGGAGTATAGCGTGCGAACGTCACGTTTTCGTCAAATCCACCCTTCAATTTAAGAGGTGCAATGTGGATGTCTTTGCAAGGCTGAATGACAAACAGA
>CALEFI010000133.1 GCA_937876905.1 uncultured Treponema sp.
TGGGAGTCGTCCGCCGCCGGCTACCTTGCCGTGTACGAGCGGGCCCTGGACAAATTGTAGCTTTTTGACTGTATGGGGCCGAGAAATCGGCCTCGCCTTGGGTTTTGCCTGCTGTCCGGCCGACATAATATTGATATTATTTAAAGTTTGCTTTAATCTAGCCCCAAAGGAGTGTTTTATGCTTGGTTATCTTCTGAATCTGTTCAGGTCCCTCAACAGCAACTCCCATCCCGGAGAAATTGCCCATGGAGTTGCCCTTGGGGTAATCATGGGAATGACACCAAAGGACAATGCCCTGTGGTACATCCTCTTCGTCCTCTTCTTCTTCATCAGGATCAACAAGGCTGTGTACCTTCTGGTGACTCTCGGCGTCTCGCTCTGCATAGCCCCGGCCGACATGATGCTGGACCAGCTGGGCTACCAAGTGCTGACCTTTGAACCCCTTGTCCCGGTTTATCGCAGCCTCCTGGAGATTCCCTTCGTCGCCTTTACGAAATTCAACAACACCGTGGTGATGGGGAGCCTGGTGGCGGGCCTTGTCCTGTACATTCCGGTCTATGTGCTGTCCCGCCTTTTGGTGCGGCTGTGGCGGACGGTCCTTGCCCCCAAGATTACGGCGTCGAAGCTGTGGGTGGGAATGAAGAAGCTGCCCTTTGTGGAAAAGATTATCTCCAAGTCCCAGGAGATTGCAGGAGTGATAAATCGATGAGCAAGAAGGATATGGAAGGGCAGCTGGAAGGGGCCCAGGATGAGAGGGGCGTGGAGGCTCAGGCCGTGGACTCGGATGTCCAGGCCAGTGATGGTGCCGTGATGGAGGCCGTGGCTTCCGAAGCGGAGGGGAATTCGGCTGTGACGGAGGCGGACACTAGGGGTCTGGCCGTCCGGGAGGAGGAGGAGCGGAGCCCTGCCAAGAGGCGGCGGGAGCCCAAGACCTTTCCCAAGAAGAAGCTGCCCCGGATGCTCAAGAAGAAGTATTCCCCTCGGAAGCTCAACAGGAAGGTTCTAAGGAAAATCTACATCCCCAGGGACAGGGACTTTATCTCCGGCCTGTTCCTGCCGGTGGCCGGCTCGAAAAAGGAGCGGCTGGCCATTCCCGATGACCGGCTGTTCACCAAGCAGGAGCTGGCGCGGCTCAAGGCGCTATCCAAGGAGATTCGCAAGCAGAAGGGCAGGGTCAAGTTTATGCCTCTGATTGCCGTGGGTGGAGTGCTGGTGGTAATGGTATCTGCCGTCCTCATCTTCAAGGATCCCCTCATCAAGCGGGGACTCCAGTCCGTGTTGCAGGCTGCCTTCGGGGCGAAGGTAGACATAGCCTACCTCCATCTGGGCATATTGGACTCCAACTTCACCATCCAGGGGCTTGAGGTGGCCAATCGTAACAACACCATGAAGAACCTCTTCGAGATTGGTAGGCTCACGGTGGACTTCGATCTCCTGCAGCTGCTGAAAAAGCGCTTTGTGGCCGACGAGATGAGCGTCACCGAGGTGCGGGTGAACACCGACCGCGAGACCGACGGGGCCCTGCCGGCGGATTATGCCCGGACATCGCGGCTGGAGCAGCTCAAGACCCAGGTGGCGGACTTCACCCTGGCGCGGGTGGATGTCCTGGAGGGCAGTGTCTCGGACATCTTCGCCCAGTACAATCCGGAGACCCTCATCAGCAACTTCTACAACCAGCTCGCCACGCCTGGGCTGGTGGAGGAGGTGGAGGCCCAGATGAGCGAGCTGATTCCCGCCTGGACTGAGGTTCCAGACCAGCTCACCGCCTCCGTGAGCAAGCTGAT
>CALEFI010000134.1 GCA_937876905.1 uncultured Treponema sp.
GCGCTTTGGCCCCTCCATCCTGCGGGTGATTGAAGAGGTGGTGGGGTAGGAGCCGCCTCCCAATTTATTTGAGTTTTTTCTGTAAAAAATGCAAAAGTCGTCTAAAAGGCGACTTTTTTCTTGTGCCGGTGTGCTAGAATTGAGCCAGTTCAGTTGGTGCGAATGAACAAAGAAGGCTTACTGGTCCATCCGCAGGCTGTCTATGGCTTGCTCCAGGATACGGACAGTGCGGGAATGGTCGCTCTTGCCCTGGCTTCGCCTGCCGGTCACTAGGAATTCCACGGAGGTGTTCAATACGTCGGCAACCCTCACGGCCTGCTCCGCATTGGGAAGCCGGTTGCGGTTTATCCATGATTGCAGGGTGTTGTAGCTCACGTCAATCCGTGCCGCCAGCTCCCGCTGGGTGAGCCCCTGGTACTCCAGCTTTGCCTTCACTCGTAGCCAAAAGTCCAACATCAGGTAAAAATAGCACGAACGTACTATTGTTCACTTGAATATCGTGCTGTTTGTACTTATAATTGCAAGATATTCACACGTTTGTGTGAAACATGAATGGCCCGCAAATGATTCGTATTTGCGGCAAGTAGCAACAGGAGGAACTTTTCTATGAAAGTTTTCAAGAGAGGCGGAGTGGCCGCCCTGCTGACGGTGGCAGTGCTGGGACTGTTTTCCCTGACGGGATGCGCAAGCGCACCCTATATGCCGAACCCCGTGGACGTGGCGGCCGGCAGCGGGGACGACCCCTTTGCGGGAACCAAGTGGGAGTACACAGTTGAAGGAGCCGGTGTCACCTACACCCAAGCAGGCGACTTGAATTTCTACAATGATGGAACCGTCTCATGGGCTGGAACAAAGCCCAAAAACTATACGGTGATTTCCGGAGACTCAGGCTACATGGCCGAAATCAAGGGGGGACTCCTCACCGAATACCTTTGGCTGACCATTGATAAGTCGAATGCATCAGAGGGTAATATCAAGGTGCAGATGCCAGTTTTGGCTGGTGGAGCGACACTTCGTTTCACAGCCACAAGGAAGTAGACCGCAGCCTTGAGCGGCGCTTCCACCACGCCGGCCCTGTCTTGGGATGGGGCTGGTGTGGTTTGGGGGAGGGAAAGATAGAGAAATGGAGGAGGATTTTTTATGAGAAAGAGAAGGCTTTGGATATTCGGATTGTGCGCCATTGTTGTTGTGATGGTGTCTGCGGGGTGTGCTTCCACAGAGGTTGTGGAACTTGATAACAGATCCAGTTTGATGTATTCCTCATCTGAGTTGGATTCCGGAGACTTTTACAATAGCAGCTACTCAAGCTTCTTTACAGTGGAAGGTATGGAGCCGGCCTTCTCCGGTTTTGACGAGGACATTTTCAAGATGATGAAGTCCGCCATAGCGGATGGCTCGGCAACAAAAGAACTCCTGTCTGATAAAAACAATGAAGCCCTAAAGCAAGATCTCAGTGAATCCCTCAAGAAAAAGGTAAAAAAGGGAGAGGCAGTTTTATTTTCCGTGCCTGAGAATTCTAAAAATGAGGGGTTTATCGATACATTTGTCCATTATTACATATATGACAAGGAGGCCGAGCGTTTTGCCTTGTATTCATTTGTGCTGGGAATCTTTGAAGATGGATATAAGGAGTACAAGGAGCTTGAGGAGCTTAGTTCTAATATATGGTCTGCTATAAACATGTGCGAGGAAAATATACAGCTTTGCAATGAGACTATACAGCGATGCTCCAATCCCACCATCCAAAAATCACGGGTTGTTGAGGTTCCCTACACCGTGACAGAGCAAATTTGGCATCCAGGTTCTGGAGGACGGCGAACCAACAGTAGCTTTGGGTCCAGTGAAGCGACACCATCATATACTGAAACCAGGACGTACACCGCATATAGAAATGAGCTTGAGTACTACACGGTTCCTGACCCAAACTATGACCCAGCTGCGGTGGCAGAGGCAAAGGAGTGGTTGCAGTACTGGACGAGTGAAAAAGAATCTGCTGAACAGGCTTGGCGGAATACCATCAACTGGCGAAATGAAATGCCCCTGCCATTCACAGTGGAACCTATGGTAGTGAATATTAACGCTATGATGGAGGATTCCCAGCTTTAGGGTGTGATTGGCGAGGACAAAGATGGCTATAACAGAAGAAATGACAATGGCGTGCTATGAGGCTGCAAAGGAAATTTATAGCGACAGATCCGCTATAAGTGAAAAGGCAGAATCCGTCGCACTCAGTACAGGGATGAATGCAGGCTCCGCCAAGGACTATATACGTGTCTTCTTTTTTATGATTTCCGGTGAAAGGATGAAGCGGGCAATGGCCGAAAAGGATGTCCGCTACTATTTCACCCGCATATATTCCGACTATGGCATGGAGGGGTTGCAGAACACCGTGAACTCTTTGCAGGAATATCTTGACTACGACAGACAGAACCACTCAGGGCTACAAAAAACTGAGGATGAGTTTACGGAAGAATATTTGAAATAACGATTAGGAGGAATTGTTTATGAAAAAACTTATCTGTCTTGCCGCTACTATGCTGCTGGTGGTGGCTGTGTGCAGCGGCCAAATGAAATATTACTCTGATTGGCAAGGACATAGCGGTTATGCTGCTGCGGAGTATTGTACTACCCATGATCCTTCTGTTTTTAATAAGCAAAACTTCCTTGACGACCGTTTCAGGGAAAGTTTGGATGACCTTGCGGAAGGAGTGAAATCACTGGGATATGCTAAATCAGGGGACATAAAGAAACTTTCAAAACAAGAAAACTTCCTTATCTGGTCTGCACTGAATGAGTATGAACTTTTAGATGGGGAAGTTTATAAAGTAGTGACTTATTCTTCGGATTCAACTGACCCATATAGACAAGCTTTCTTTGTTTGCATTATGAATAATGGCAAGAGTTTCAAATGGGGTGGGATAGAAATTCGTGTGAAGTAATGAGGAGATTGTATGGCAATTCAGTTTAGACAGGATGACACTATCAATTCCTTGGAATACATACAAACGATGCGTAGGAGTGGTACAAGATGTGCGATGTCGGGACTTATATCTCAATCATGAAAGAAATTGCTGAGGCTGTCACCGCAATAAGTGCTGCATGGATTGTGGTAAGCAAAGCGGTCAAACTGCTTCCTAGACCGATAAAGCATTTCTTTGTCAAAACACTTCCTGTGTTTTTCTGTGGAACCATCAATGAAAGCGGGCAGAGGGTCAGATTCCTCAAGGCTTTGAAGGAAAAGAAGGCACAGGAAGAACAACAAAGAAATATCATACAGGCGTTAGCTTTAGACTTTGATACGGAAGAAATTCTCGTGTTTAACACAAGGGAATTGTCCAACTTCCTGTTAGAGTCAAAGGTGGTCACGAAGGTTTCCAGAAGAAAACAGTGAGCCTCGGATAGATTTTGCACTGTGGAACAATTGATTGGTATGCTTCCTAAAAATCGTCACTGAAAAGCACTTGGGGAATACAGCATATTCTATAATATTATCTTACCAGGAGGGAAACATAATGTTTTGTAAAGATTGTGGAAAGGAAATTGAGGGAGGCGTAAAATTCTGCCCCGAATGCGGTGCTGCGCAAGAAGCGGCAGAATCAGTCGCCATGGAGAATGGAAATCTAGGGTTGCCCCAGAATACAGGTATGTCGCCCAAAAGCCGCACCATCGTGGCTTTGATTGCGTTCTTCCTTGGCTCCTTGGGAATCCATCGATTTTACGTCGGCAAGGTGGGTACAGGAATCCTTCAAATCCTTTTGACCTGTTGCTTTGGCTTGGGCTGTATCTGGGCATTGATAGACTTCATCATCATTCTCTGTGGCAATTTCACCGACAAGGCTGGCCTACGCATCACAAACTGGGATGCAAAATACTAGCCTCTATGCTGCTTTGAGGTGGCTGGTTGATGAAATGGATTCTGGTCACATTCTGTGTATCCCCTCCCCCCAAAAAGTCGCCAAAAAGGCGACCTTTCCCACGCCTGGTCGTGGTATAATCTGCACGTAAAGCCTGATTCAAGGAGGAATACATGAAGGCATACAAGAAAATTTTGGTTCTGGCGCTGGCTCTGGCAGCAACAGCCGTGGTGGGAGCGCCGCTGGCGGCCCAGGGTGCTGGGATGGTTCTGGTAAAGGGCGGCACCTTCACCATGGGCAACACCGACCAATCGAAAAAAAAACGATTACAATGCTGATGAATTCCCTGCCCACAAGGTGACGGTCAGCAGCTTCTACGTCAGCGAGCGGCCCATTACCCTGGAGCAGTGGGTGGAAAGGACGGGTATCTATCCTGATGGCCATCATGAAAGGGTGGACACAGTTACTGTGGTAGGAGGCAAGTGGGTCTATCCTGATGATTATGGGGAACCGGTCAGCAGCAAATTTGTTCCCCGCCACCTGTGGAAGACCAATACGGCGGCCAACATCACCTGGTTTGATGCCCTCACCTACTGCAACCGACGCAGTCTGGCAGAAGGGCTCACCCCCTGCTACGCCTCCAACGGTTCTACGGATGCGGTCACAAACCCCAAGTATTTCAGGCCGAAGGAGGATCTGCCCAACATCACCTGCGACTGGAACGCCAACGGCTACCGGCTGCCCACCGAGGCGGAGTGGGAGTATGCGGTCCGAAAAGGTGTTTTGAAAAGTGACTATCCTTACAATGGAACTACCTTTACAGGGGACTATGCCGACGAGCAAAACGAGTGGGTGTGGGACTGGTACAGCAGCAGCTACTACCAGGTCAGCGGCAACAGCGTGAACCCACGGGGGCCGGATTACGGGGAGACGAGGTATAGTGCTGGACGTGAAGCTCCCTGTCGTGTTGTCCGTGGTGGTATAAGACGAGTGACAAGCAGAAGTTTTCTTGATCCTGGGGACTATGAGTTTATGATTGGCCCCCTGCCAATCGCATTCCGGGTGGTCCGCAACGCAGAGTAGGGCTGGGGGAAGAAGCCGGGAACCAGGAATGAGCGTCCAGCCCTCGTTCCTGCCGGCTACTATCATAGTGGTGGGGTGTTTTTTGCTCAGCTTGTCATTTTTTCTGAAAGGGCTTTCATCCTCTGAAAATCCTGCGTTTGGTCTACCTCCAGTATTCCGAGAGTGTTCGGCTTGAATCGGAGGGGCAGCTTTTCTTGTTCTTGGAAGAATTTCGTGCCGGGATAGATTTGCAGGGGAAATGCACTGATTTTGGAAATCCCCATCTCCTTCAGTTGTCGGATGTCCTGCTCAAAGTCTTGGAAATTCTGCCTGGGCAAACCATAGATTAAACTCACCTCACAGTTGATGGAATTCCTCTGCAATTCTCGCAGTCCCTGAAGCGTTTTCTCAGGGTTGCGTCCGATTTCTTGACAGACTGAGGGAGAAAGGCTTTGCACGCCAATTTCACATATTATGCTCGGAACCTCCTTTATCGTATGGAGGAAGTCATCTGTCAGTGCCTCACAGCGAATTTGTACGGACAAGGGGATTTCTATGTGCAGTTCTTTGACCAAATCAAGCAAGACTTTGTAATCTTCTTTATTGTTGAACAGTGGATTCAGTACATTTATCTTGCTGATGTTGTTGTCCCGGAACAGCACCAACTCCTCTCTGAATCTTTGTTCGGTACCCACCGCTTGGATTGTATTCATGCCACCGCTGTGCCGGCAGAAGGGGCACCTGTAGCTACAGCCGCGATGGGTTTCCATTCGGACAGCCATTCCCTGTCGCACAGGGATGACTCCCAATAAGTAGGGAGAATGCAGGTCGCTGAGTGCCGGGGAATCATGGACTACAGGCTGCGAATTTATGTATGCCCTCAGGTTGGAGAAAACTTTCTCTCCATACGAAATGACAAAGCAGTCCCCAAAAGGATACTTGATTTGTAGCTCTGACTCATCGCCACAAATCATCGGACCGCCCAGCAACACAAATGGCTTGTCTCCACTCATTTGTGTTGGCAGCTGTGCGCCCATTTCCCGGACAAGACTGTCGCTCCAAGCAAAAACACTGAATGCAATGACCGTAGGTCTGAAGGATTGCAAGTCTTCCCAAATTTTGCCAAGCAGGACTGGCCTGTTTATGTCATAGGCTCCACCTGTTTTGAAGACCTCCAAGTTGTATGACAGAATCTTGATGGTATCATCCGGCATCTTGTGCTTGCTGGCATCAAAGGCTGCCTTGAGACAAGCCGCTCCGTATGAAATTTGCGGCTCGTCTGCCTTGGAAAAGATGAATTCAATCAACGCAATTCTCAAAGCAATGGTATCCATAGGTGTTCTCCTTATTAAAGGTACTAATTACCACAAATAACAAAAGATATGGAAGGGTCTTTCTTTTGTGGTACCGGTTATCTTGAAAAGCAAATGGCTGTAAAGCTGGCAAAACTGCTGCTATTTTTCTTCCGTCATTTTTCC
>CALEFI010000135.1 GCA_937876905.1 uncultured Treponema sp.
AGTGCAGGTTGTAGCCTCCCAGCATTCCTGTCACGTCCAGTGCCTCGCCTATAAAGTAGAGGTGAGGACAGCGGAGGCTTAGTCACTGCGGAGCTGGATACAAACCTTGCTTTGAGGTATGAATTGAGGTGGGAATTGTTTATACCCGTTACAGATAGGACAAGTGAGGTAGCGTACACTGTTCGTTTGCTATCAGTCCAGACTCACTGTGCGGAGATATATCCCTGGGAGATAAAATGCTGAAATTAATTTTGTTGCTTGGTATGGTGCTTTTTCTTTGAAGTTCCCTACTCAGCCCACATCATTTGTAAAATTGTGTGTTAAAAATATAGATTTACCTTGATTTTTCCTTGACAAATTGTAGCCAGAGACTTAAACTAGACTAAAAGCTATTAAGGGTAATGCCTGTACATCACGAGATAAGGGAGCTAATTTTATGTATAATTATAATTTATATGTTTTGTATGATGGAGGGGGGGGGGTATCATCTGTTGCACTCTCCATAATTACAATCGGATGTAAGGGTCCTTCATCAGGTAATATTTCTGCTTGGGCAGAGAACAGAAATAAGGAAAAAGTTTGGGAAAAGATAAATTCTAGCACGATTGACTATTTTAGTGCATACGAGCAGTTCGGCTCCACAACCAAGACTGAAACTACAGAAGTAAAGTTGACCATCGGCAATGCTGCCGACTCAAAGCTTGGTCTTATCTTTGGCTTGAAAAAGAATCCTAATGACACTATTAGCTACTTTGTGGTGGGTATTGGAACTCAAGTAAGGGATAAAGGGGCTTCTGAATACTACATTTCCTATAATGACGGTGTAACTGCGGACTCTGTTTTGCAAGCCTCCAACGAAGAAGCTATTCTAAAGGGGGCTAGAAAATTATGGAAATAACAAGAAAAACGAGTTTGTGGTATTACGCTTGGATTATTATGGTAGCCACCGTAATAATGAATTTTTTCTATGCTGTATCGTATAGTACCTTTAGTCTGTACACAGCTTCTATTTTAGAGCGGTTTCCCGGATTGTCTAGGACAGCCTACTCCTTTGTGCCTACGCTTCAGTCAGCTTCATCAACTATATTCTTGTTGTCTTACGGTAAGATTGTCAAAAAGATTGATTTAAAGCTTGCCATTGCATTAGGAGGTCTTGGATTTTTTGTTGGGTTTCTCCTGTATTCCTTTGCCACCAATATTTTTATGTTTTATGTCGGAGCTCTATTCGTGGGATTGTTCCCAGCTTTCTGTTCCTCCACTACAACTGCGATGCTTTTTAACCGGTGGTTTGGTAAGCTCCATGCAACGCTTCTCGCTATTTCAATGACAATTGGTGGCTTTGGTGGTACCTTTGGAAGCGTTGTCATCGGAAAGATGCTTGACTCAATTGGTTATGCCGCCGCTATGCGTTATATCGCAATTCTGGTTATTGTTGTTACTGCGGTTATCTTTTTCCTAGTCAAAAATAATCCTGATGGGGTGAAAACAGAAATGTTTTGGACAGGTGAAAAGGAGACTTCAGGCTCAAATGATGTAGTCAAGTCGGGTATTATGTTTAGAGAGGCAAAAAAGACCTATAATTTTTGGGCATTAGTTGTCTTTTTTGTTCTTTTTGCAGCCTGCTTTTATGCGGCGTATGCGAATGTCGCCGTCTACATGGCTGATATGGGCCTTTCTGCAGCTGAATACGGTGCAATCTTTGGCATTGTTCTTACAGTCAACAATATTACGATGATTCCTGGAGGGTTCGTTGCTGACAAACTGGGGGCAAGGCTTTCTCTCATTGTGGTTTCAGTTCTGTATGCTATAGTTGCCATTGTCCTCGGCTTTACGAAGCCAACAGTTGAAATGATGTATATCGTATGTGGATTAATTGGCCTTGCGTTTTTATTTCCAAAAATACTACCTGCACCAATGGTGCGACAGGCCTTCGGTGTTAAGGATGCGGCAACAATTCAAGGTATCCTTACTGCTTGTATTACTGTAGGAGCTAGCATTGGAGTACCTGCGGCAAATATTATTTATGACTTGACAGGTTCATACGCAGGACTGTTCAAATCGCTTGTTCCAATTATTGTTATATGTATCGTCTTAGGCTTTACTGGTGCAAAGAAGGTAAAGGGCTGGGACGATTGAGACTCTTTAATTTGAAAGAAAAGGAGGAATTAGTATGAGTTCAACTATGAAAGGATTTGGAATCATTGTTCCAAATAAAGAGACAGGATGGATTAATAAGGAGATTCCAGAAGTCGGTCCATTTGAGGCTCTGTTATCACCAATAGCTGTATGCCCCTGTACGTCTGATGTTGACGGTGCTCGCATTCGAGGTGTTGCAGCAGGACGGATTCTCGGCCATGAGGCTGTGGGAAAAATTGAAGCGGTAGGCTCCATGGTTAAAGATTTTCAGGTTGGAGATATCGTTGCTGTTCCTGCCGTTACTCCCCAATGGTATGACATCGGTATTCAAGAAGGACTCCATCAGCATCTTTCTAGGCCATTGGGAGGTAGATTCCTCTCTTCTCAATGGGATGGTGTTTTTGGAGAATTTTTTAAGGTTCCTGATGTAGACATGAATGTAGCCTTGGTACCAAAGGATTTTTCGCTCAGTGCAGCTGTCCTAATAGGAGATATGGTTACAACTGGTTTTCATGGACCAGAGTTAGCGGATATAAAATATGGCGATACAGTAGTTGTAATCGGAATCGGTCCAGTAGGTCTTATGAGCGTAGCGGGAGCGGTTTTAAGAGGTGCAGGACGTGTCATTGCTGTTGGCAACAGGCCGGTTACTAGGCAGCTGGCTATGGAATATGGAGCAAGTGAAACCATAAGCTATAAGGATGGTCCGATTTACGAGCAGATTATGGAGCTTACGGGCAACAAGCCGGTTGATTCGGTGATTCTTGCTGGTGGAACGGTGGAAAATATTGCTGAAGCGTATCGTATGACAAAATGTGGTGGAACAATTGCTAATATTGCTGGGCAAGATAAGGACTTTGTGCTGAAATCCACGGAGTCTCAATCCTTTGTTACGCACAAGAGGCTAACGGGTGGTCTTTGCCCTGGTGGACGTCGTCGCTTAGAAAGATTGATTGAGTTAATACGCTATGGCAGGCTCGACCCTGACAAGTTGATTAGCCACACCTTTACTGGCTTTGACAAGATTGAAGATGCCTTTAATCTTATGGCAGCCAATCCTAGTGATGTTGTTAAGCCGATTGTGTTCATATAAGGAGTAAAGGAGAGATTGATGGTAGGGCGGCGTGATGTAATCACGCCGTCATCCTTAGTTACGGGGGAACAGGTAATCCATGGGATATATAGCGATTGTCATTGGCTTTGTCGTAGTGGCGGGTCTGTGCTTGCTAAATTTTAATGCGGTGATTTCGGCCTTTGCAGCTGCTTTTGTCGTAGCGCTTTTGTCGGGACTTTCTTTGACAGAGTCTCTGATTGGAGTGTTTTTTGACCGGTTTGGCCTCATTACAGGAAGCCTGTTTCCCATGTTTTTATTTGGCTCCATTTTAGCAAAAATCTATACAACGAGTGGTTCTGCCTATACAATTGCTGAAACGGTGGGACGCTTTTTATTCAAATATGCAAAAACACAAAAGCAAAAATATGCATTGGGCTTTTTGTCCGTTATTTTAGCATCCGCAATTATTTGTTATGGGGGAATTAATGCGGCAGTTGCTCTGATTGCTATTTATCCCATAGCAATCAATATATTCAAAGAAGCGGGCATTCCTAGAAGATTTATTATGGGGGCAATTTGTGGTGGAGCATTTACTTTTGCCCTCAGCGGGCCTGGTTCGCCACAGCCTACCAATGTGGTAGCTATGGTGATTGGAACAAGCTCTGGAGCTGGCCTCGTTGCGGGCATCATAGGTTCTGTAATAGAAATTATAGTTATGGTTACTGTTTTTACCCTGATGTGTGTGCGTGCTGTGGACAGGGGAGAAACCTTTGAACCGGAAGTTAAGGGAGCACTGGAAACGGTAGCCGGGGAAAAGCCGAGTTTTCTGAGATCCTTGCTACCACTTTTTGCCTTGTTTATCATGTTTAACTTTTTACGATTGAACATTGCAATAGCAATCTTGCTTGCCTCCATTGTAGCAGTGATTGTGTTCTATGGAGAATTGAGGCCGGAGAGAATTTTGCCTTCGGTCAACGAGGGTGCTCTCCAAGCCTTTCTTCCAACTGCTGCTATTGCAGGGATAAATGGCTTTGCTGCTGTTGTACAATCGGTTCCTGAGTATCAAATAATAATTGACGGGCTACTGGAATCTACCCTTCCGCCTGTTCTTATGCTCATTGCCTCTGTGTCATTAATTTGTATGATTACAGGGGGCTCTACAACAGGAACGCAAATTGCACTTCCGGTAATTACGCCTGCATTGACGAGCTTGGGATTGACTCTTCCCTTTATCCATCGTGTGGGAACCTTTGCGGCAACAATGCTAGATTCGATTCCTAGTAGTGGCGCTGTTATTATGGCTCTCAATATTGCCGGTCTGAAAATGAAGGATGGTTATCCTCCAGTGTTTGTGTCAACAATATTAGCGACAACAGTTGGTACTGCGGTGGTGGCAGTAATTATGATGCTGTTTCCAGCATTACCATAAAATTTGCAAAGGTGGCTACGGGCCGATGATTATTAACACTGTAGTTACATCTGAAACATAGTGAAATAAAGGAGGAATAACATGAATTATCTTGATGTCAAGGGACTGACCACAAAGGTGTCTGACATTAGCTTTGGAACGGCTACTTCTACATTGGAGGATGAAGCGCAAATACATGAAATGTTGGATTCCTACGTAAAAGAAGGTGGAAACTATATCGATACCGCCCGCTTTTATGGAAGGGGAAGTGGAATCCAGCGCACCGAGGAGCTACTCGGACGTTGGCTTGCCAAGGGGGACAACAGGAGCAAGGTGGTCCTTCAGTCCAAATGCTGTAATCCCTATACCGACCAAAACTTCAACGTGTTCGAGGAGATGTCTCGGGTTGGCCGAACATTTATGTATGACGACATCTTGTTCAGCAGGGATAAGCTGGGTGTAGATACGATTGACATTTACCTCACTCATAGAGACGACCCGAAGGTTCCTGTTGCAGAAATTATGGATACCTTTGAGGAGTTCCTGAGAAGGGGCTGGATTAAAGCGTATGGCATGAGTAACTGGCGGTTCGATCGTTTTCTGGAGGCTTATGAATATTGTCAAAGAATGGCGTATCAGGGGCCGAGCGTGTTTAGTCCATTTTTTAGCTTGGTCAAGCTGGAAAGACCGTGGTACTATCGGATTCCCCCCTTTGATGAGGAAAGTCTGCCTTGGTTTGAGGAGCACCCAGATGTAATCATTTCCGCTTGGGCTGCTCAAGGCAGGGGATTTTTCGGTGAGTATCCTTTCTCCCCAGAATCTTATCCGCAGTATCAGCCTGAACAGGCAGATGCAGCCACCAAGATGGCCGTTCTGACGCCGGTCAACTTTGCCCGGAAGGAGCGTGTGAAGGAATTGGCGAAAAAGAAGGGTATCCGGGCCTCTCAGCTTGCCTTGCTGTATGTTTTGAGTCAAAAGGCTTCCGTCGCAGCCATCATTGGCCCTCGGTCTTCAGAAGACATATACAACGTGATAAATGCAACCTCGCAGAGGCTGAGTCAAGAGGAGATAGACTACCTCCTTTTGAAGACGGATACCCTATCATAAAGGAGTCATGGGACTTTAAAAGGGATGGAAAAATCCTAATTGCTTAAGAAATATTTTATTGAGGAGGAAAATCAAATGTTTGATTTGACGTCGAGAGTGGCAGTAATTACTGGAGGCTCTTCGGGCTTGGGAGTTCTTTTTGCAAGGGCTCTTGCTGGACAGAATGCAGACATCGTCTTATTGGCTCGCAGAGAAGATAAATTGAAGACAGTGGCAGAGGACTTGGAAAAAGAGTTTGGCAGAAAAGTCCGTTATTACGTCTGTGATGTTACCAGCAGTGAGCAGGTTGCTACCATTGCAGAAAAGATAATGGATGCCTACGGAAAAATTGATATTGCGGTAAACTGTGCTGGTGGGGGTAACTGCAACTGGGCAGACAAGCTGAGTGATGAAATGTGGCATAAGACTATGAATGTCAATCTTCATGGTGTATTTTACTGCTGCCGTGAGTTTGGTAAGATGATGATTAAAAAAGGCTACGGAAGAATTATCAATGTATCTTCCATGTTAGGTTCTGTTGGTCTGGATGTGGCTTTTGGAAATGGCATCGCAGAATATGCAGCTTCCAAGGGTGCGGTAAACAATCTGACTCGACAGCTTGCTGTGGAATGGGCTCAGTATGGTATTACTGTAAATGCTTTGGCCCCTGGATTTTTTGCCTCCGAAGTGTCTCCCGTAGGGAATGAAGAATTTGACCGGTTTTTGAAGACCAAATGCCCGATGAAAAGGGAAGGACATCCTCACGACTTAGACTCTGCAGTTGTATTTTTGGCTGCTGACGAGAGTTCCTATGTTACAGGCCAGATTATCGGCGTAGATGGTGGTTGGACAGCCCTGTAGTCTTGAAATAGCCAGATAATGATGTCCTAGGGAGGAGTCTTTGTTATCTGGCTATTCTGAGCTCTTAAAAGAAAGTGCCTATACCCCTCCACTTCCTTCTTGATCAGGTGAAGGGGTAGTAAATCCTACTATTTTGAAATATAGTATAAATTTATTAAAAAAAAAAACAAATGCAATCCTGCCGAGTTTCGGAAGCAATCACGATATTTTCATCTTATAGCATTGATACTCATAGAGAAAATTTTTACAACAAGCCTGTGACCAGTGTCTGGGCGGAGGCCCATGCCCAGTGCAGGTTGTAGCCTCCCAGCATTCCTGTCACGTCCAGTGCCTCGCCTATAAAATATAGTCCGGGACAGCGGCGGCTTTCCATGGTCTTGGGAAAAACCTCGTCCACGGACACGCCACCACGAGTGACTTCCGCCCGGTCGTAGCCATCCACCTGGGAAATCACCATCACCCTCTGATTGAAGGTTGCGGCGACGGCCTCCACCTCAGCCTTCTTCATTTGTGCCAGATTGTATTCCCGTCCGTCCAGCAGGACTCTTACCAACGCCTTGGGCAAATGCTCGGACAGGATGCCCGCCAGGGATTTCCTGCCGTTCCGTGAGCTTTGAATCAGGCCGGCGGCATCTAGACCGGGAAGAAAATTGACCCTGATTTCTGTGGGGCCGTTCACAAGGAGGGAGATGTTCAGGGCAAGGGGGCCGCTGAATCCACGGTGGGCGAACAGCAGCTGGTCCTGCAAAACAATTTCCCTTCCGCCCTTCCTTCCGCCTCCGACTTGAGACTGCACCCTCATTTCCGCTGTCACAGCAATCCCCGCAAGACGGGCAAAGTCATCCGCAACCTCCACCGGATACCGCAGGCCCGCCAGGGCAGGCACCAATGGCTCCACTCTCATGCCGAATTTTCGGGCAATCCTTGCGGCGATGTTGGTTGCTCCCAGCTTGGGATAGGACAGGCCGCCGCTAGCCACAATCACCTTGCGGGAAAGAATTTGACCACGGGAAGTTCCTGTAGAAAACAGGTCGTCCTCCAGTTTTTCTACATCATGGACAAGGCAGGCCATCAGAAAGGTGTGCCTTTCGCTTTTACCGTCCTCCAGCATCGCCTTCAGAATGGAGGAGGCTCCGCTCAAGGTGAAAAGCTTGCCATTGTCCCGCTCCTCGTAGGGAATGCCGTGGCGCTCCACAAAGTCCAGCACCTGCTGGGTGCCGAACCTTGCCAGAAAGGACTTCACAAAATGAGGGTTGGCGCAGACAAAATTTTGTGGCGACAGGAACCGGTTGGTAAAGTTGCACTTTCCCCCGCCAGTAGCCAGGAGCTTTGCCCCCAGCCTGTTGTTCCCCTCAATGATAGCCACCTTCTTGTCCCGCAGACCCCGCAGGCACCAAAGCCCCGCCGCTCCGCCACCGATTACCGCAACGTCATATATCTGTTCGTCCTGCTCCATGGGAGACAGCATAGCCCATTCGACGGGAAGTGAAAAGCCGTAGGCAAGTGAGCATCCATCAAACTCTGCCCTCACTTGCCGGCCTGCCGGTGACGTTTGCGTGTTGCTGTTCTGCCGGAACCGGTGTATAGTTGGACTGTAGTTGAAATTGCAAAACTCTAACAACCCTGCAATTTCCAAGTGCAAATTATATGCCTAACTATGTTAGAGGGATGGATAATGAGTAAAGTATTAATCTTCTTGTTTATTCTTGATTTCTTCATATTCGTATGTTTTTCAATTTACTCTTTGATTTTTAATATACTTATATTGAAAAACAAAACAGTTATTGATGAGTTTTTTCATAAATATGGATATAAATTGTATCTGCATGAGAACATAGATGGAAAATGTCTTTCCCGAAAAGATCGAATAAAGTATCTATATGAAATTGTTGTTAATGACAACAGAATCGTAAATCAGAGTTTTTTTGTAAAAATAATACAATTATGTCCTTTCATACAAATTTTTATAGGATGCGGGGCATTTATTTTCATGTTGCTTATAGGTTTACTAATTTTTATTTGAAAAATGAATTTTACTTAATCCCCCTCACTCCCACAAATACAACTTGACGGGAGGAAGGGACAAATCCTTCGTCCTACCCCAAGATTTGCTAGCCAAACACCAGCTTTTAGGATAAAGTGGAGGCTCATCACGAGAATAGGAAATTTATGAGGCAGGGTATCATTTTTTTTATTTCTTTATTCGTATTTCTTTACAATGCATCAGCAAATGACTTGCTTGTAGAGAAGATGAATTACAATATTTCAAAGGATGAAATAACAATTGCATTGTTATTACGGAATGTAGCTGGTGAGAAGATTTTTATCCCTGCATTTGACGAGCCATACAATGTAGTCCCTAAAAAAAGCAAGCTCTCCATTGAAATCTCTCCTTGGGATCTCAGTGAGATTGGATATTACCCCGTTGGGTACGACCTTGATCCTGGGCAAAGTATTGTCCTGGAAATTTCAATACAATCAGCCCTAAAACAAACTCAAGTAAACAATTTGATGGATTGGCATACAACTGTGCCTATTATCTATGATATAAACGATTGTAGAGAATACAAAGCTTATGAAATATTTTTTTCCTATGACTACAAAGAAAAGTACAGACAAGAAATGAGCTATAGCTTCCAGAAGAAAATACTGATTTATAATCCTGACTGCCAAAGTTTAACCCATACAGAGTTTCAGTTACCAAGCGAAAGGGAAAACAAGATTCATCTTCCTTATTTCTATCCTGAAGAATAACATGATAAACCCGATTCCCCACCTCCCACAAATACAAGTAGCCAGCATGACAACAAGAAATCCAGATTATTTAATTGAAGGTGTGGTTTTTGATTGCTACTCTCCAGCAGAAAAGACGAAGGTAAGAAATGTTGCGAGTGTAATTGAAGAGAAAGTTATGCAAAAAGGACAGGCTGAACGTGTTGTACTCAATTTGGATGATTGGAATGGAAATGTCGATGAATTAGTAAGGCAATTAAATGATTACCCCATTGAAGGGTTAAAGGAAGTTATAATTGTATATAATGGGACAGTGAGGTCAATATATCCTTAGAAGGTGAGAGAATGGCAATATGTTTTTGTGGAAGAATAAAGCAAAGATGCATGAATGAAGAACTGTTTGAAGGTTTTCTTACAGATTACTATTTTGGGGAAAACAATATCATAAGAGAAAGCAATGAAAATTGTGTAACATATCAATTTATGAACAGTGAAGAGGATGTGATAATTTCTTTTATGAATGAAAAAAAGGCACCGTACAATGTGTATGATTCTGGTATTATTGGAGAAGAATTTGAATATGCTCAATTAATTTTATTTGATATAAAAAAAGAGAATGCATCTGTTGATAAATACAAGGAAATTATACGATTTTTCCTGTGTTTAAAAGAAAAAATAAACAGCGATATACTCGTAACATCGGATGTACACAATGATATATGCTTATTACAAGATGAAGTAATTATATGGTCTCAAGAATTGCCTTTTGATTACAGGTAGGCAAGTATTCTTTGAAAATAACTTGGATACGACAGAATTAGTTTGGACAGGACAACAGATTTAGATGCACCAGCACATAGAGGAATCGATGGTGTATATTACAATCCCGATGGGCATCCGCCGTACATAATCGCAGAAGCTAAATTTGGGAGTGCTAGATTAAGTAATACCTTGGACGGGAAACAAATGAGCGATAGTTGGATAGACAAACGATTAGTTGATGCTGTTGGTGAAAAAAAAGCTGATGCTATTATTCTTGAAATGATGATAAATCCTGATAATGTACAAAAACACTTAATCAATATATCAACTAATGGCGATATAACAATGAAAAGTTTAGATGAATACTCAAACATCTTAAAATAAAGCTGGAGGTATATAATTATGGAGAACAAGTTGAAATATTAGACAGAGGCCACTGGAAGGAGTAAAACATGCTGAACAATAAATATTATGATGGTTATGAAGGTGAAGAAAGAATAAAAATATGGTTTGAGGATGATAACTCAGAAGAAATAGGATTCATTATTTGGAATGGCTTCTTTAATACAATTTTAGAAGGTTGCTTTTATTCAGATTTTCAAAAGAATGGAATTATTGAATGTTACTATAATCAAAATGGTTTTTATGATGAAATCTGGGAAATGATCCATCCTGAAATTGTTTTAGAGGAATTAAGAAGATTTAATGATAATTCATTGGATACCCAAAATAAAGAAATAATTGTAATCGTCAAAGAAGTTATAGGACAATTAATTTCCTTAATAAATGCAGCAGTTTCCAAGAAAGAAAAAATATATATAGAATATGAATAACGAAAGAAAAGTTATGCAGTTCTATAGTCTTATATATGAAGGATTTAAATAAGATTTTTGAGAAGAACGGTATGACTTTAGAAAGATACAAGGAAATTGTATTACGAAATATCGACGATATGACAAATCTGCCGCCTGAAGAATCTGCAGAATTAAAGCAATTAACAGAAAAAGTCCGTTCTATAAGAGAAGAAGTTATAGGAAAAATGAACAAAGATGTTGAGTTCAGGAAATATATAACTCAGCAGGATTTAATAAAATATCTTAATGGAGAAAAAAATACTGTAACTGGTTTTATAGCAAGAGACTGTGATGCGAACGTTCTTGTTGACTATAATGAAGTCTTTAATTCACTCAGATTGGATTATCCAAATACAGATTATAATCCTGAATTGGATAAATTTATTGCTTATATAAAATTTAAAGTAAAAGATGCAAAACAAATTGATAAAATTGAAATACCATACTCTCCTAAATTCGGCGGTACAAATACTTTTGATAAACCACCTTGTTCAGGAACTGGTGTTTTAAATTCTAAAAATGGTTTAATTATTCCTGAACTAAAAGTAAAATATAGAAAAGACCTCGAATTGTTAGACAGCGCTGAACTACATATACAAACAAGAGACGGGAATGATTTTATAGTTGGTATATATTCAAGAAGACAAAAAAAATTTATTAGAAAAGGAGAATAAAAACAATATGAGATCAAAATACGAACAGGATAGTTTTGCAGTTTTTCAAGGAACGATATTTTCTGCAACCACAAATAATGGTTATGTTGAATTATTGACAACAGATAGAAAACTAGCTAAAAAATTCAATTTTTTACTTGATGGTGATATTTATTACAAAGATATTTCACCTTATGATGTAACAGAATATTACGAACAAAGATTTGAAGCAAAATACAAGGGTAAAAAAGTTGGAATTATGGAAGGAGATGACAATGAGGTAAATATTCAACCTGATCCAGCTGATATAACTTATGAAGAATTATTAAAATTGGGATTTGAACAGGTTGAAAAAGGTGTTTATGAAAAAACTTTACCAACATCAGAACTTACAGATATACACCCAATCAAAAAGAATTTATTAGATTATGCAAAACAAGAATTTGATGAAAATAATAAATCCTAAAATAAATATAAGAACAAACCTATAAAAAAAGAGGATTTTTAAATAAATAGCTTCCCCGTACAGAAGGAGCTCTTTGACAACATCAACGGTGTGTACGGACACCAATGATAAAAATCTTCTCACACAAAGGATTGTAGCCACGCCGCAGGCGTTCCGAAGGAATGAAGCGAAAGCGAAATGGCGGAAAGCCTGTTTTTTGCGAAAGCAAAAATGTGCCCAAAATAAAAACAGTAAAATTAGATTTATTAAATAAAAAAGACTTAAATAAGTTCTTGAAAAGTAAAGAGTTTAAGGAAAGTAAAATAGCAGAAGAATTAATAGTAGAGTATATTTCCTCTGTAAAACAAAATTCTCCTGCAAAAAAGATGTTATTAATTAATAAAGAAATTTTTAATAAATATATAAAGAACAATTCAATAACAACAAAAGAAGACATTGAAGCTCTTTTTGCAATTTGTGAAGAAACAAAGGAAGAAGAAATAAAACAGATTTCAATAAATCTTGAAAATAAAAAAGAGTTAATAAAATTATTAAAAGAGAACTCAAAGAAACATCAGAAGCAGATTGATGAAACAATAATAGAAGAATATATAACAGAAACAAAAAATGATTCTATTGCAAAAAAAGTTTTATTATTAAATTCAAAAGTAGTTGAAAAATATATTGAAACACATTCAATTAATACAAAAAAAGATGTAGAAAAACTTTTTTCAATAGGTGATGCAAAACAAAACACTATTCCAAATCTCTTTAACAAAACAGAAAGAGAAGTTTGGTACAGCACAGAAAGTTTTAAGAAGTGTGGAATAAAGAAAGAATCAATAAGTACGATAGCGTAAAGAATATTGTTACATCAGGCGGTGGTGGGGGAACTTCTTCTCAAATTTTAAGAGAAAACTTAAAAAATGCAGGAATTGAACCTCCGCCATATCCAAATGCTGCTCATCATATTGTTGCAGTTAATTCAGAAAAATCTAGAGCAAGTGTTGCAATCTTGCATGAATATGGAATTGATTTAAATTCACCTGCAAATGGTGTATTTTTACCTTACCAAAAGAATGAATTTGTTACAACCGAAGTAATGCATTGTGGTGGGCATTTAGACAGTTATCATATCAATGTAAGAAAACGGCTTGAAGATTTAATAGATAAAGCAGAAGATTTAGGATATTCAAACATTTTAATTCAAAAACTTATTTGTAATGAATTTCAAACAATCCGAAAGGAATTATTGAGTGGTTTCTTAAAAATTCACAATTAGGGGATATATGAAAATATACATTTTAGAAACAGATATTGATAATTACAAAGGATGCTATATAAAAAACGAAGAAACTGATAGAAAAATTTTACGTCAGTTTAATAAAGGTATAGAAATAAGCATTCCTTCTGATTTTCAATTAGAATACGATAGAGATTCTAATAATCCTGCAGGGGATATTTGTGAATGTTATGATTGTAGAGGATTCTTCATAAATAAAAAATGTATGGCAGTACTTTCTGACATTTCTCAAATAAATATAAGATTTGTTCCGCTTAATGACGATTTTGTACTATTAAATAATTTAACTGTGTTGGACTGCTTAGATCGAAAAAAAACTAAATATAAGTATTTTGAGAATGATATTTTAGGTGTTGAGCAATATTATTTTAAGGAAAACAATTATCCACCTCTTTTTCAAGTTAAACTACAAAATCAATTAATTATTCGAGATTATTTCGTAACTGATGAATTTTTAAATATAGTAAATGAAAACCAGCTTAAGGGTTTCAAATTTGTAGAAGCTTGGGATAGCGAAAAGGACTAATTATGACAAAAATAACCGGAACAAACACATACATAGACGTAGAACTCGATGGCAGAACTGCTGTCCACCGCCAACGAGTGCATGAACAAGGCGGTGGACTTTGTACAGGACAAGGTGGACGAGTTTGGTCGGAAGGTGTTTGGGCGGGAAATTCGAGTTGGGAAAGCACCAGAGGCTCTACCACGGAAGAAACCAGAAACGGGTGCTTCTGTGGGGAGTGGGGATGGTCCACCAACATCAAGTGGGCAATGGAAAACTGTCAATGAAAGTATGGGTGATTTTTCTGGAGCTTATCAAAAGCAGATAACCGGACAAGAAGGAATGGCATGGATACAAAACGGTGTAAAGTTTGATGGAATGAAAGATGGAGTTTTACTAGATGCAAAAGGAAAATATGCTCAGTTTATTAACAAAAATACTGGAGAGTTCTATGGATGGTTTATAGGCAAAGAAAGTTTATTAGATGAGGCTGCACGGCAAATTAAAGCTTCTGAAGGAGCAAAAATACAGTGGTATTTTGCAGAAAAAGGGGCTTGTGATGTTGTTCAAGATTTATTTATGGATAAAGGAATTACGGAAATCGAATTAATTTTCCAAGCACCTAAGTAGGAGGAAATATGATACAGAGACATTCAATGATTTTATGGAAGAAAGCAGAAAGAGAGGATAAAAGCTTTGAGGAAATTTCAAAAGAAGCTTATGAAGTTTTAAGTCTATTTCAAGACTGTCCTCAAGAGTTAAGACCTAATTATTTGACTGCTAAAACAAAAAAAGATATTAAGGAATTTGACTGGAACTATGAAAATTTTAGTAATATGTTAAAAAAGGGAATTAACAAAGAAGGTGAAACCTCGTTTGAAGATTTAGGATATTCTATTTCTTTTTTTTCTTCTATAAATGAAGAAAATTCTGCTACTTTTTTAATGACTGTGGGGAATAAATTTGAAAAATTATATAATACACTGATTATAGGTTTACCATTATCTCTCAATTTTTTTGATAAAAAGACATCAGAGATGATTAGCAATTTATTTAGAAAACTTGTACAGTCTTATATGCCATTTTGGGGATGTATCTCAAATAAGGCATTATCTAGAAAGTATGGAAAATATTTAGAGGGGAATTTGCCTACAACCGTACATTGGATTAATTATTGGTCAGAGGACATTATTCATACAATAGGAATGGAAAAGATACAGAAAAGTATTGAGGAGAATCAAGAGATTTCATTCAAAAATGGAATTCTATCAATTAAGGAAATGGCACTTGATGTAGAAAAGGAAGATGATGTTAGACTTCATGCTGAGATACATAACCAACTTTTTTTGTAAGGGATTGTGACAGGGTCGATGATTGTTTTATAAATTGGGCTAACAATATTTCCACATCTACTCCAACTAGTTCAAAAGATATTGCCAGGAGCCGGGGATGTGATAAAGTCCATCAGCAAGGCCATAATAAAGGGCGCAGATGAAATCACCATAGCCCTTCTCAAAAAACTGGACGCAGAAGACATTCACACAGCCTTTGTAAAGTTCCGCCAGACACTGCAGGCAAGCACGGAAGAAGCGGTAGCAACAATAAATGGCTGGCTAAAAAAAGCCGAAAACCGGTACAAGGAGACCGAGCTGGCAGAACTGCTGTCCGCCGCCAACGAGTGCATGGACAAGGCGGTGGAGTTTGTACAAGCCAAGGTGGACGAGTTTGGGTGGAAGGTGTTTGGGCGGGAAGATATATTTGAGAAGACTGCAAGGATAAAAATCAATAAAGTTGTCGAGGTAAAATTTAACATTAAAAATTTCGAAGACAATCCTGTTGACAAGGCGGAATACATTCGTCAGCTAAAGAATCAGGAAGAAGCCTTAAATAACCTGACAATCCAAGAATATTTGGACAATATCGAAAACTATAAAATAAACGGCAGAGGATCGGAATCTGCTAAAGTTCAAAAAAAGATTCGTGAAAAAGTATTTGAAGACAAAGTTGAGGAATTATTAGATTTGTATCCTGATAAAAATTTAAAGGAGTTAGAAATAGAGGCTGAAAATTGGCTCTCAACACAGGCCGCTTTGCATAATCCTGATATGAGTGCAGGAGGAAGCCCTTTTTCCGTAACCGGAGTTGGAGATGCAAGAATCAACAGTTCTATTGGAAGTCAGTGGGGAAATGGGAAGGCAAAGTTTCTTGAGATGCAGATAAGGGAGTCAATAAAAAGTATTGATTCAAAAGCCTATACAACAACATTTTTAAATGTTAAATTGACGACTGAGTAGGAGAAGGATATGGAATTGAAAGTATTGCAGGATTTTGAGTTGTATGCAAAGGTGCCAGAAGAGACCATCAAGAAATACACAGGAAAAATCCCTGAGCAATTTATTGAGATCTGGAAAAGTTACGGTTTCGGCTCGTTCCTAAATGGATTTCTCAAATTGATTAACCCTGACGATTATAGCGATTTCGTAAAAAAGTCATATTTTGAGAAAAATTGCATACCATTATTGATAACAGCTCTTGGAGATATAATTGTTTGGGAAGAAAATGCTTATTTTTTTATAATACAATATAGATATAATAATTTCTCGGCTTTAGCACGTGGATACAGAGTTTTTGCAAAGTTGCTTGAAGAAACTGGATACTTTTATGAAAAGGCTAATCTAAAGAATATAAAAGAAGCATTGAATATGTTAGGAACTGTTTCTTACGATGAGTGCTATGGTTATGTTCCGCTACTATCTTTGGGTGGTGCGGAAAAGCCAGAGAACCTGCGGAAGGTAAAACTGCGTGAGCATCTGGAGCTCATGCACCAAGTGCAGGGAAGCATCTAGAGTTCTGGGAGAACACACGGAAGAGTTTACTAGCAATCCATTTCTAGATAATGGAAAACTGAAACCAAATATAAAATATGCAGTATGATGGATTTGTGACTTTTTTCTAGGAACGAAATTGCGAACTAAACTTGACACAATCAAGACTGCTGTTGAGATTATCATCGTTTAGATGAATACTCAAACATCTTAAAATAAAGCTGGAGGTATATAATTATGGAGAACAAGTTGAATAACAAAGAATATTTTCAAAAAAAATTGAACTCAGAAATGAATAGAATTGAGCAATTTGAAACCACTTTAAAAAATATAGATCATTCAAATAGTAAAGGAATTAGAATCGGTAAAATACATCTATCAAATCTTTATTTGAATTGTGTAAAACTTCTTTGCTCATTGAATAATTCACCACGAGAAATTTTACCAGTTTACCTGACCTTTTGGAAAATTATAAAGATATTTGTACCCCAAATGATAGTATGTATGATATTATAGATGTCTTTTCTCTTGGGGTATTGATATTTGATAAGAATGAAAAAATTATTGATTATTTAGAACAAATATTTTACGAATATGACTCGACAGATGAATTATTTGAAAAATAGAGACTCTAAAATTACAAGATCAAGAATAAAATATTTTAATGAACTGTTTCAAAGTGGAGACAAAGCAAACAAGTTGAAGATAGAATTGAAGTTGTGGTATAGCAAACATAGTGATGCATATTGGTACAATTCTCATAAATCTTCGAATAATACTTATTGTGGTTATTGGTGTTTTGAAATAGCTGCATTAGCTAAAATATTAGATATAGATGATACAACCTTTAAGGTCAATCAATATTATCCATACGATTTAGTCCACTACAAGGAATAGCAAACCGGTACAAGGAGACCGAGCTGGCGGAACTGCTGTCCACCACCAACGAGCGCATGAACAAGGCGGTGGAGTTTGTACAAGCCAAGGTGGACGAGTTTGGGCGGAGGGTATTTGGGCGGGAGATTCGGGTTGGGGAAGTGACGGATGCTCTGCCACTAGGAATAACAGATGAGATAAAGCAGGCCAGAAAAGGTGGTACAGGAAGCAAATTCCAAGATGTATTTGATTTGGCAGACAATTATAATTTAAGCGATGATACCTTTAACAATCATATGCTCGATAGACATGGACCTAATTCTGCATACGGAAATAAGTCACATTTTAATACAAACTTCGATATTAGAGAGGGAATTGATAGCACATTGAAGGGTGAAAACTTTGTAGTGGGGCCTAATACTGCTGGAAGAGAAGGTTATATTTTTGAACAAACCTTTGCTAATCCAATAGGAACAAGCAACAAAGGAAAACCATTATATACTTTAAAAGTAGTTGTTGATGAGGCAGGAAATGTAATCACTGCATTTCCTAAAAAGTAGAAGGAGGTTGTTGGAATGAATTTTTATATAGGTAATTCAATAGATGAAATTGATGAACAAGATGTCAATGTAGAATTTAGCGATGAGTTGATTGATTTTATCTATAAGATGAGAGACCGGACATCTTTTGATATGAGTAAATTGTATAAAATTGATCCTTATGATGATGTTGAAGTTTCTAAAAATGATTTATGTCAAATGGCTGAAATATGCAAATATATATTGGACTCAGCGTTGCTTCAGGATTACGAGGAGACAGGTGAAGGAAGACAAATGGTACAAGATTTATTAGAGATTATCCAAAAAGCGATTACAAGAGGATTGGGATTAGTTTCAATAGGAGATTGATAATCTGAATTATCTAGCTCAAATTTCGAGTTTTAAATAAATTTACAAAAAAGGCCCACCGCCTACATTATAGGAGAAGCAAAGTTAAAAGGATTAAGGCTAGAACTAGAAGAGATTTTTAGAATGGAAGTGGATATTTCGATAATTAAACAGGGTGGAACATTTGATAATCCACCCTTTATTCCATTTGAGTAGGAGGATGTAAATGTACAATGATTTATATTGTAAGGTGTTTATCGACACTAATTTAAGTTATGAAGAACTTTTTTCGAAAATAATGAACTATATTGATGGGAAAAAAGAGTCATTTAGTTATGTTGTTACAGATTGGTGTGATATATTTATTCAAAAGAATAAAGAATATAATATTGAGCAATATATGCTGGATTCTACAGATTTTTTATATTGGAAATATTACTTAAATATAGAACCACAGCATATTGATGAACACAAATATATAAAAAATATTGCTAATCTGCTTAGCTATTTGAGAAAATATTGTAAAAGAGTGGTTATTGCATGTGATTTCGAAGATGAGGTAAATAGTATGGAGAACTTCCATATGTAAAAATAAGTACTACAGGCCAAGGTGGACGAGTTTGGGCGGAGGGTGTTTGGAGAGGGCAGTATACCTTATGAAACGAAATTACTTGAGAAAAGCGATCGTGGAAGAATTATCATCACGAAAGAGTTTACTAGCAATCCATTTCTAGATGATGGAAAACTGAAACCAAATATAAAACATGCAGCAGGAGAACACAACTATTATTATGAGACGGATGAATTGGGCAGCATTTGTAAATGCTCGGCAGATGAACTTAAATTAAAGGAGCATCTTGGCAGGCTAAAACATAATCCAAACACACCAGGGAAATTGGAGGGAGACCATGCAGGGCATCTTGTTGCCGATGTATTTGGCGGCTCCCCAGAACTTGACAATCTTGTTTCACAGGCAAAGGATGTTAATTTCAAACAGTATCGGGATATTGAGCGGGCATGGGAAAAGGCGTTGAAAAAGATTCCCCCAGACGAAATCACTGACTTAAAGATAGAAATAATATATGATGGCAAAAATACAAGGCCAACTGCTTTCAAAATAAAATATAAAATTAATGGTAAACTTATAAAAGTACCGGTAATACCCAATAATTAGGAGGAAGACAATGTTTGAAGATGAATTTTCAGCGTTACAGGCAGATATGGTGGATATCTGCAATGAGTATTCAAAGGGGGTGGCTGACAAAATCTTTATTTATGCCGCAAATGAAGGAATGATTCTTGCCCAGCATTTTTATTGTATTAATACTAATCTTTATAAATGTAGTAAACTCAATAATACGGGATTAACAGTTAGTTTTGATGTATCTATTGATTGTCAAAGGCAAGTCCTAGATATTTTAAATGAAGACATTCAAAGGCTCCAATCTCTTTGTGAGAAATATGATCAGCCTGTGCCCAAGCTTATGAAGCTGGTATATGAGCCAAAGACAAAGAAATTCAATGGGGAGTATAAATACGAAAATCAAACAACGGATGAAATTTCTGTGTTTGATAATTATGATGCATGGTTTGAAGAGGAAAAATCCAGACTCGAAAACCAAGGATAATATACTCTTCAAAACCAATACAAGGAGACCGAGCTAGCAGAACTGCTGTCCGCCGCCAACGAGTGCATGGACAAGGCGGTGGGCTTTGCGTTTCAAAGGCTTGGCAGGGGCTTCATCAATTTCTTCGCCCGGCTGCTTCTTTCCGTGGTGCAGCCACCACCAATGCGGGAGCAGGGGAAGGCGAATCAGCTGGCAAAAGGGAGCGAAGGCACTGATAATTTTTTGGACATGTGTGTAAATTTGCCCAATTTTTTCTGTTGAACCGGTGGCTTCTCCTTTGTATTTTAAATGGGAAGATGGCAAATTCGAACGTAACGAAACAGATTCTGATGGACTCCTTCAAGGATTTGGTGCGGACAATCCCCCTGGAAAAGATTACAATCGCCGACATCTGCCAGCGGCACGGCATGAACCGCAAGTCCTTCTACTATCACTTTAGGGACAAGTATGACCTGCTGAAATACATCTTCCAGACGGAATTCATCCAGGCCCATCCTCTGGAGGAGAACGAGGGGCAAGCCCTCATGCCCAACCTGTGCAACTACCTCTATAACAACCAGGATTTCTACCGCCATGTCCTGCGTCCTCATCAGCACAACTATTTCCGGCTGTACTTTTACGAAATCATACAAGGATTTGTGGAGAATGGCATAAAGGAGATTTTGGATCAGGAAAAGCAGGATGAATTCCACGTATACTTTCTGACCGACGGCTTGGTATGCACCATAGAACGATGGATTATGGACTACAAGCCCATTCCGCCGGGTGAATTCATCGGAAAGATTTTCCTCCTGCTGGAAAGCATCGGGAGACGCGCCTACCAGGAGCGACGGCAAAGGGAAGCCCCAATCAGCCAGATGCCTCCTACCGACGCTGCCGTGCCTCCACCAGCTCCAGAATCCTTGCGGAAAAGGCTTCCTGGCTGAACTGCTGCACGTGGCTGATAAACTGGCTCCTGTCGGCAAAGGTCTCAGGAGGAAGCGCCTCAAATCGGTCCATGGCCTCAATCAGGGATTCCACAGTCTGCTCATCAAAGAAGATGCCGGTGACACCCTCCTTTACAGAGTCAAGGGCTCCACCCTTGCGGTAGGCGATGACCGGGCAGCCTGCGGCGTTGGCCTCCACCGGAGTATTGCCAAAGTCCTCCACGCCGGGAAACAGCAGGGCCTTGGCCCCGGCCATGTACCCCTCCAGCTCCTGCTGGCCCACCCGTCCGGTAAAGGTTACTAGGCCGCTCCCCTGATACTTCCGCCGCTCCTTGGAGGAGTCGCCACCGCCCACCACCACCAGCTTCCGTCCTGAGCGAACGCAGGCTTCCAGCGCCAGGTCAACCCGCTTGTAGCCCACCAGCTGCCCAAAGAACAGGTAGTAGTCCTTTGGATTGCGGACCACGGAGATAAAATTCTCGATAGGCACTGGCGGAAGCACAACCTCTGCCGGGCGGTTGTAGTAGCGGTTTATCCGCTTGGCCACGTAACGAGAATTTGTCGCAAAGCAGTCCACCAAGTTGGCGGATGTCACGTCCCACAGCCGCAGGGAGGGAATCAGCCTTTTCATAAAGAAGCGGACAAGGCCCGATGCTGTGCGAAAATACTCATGGTACATGTCCCAAATATAGCGCATGGGGCTGTGGCAATAGCATAGGTGGAAGGCATCGGGATTGGGAACCACACCCTTGGCTGGCCCCGACTCGCTGGAAATGACGAGCTCATAGTCGGAAAGGTCAAGCTCCTTCAAGGCTGAGGGCATCAGCGGCAGGTACTTTTGGTAGAGCTTGGCGGCCAGCGGGAGGCGGTTTATTTTGGTGGTAAAGACCCTGTGGCTGCGAATCTTTTCCGAAACCGCCTCCGGCACATACACGTGGGTAAAAATGTCCGCCTGGGGGAACAGGTCCAGCAGCACCTCTAGCACATGCTCTCCTCCCCGCATATTTACCAGCCAGTAGTGAACGATTGCAACCTTCATAAAAACTCCTTCCAAAAGATAAACTCACCTTAGTTTTTGCCCGATTTCTGACAAATCGTGTCAAAAATGATTCGGGCAGTTTTTTTGAACGAATAGGGATTCTCCCAGCATGAGGGTGGCGGAAGCCTCCATGCTGCCAGCAGCTTTTCCGCCAAATCCTCCACGTCCCCGCATTCGAAGAAGGTCACTGGAAGATTACGGTAAATTTCGCAGAACACAGGAATATCAGAGAGCACTACATTTGCTCCCTGGGTCAGGGCCTCTAGCGGCGGCATCCCGAAGCCCTCGTACAGGGAGGGCTGCACTAAAAGACGGCACTGGCGGTACAAGTCCCGCAGCTGGCTGTCGCCAATTCTGCCGGTAAAGGAAAAGGCTTCCTCTGGCAAGGACTGAAACTGCTCCAGAATGCTGTCGTCTCCGGTACGAAAGTTGCCGGCGTTCCCCACAATGACTAGCCGGGCATCCAGCCCCCGTTTCCTTGCCAGCTTGAAGGCTGGAAGGAGGATGTGCAGTCCCTTGTGGGCCTTGATGTTCCCCACAAAGAGTAAATCCCGGCCACGAGATTGAAAGGAAGCCGTGGCTTCCTTGAAGTCAGCAGGCATCTCCAAGTTTTCTCCGTCCTCAGTGAACCAGTGGGGCACAGCGTTATATGTTACCACCAAGGGCTTGGAGGCAGGAAAATGCAGCAGGGAACGAATCCTTTCTGCGGAAAACTGCGACACGGTAAAGATGCAGCGGGATTTGTTGATGGCGTGCTGGTAGAACCACTTGCGGACTGCCGTACCCAGCCTGCCCGCCAGCTCAGGGATGTCAAGGAAGACAACATCGTGGATGGTGGAGAAAATCGGCACTTTGATGCCGCCGAAAATCCTTCCAGGAATGTTGCAGTAGGGCGTGTAGAATGCGTCGCAGCCATTGATGGCACGCAACAGGCTGGCGGGAAAGCGGAGGAGCTCCGTTAGGGAAAAGGTTTTCACGTCGCAGCCCAGAACCTCCACACCCAGCCTGTCTCGGAATTCTGCCAAGTCGGTTTCCCTTCCCAAGAGCAGGCATTCGTGCTCCGCCACAAAATAGGGGAGCAAGCCGCACAAGTAGGCGCCGATTCCCCCGCTTCCAATCATCCTGCAATCAATTGCCAGCTTCATATCCCCACTATACACGGAAAAGAGGATTCAATCCAGCGGGGACTTTCCGCCAGGAGGATTGACAGGAGTTACGGCGACGTCTCCATAGTGGCTGGTTCGGGATGCTCCACCGCCCCCTTCCACTGGCGAATGCCTCCAGCTTCTACAATGTTGGTGTAGCCCAGCTTGAGGAGCTTGCGGGCGGCCTGCTTGCTCCTGTTTCCACTGCGACAGTAGATGTAGATGCGCTGGGCCTTGTCCGGCAGGGCAGGAATCTCCTGCTTGCCGATGGTTTGGTTCGGGATGCAGATGGCACCGGGGATGTGCCCCTCGGCAAACTCCTGATGGGTGCGGACATCCAGCAGGATGAAGTCCTTCTCCGTCTCCAGCCGCCGGGCAAGCTCATCCATGTTGATTCGGGGGAAGTCCCCTCCAAAGCAGGACGAGAGCAAAAAGGTGGATACCAGCAGTAGAAAGATCTTCTTCATAGTCGCTCCTTGATAGCTGCGCCGGACTTAATCCAGCTTACCCTGCCAGTCGGTGATGCCACCGCACTCCACGATGTTAGTGTAGCCCTGGCTGGCAAGGTAGTTTGCCGCCATCATGCTGCGCATTCCGCTGTGGCAGTAGACGAAAATCAGCTGCTCCTTGTTGGGCAGCCTTGTGGCGGCGGCTCCTGCAAGCTCATCGTTGGGGATGCAGACGGCTCCGGGAATGTACCCTTGGGCAAATTCCTCCTGAGTGCGCACGTCCAGCAGAATGAAGTCCTTCTCCGTCTCCAGCCGCTGGGCAAGCTCCTTCATGGTGCATTGAGCGAATTTGCCGTTGGCTCCACCACCACCAAACATCCTTCCTATCATCATGCTAAAAGTTCTGTTCACTGTCGTCATCTCCTGATTCATGTTCCCGCTGTAAAAAATCGGGAACCCTTATTCATACAAGATAAGTAGGAAAACGTTATTTTTCAAGTGAGCGGGTCACGATTTGTGGGGCGGCTCACCTTGTCCGACCCACAAACACCTCCCGCACCTCCAGCTCCTTGTCCAGCAGCACCAGGTCGGCACGGCGGCCCACTTCTATGGCACCCCGGTCGGTGAGTCCCAGGACACGGGCGGGATTGACGCTGGCGATGCGGAAAAAGCCTGCCACGTCGATGAGTCCTGCCTCTACCAGCTGGCGGCCGGTGTCGTGAATCAGCATGGCGGAACCGATGAGGATGTTGCCCTCCTTGTAGCGGCTCACTCTACCGTCACAGATAACCTGCCGCCCTAGGTACACGGACTCGCCGGGCCCCATTCCCGCTGCCGCCATGGCATCCGAGATGAGGCAGAGTCGCTCTGTGCCCAGGCTGCGGATTAAAAACTCCATGGTGAGCTGGTTCACGTGGACGGTGTCGGCGATAAGCTCGTAGGTGGCATCCTGAAATTGCTGGAGGAAGGGGACTATGGCAAGTCCTGGGCGGCGGTGGTCAATTCCGTTCATGGCGTTGAACAGGTGGGTCAGGTGGACTCCAGCACGTGGTGGAAGCTCGTCGGCGTAGGCCGCCGAGTGCCCCCAGGCGATTCTGGCTCCAGCTTCTGCGGCCATCTCCCAGGCGCTGTCTGTTCCCTCCAGCTCAGGGGCCACGGTCATGGTTCCCAGCAGGGGACGGCCGCTGGCGGGATGGCGGAAGGACAAAAGCTGGGCCATGTAGTCGGTGGTGAAGGAACGGAGGCTTTCCCCTGGAAGACCGCCTTTTTTTTCTGGTGCGATGAAGGGCCCCTCATTGTAGACGGAGGTCACGTGGTAGGCGGCGGACGGACTTTCCTCCAGTGCGGCCTGGGTTTTGGTCATGGTCTCCACGCTGGGAAACACCACCGGCTGGAAACTGGTGATTCCCCGCTGGCACAGGAATTCTGCCATGGATTCCAGCGCAGTCTGCAAGTCTTGCTCTCCGGTGTCGTGACCGCCGCAGCCGTGGATGTGCATGTCGATGAGGCCGGGTCCGAGCCAGGCTCCCTCTGCATCGATGATTTCTAGGTTCAGCTTTTCTGCCTGACGTTGTGCTTCTGTGGAGTCGGCAAAAATTTTCTGAATCTTTCCCTGTGCAACAAGGATTCCTCCGTCTTGGGTGAGAAGGGGCTGGCTTTCGGCGAGGATTTCTGCGTGGATGATGGCGTAGTCTGTTTTGTGGTGGGTCATGGAATCAGTATACAAATATCGAGGAACAAGGAAAAGTGCAGGGAAAAGGCGCACCCAAGGAATGCTTGTGTCCTGTGCCCCCTGTGGTATACTGAACTCATGTGTGCATATTCAACGGCCAAAACACGAAGGCAATTTTGGAAGTCGGCGCAGATGGGAACGGGCAGAGCCATCCTGATTATGCGGCAGAATCCCCGGATGGACTTCACCCGTGAAATTGTGGAACTTGCCACCCGCAATCCCGCCTATGACCCGCAGTTGGAGGACAGCCGTGCCCCCTACGTATTGTCCCTCATCAAGGAGCGGAGACTTGAGGATGAGATAGTCAGGATTCTCTGCGAAGCCATCCCAAATGTAGACCTTGATGACTGGGATGGAGTTCACCAGCTGGAACTGGCATGGCTGCTAGTTCGGGAAGGATATGCCTGCCTGAAGGAGACAATCTATGGACGCTATACACAGACCACTTGCGAGCATGATTTCTATGCCTTGGAGGAGGGAATCATTGAGCATGATGGACTCGAGGGGCTTTTGGCAGTGGCGGAGCGAAACGGGCAGGTTCTATCACAGAATGCAGGCTTCACCCCCGATTTCTGGACTTATGGCAAGGCCGTACAGGAGTCCTTGGAAAAACTGGAACTGGCTGGGAAAGACAAGCCTTCTATAAAACTATTTCTCTCCGCCTATTTTCGCTTCAAGGAGCTGGGTGGCAGGGACAGCTCCTTGGCGAGGGAGCTCCAGGAGGATGCTTATGAACTGGTGCGGGAATGTGTGGAACAGAAGAAGGTTGCCCGTGTGCCGGTCCGGTGGATACACAGGTTATCCGATGACCAGGTTCTCAAACTGGCACATGAGTTTCTAGAGACACGAGACAAGAAAAGACTCTGCCTGTATCTCGCCATATTTTCACGGAGGAAATTTCCGTTGGGAACGGAATGCTTGCTGCAGCTGCTCAATCGTCCGATACGAAGGACTCTCTTCAACGAAAGGTTGCTGGATGCCTTGGCACTGTGTTCCGCACCGGAAGTAAGAAGTCTTGCCCTAGAGATTCTTGGAGACAGGCGGATTGACCCCACCCACTGGGATCTGCTGAGGTTCAACTATCAGGATGGGGATGGCTGTCTGCTGTCAGCTAAAATCAAGTCATGCCGTAGCCAGCACAAAATTCATGGGGCTGCCATATCCTGTATCCAAATTTACGAGGAGCAGACAACGCAAGACTGCCGCGAGCCGCTCCTGGCCCTGTATGACAGGTGTCCATGCTCTTATTGCAGAGGCAATATTGTGGACTTGTTGAGGGCAGCTGGAGTGTGTCCCTCGGAGATTGAGGAAGAATTTCCGTACGATGCCTGCAGCCATAGAGATGGCTACAGATAAGGCAAACTGACTCATGAGGAAGGGCGAAGCTGATTCTGCCATCACTTTCAGCTAGTACAGGTTGGTGCTCAGGCCGATGGCAAATTCAAAGGCCCTGTCCTCCGGCTCCGGGAAGAAGCTGTAGTTGAAGTCGAAATTCAGCCTCAGTGGAGTGAAGACACCGACGTTGGGGGTGAGTCCCAGGGCGAGGCGGGCGGAGAGGATGTCGGTGTAGGTCATGTCCCCGGCTCCAAGCTTCATAAAGTGGGCGGGCATGTCCACAAAGCTCCAGCTCTTGTTTCTGCCGTTGGAGAATTTGCTGGTGTAGGAGAGGTTTGCGGCAATCCTGTTGATGTAGATGAGGGGAAACCACTCAGGCGACCACTGGATTTCCTTGGCAAAGAGGGGAAGCATGGCTTCTGCTTGCAGGAAGTAGCTTTGGGACGGGTAGAGTGTAGCCTTGAGGTTCAATAAAACCACCATGGCGCTGAGACTGAATCCCAGGTTGTCGTATCGATTGAGCGGGGAGGAGATGGCCGTGACGGGAGCGGTGTACAAGGTGTCCAAGGTTGTTCCGACAGACACAAAGTGCACACCAAAGAGGCCGAACCTGCTGGTGGGTGTCCAGAACAGACTGACGTTCGCCCGGTTGCGGGCAAAGAAAAGCTGCTGGCTGGCCACATCGATATAATCAGTATTGTAGAGGAATGCCGCCAGAAGGCTGTTGAAGGTTATCCCTTCGTGAGTTGCCTGGAGGGTGGGTCTCCCCTCGAACAGGTCGGTGGTGTTCAGCAGCATGAGTCGAACCTTTGGGGTGACGGTCAGCAGGGAATTCAGCAGCAGGTTATGGTAGGTCTGCTTGTAGCCGCTGCCGTCCACCTCAAGGGAGCTGTTCAGCAGGTAGGTAAAGAGTCCCGTGGGTGCGCCTCCAGTCAGCAGGGTATTGAAGATGCCTGAGTTGGTGACGGGTTGGTAGCCCACCGAGGCAAGGTAGACGGGGCGCTCCCACGGAGTTGTTCCCACAGAGGTTGCGCCCACGAGCGTGCCGAAGCTTTCCATGCCGTCCAAGTCGGCGTTGGGACCGTGGCTGGCGGCAATGGACAGGGGAAGCCAGCTGCCCTTGAGCAGGTAGGGCCACAGGGAAAAGTCCTGGGCCGAATGGAGGATTGCGGTGTCCAGGACTGGCGGAGCGTTTTGGCTCCGGTTCTGGCTTCCGCCAATCTCCCCTTCCGGGCTGGGATTTTCCCCCGTCGCGCCGGGATTTTCCCCTGTTTCCGGCAAAATTCCTGCGGCCACGGCAGGACCTGCGGTCAGGGAGCTGGGACGGGCAGCGTAAATCCTGTCGCCCTCCAAAAATCTCCCGATAAAAAGAAGCTCGTCCTCGCCCACCTGGGCGGGGGAAAAGAATCCGCCGGAAATGTCATTCTGATACAGGGTGAATTCCGCCGCACCAGTCTCCCGATTGATTGCAAGCTTTCCAAGTCGGGGCATGGTTCCCGGCTGCACATAGGAAAAGTAGGCGACAGTTCCCGTACTGTCGGTGGCTACGGCAAGGTCCTTGGGAAAGATGTCCCCTTGCGGCAGGGGAAGGCTACGGGCAGTCCTTGTCGCCGGATTGTAGCATTCGATGGAAAAGTTCATGGCCGCCTTTTTCAAATAGAACAGGTTTCCGTCAGAGTCGGCCTGGAGATTGGAGATGATGACCCCAAAATCCTGCGGGATTTCCTCAGTCAGGATGGCCTCCTTGATTCTGTCCTTCTTGTCCTGCACCAGGCGGAAAATCTGAAGGCTGCTGTTCTGGCTCACATTCCGCACCGCCGCAAGATACCGCTCCTGACGGCTGTCCTTCTTGGACCAAAAGACGGTGCCGGTGGTGTGGCGACTTTCCGGCAGGGTGAAGGTGTCCTTTGTCTCAAAGTCATAGACCTTGATGCTCCTGTGGGCGTGGTAGCCGCTGCTGTCCAGGTCCACCAGGGTCAGGTATCTTCCGTCAGCAGAAAGGGACATGGTGGAAAGGCTTGAGCCGGAAAGTATTTGCCGTGGCTTGGTAAAGCCCGTGGCGGACTTTGCGTCGTCGGTGGCATGGGAGACGGAGACCGCCCTGCCGCTCAGGAACAGAAGCTTTGAGCCGTCGCTGGCGATGGCAGTGTACTGCCTGTTCCCCTTCTTTTTCTCCTCAAAGGCGGTGACAGGGCTGGATTCCTCAGGATTCTCAGACTCAGAGGGGTCTGCAGGAACAGGCGGAACATCGATGCTTTCCTCAAAATCCCTCCACGCCTCCTTCATGGAGATGCCGTAGACCGACTTGAAGATGGTGAAGTAGGTGAGGCCGCCAAGGTTCACCAGCCGCCTCCAGTACTCCGTGTACTTTTCCTCGCCGTAGGTGCAGTAGAGGTAGCCGGCGAATTCACCGCCGAATTTGTACTGGTAGTCCCGCAGATAGATGTCCCGCGCGCCGGTCGTTTCCGGGTAGCTGGGGAATTTTCCCTCAATCTTCGCCTGCTTCACAAAGTGCCGGGCAAATTCGTTGTTCAGCCGTCCCTCACCGTGGCGGCTTTCCTCCAGGATGGAGACTCCCTCCAGCTGGTTCCCGGTGGGGACAAAATAATAGGGGGTGAACACGTCTCCAAAGATTTTGGATGCCACGGACCAGAACCGGTTCCTGTTGTTGATGGTGATTGCGTGGGCCAGCTCGTGGCGAAAGACCGACAGGATGTCGTTGGAAAAGAGGGCTATGTCGGTGGTGGGCTGGGTGTCAAAGACCACGATATGATTGTAGGGCAGGGTGGTGAAGTGGGCGTTGAAGCTGTCCTGGGTGCTGACGATGGTGACGGGCAGCCGGAATTCATGCTCCAGCTGGTAGCTCTGGTGCAGCTCCCGGTAGATTGCGTCCCCGTGGGCTGCCAGCAATGCGGCGGTCTGCCGGGAGTCCGGCCCGTAGATAATGTCGAAGAATTCCGTCTTGATGACCTTCAAGTCCTTTTGTCCTGCCATGTGGCCATCGTAGGCAAAGAGTCCCCCGCACAGAAGCAGCAGGAGAAGAATAGCACCGTTTTTTTTCATAATTATGCCTTTTTGTTGGTTTGGATGCCTGAGCATCCTGAGATGAAGTATACCGTTTTTTTTCTGTTTGTCCTAGTTATCGGCGGGAGCATTCCGCAAGCGGACGGAAGGTTTATAGGCCCACCGCAAACGAGAGGTCAAAATTGAAGTGTGCCTGGTCCCCTTCGGGGAAGAACCGATACCTGAAGCTACAATTCAGGGTGGGATGGACACTGGTGTAATTGCCGAGGTTTGGCGACAGGGTGAGGGCAAGGCGGGTGGTCAGCTCGTCGCTATAGGCCATCAGCCCCGACGCCAGCATCCTGAAATGGGCTGGCATATTGACAATCGCCCAAGTGTCATTCCTGCCGCCAGAGAATTTTCCCACATACTCAAGCTCTGTGGTGAGCCTGTTGAAAAAGAGGATGGGAAACCAGTTGAAGGCCTTTTGCAGCTCAAAGGAGAACAGCACCAGCTTTCCCTGTGCCTCCAAAAAGTACCCCTGGGCAGGATACAGCCTTGCGCCAACCGTAAGGGGAAGGTTCCAGGTTCCCCAGGTTCTGGTGGCGAAGGGAAGGAGCTGGGGAACATGAACCTGTGTGAGCAGGCCCACGTTTCTATAGTCGATGAAGGGAAAACCAAAGCGAGTAATGTCGGTTGCATAGGCAATGTCCAAAAATGAGCCGACTGACAAATTCAGATATTCAAACTGTCCCTTGCCCACCAAGGGCATAGAGGAGAAGTGAATTTGTGACAGGTTGCGGGTAAAGAAGATGTCCCGGTCATCAACCACCAGCCTTGTGCTGAAAATGCCGAGCACGGCATCCACAAGGGATTCGTCCGGGTTGATTTCACGGGGGAAGGTTTGGCGGCCTTCAAACAGCTCCAGCTGGTTGGCCAGTGTGAGGAACAGGGAGTTGGTGAGCCCAACCGTAGAGTTGACGGCGATGTTGTGGTAGGTCTGCTTGTAGCCCTTGGCATCCACCTCCAGATTGTTCGACATGGCATAGCGGAACAGATTTGTCGTAGTGCCCCCTTGGATGCTGGCTTGGAAGGTGCCGGAGCGAGCCCCCGTGTTGTAGCCTGCGGACAGCATGTAGTTGGGGGAGGTCCAAGGCGTTGTTCCGATGAAGGTAACGCCCAAGAGGGACGAGGTCCCCAGAATGAGGCCGCCGTCTTGGTGGTAGGATGCGCTGGAGGAAAAGGGAATCCAGGTTTTTGGAAGCAGATAGGGCCAGATGGAAAAGTCCTCCGCATTCTCAAGGATTGTGGTGTCCACAAAGGGCAGGGCTTGGTTTTCCTCCCGGCTGCGGACCCCTAGGCTTTCCAGCTGGCCTTCGGCAGCGGCGGGACTAATGGAGGCCACCTCAGTGGTGAACAGGCGATTCCCGGCCATGAATTTACCGATGAATAAAATGCTGCCTTCCCCTATGGACACTGGCGCAAAGATGCCGCCGGAAATGTCCCGCTGGTACAGGACAAATTCTGCCTGGGAGCCTTGGATTCTGGCCTCTCCCAGCCGTGGCATGGTTCCCGGCTGCACGTAGGAAAAATAGGCCCTGGTGGTTCCGTCGGCGGCGGTGGAGACGGAGAGGTCTTGAATCAGCATGTCCTGATGGGGAAGGCTGAGCCGCTGATGGGTCTTGGTGATAAAGTTGTAGGACTTGATGAGGTAGCCCACGCCCTCCTTGCTCAGGTAGTAGATGGAGCCTCCATCGTCAGCCTGTAGATTTGTGGAGAAGTTGTTGAACCTGTTGTGGATGGTTTCCACCAGCTCCACACCAGAAATCCTTCCCCTGGGGTTCCTTGCAAGACGAAAGATATTGATGGAGGAATCCTGGCTGACGTTCCGTGTCGCCGCCAAGTACACAGCCTCTGCTCCCCCTTCATTCAAGGTAAAGACCACTCCGCCGTTCAGTCGCTCTTGCGGGACGGAGAACTTGGATTTTGTCTCCAAGTCATAAACCACCAGCCTGTTCTTTGGCAAGGGGCCTGCTGTTGAAAGATAGGAGTAGGTGAGGTATCTTCCATCCGCAGAAAGGCTCATGCTCCCCACGCCTGCCTGTCGGAGAATGCCCTTGGGCTTTGTGTAGCCGGTGGCAGTGGAACCGTCCTTGAGCAGGGAGTAGAAGGTGGCGGTGCTGTCGTTATAGTACACCAGCCTGTCCTTGGCGCTGGCAACGAGGGAAAACTGCTCAAAGTCCCTGCTGGAGTCGAACCGGAAGATTTCGCCTGATTCAACGGGGTCGGCAGGAAGGTCAGGAGCCGGGAACGCCTCCTTGAAGTCCTCCCACGCTTCCTTCATGGAAATGCCGTAGACCGACTTGAAGATGGTAAAATAGGTGAGGCCCCCCAGATTTGTCATCCGATTCCAGAATTCCACCATCAGCTCCTCCCCATAGGTGCGGTGGATGTAGTCCATGAACTCCCCACCGAATTTGTAGTTGAAGTCATGGAGGTAGATGTCCCTAGCTCCCGTAATTTCTCCATAGTTGGGGAATTTGCCTTCAATCTTCGCCTGCTTTACAAAGTGGCGGGCGTATTCACTGTTGAGCCGCCCTTCTCCGTGGCGGCTTTCCTCCAGCACCGCAATGCCTTCCAGCTGGCCGCTGGTGGGAACCAAGATAACAGGATTCACTCCGTCTCCGAAGATTTTGTTGACGATGCGCCAGAAGGGAGTCTTTATGCTCATGGTGATGGCGTGGGTGAGCTCGTGCCGGAAAACCATCAGCAGGTCTTCAGCAAAAACCGCCATGCTCATGGGAGGCTGCGTGTCGAACAGGACGATATGATTGTACGAGGTATTGGTAAAGTAGGCGTTGAACATGTCCTGGGAGCTGGTGATGGTAACAGGCAGCCGGAATTCATGGATGAGATTGTAGGTGGTGTGGAGCTCCCGGTAGATGTCGTCCCCGTGCTCCGCAATTATGGCGGCGGACTTTTCCGAGCCAGGAGTGTAGATGATGTCAAGGTATTCCGTCTTGATGACCTTCAGGCCGCGCTGCCCTGCCAACATGCCCTCATACGAAAAGAGAGCAGCAGAGCAGACAAGGAAAAGAAAGAGCAGAACGACTTGCTTCACTTCCAGCCCCCAGATGGCCACCGTACCAGGAATTGCGGATGGAAAATCATAGATTGTAATGATATGTCATCAGGGTGAATCTGTCAAAGGGATTTCTCTCCAAATCCTATTGACAAAGTAGGAAATGGCGGGTATAGTCCCATTACCTAGTGAATTACTAGGTAATATTCTTGCAGGAGGAGGTTTGCTCATGGCCTTGCGTTTGATTGCCATTTATTTTGAAAAGCTGGTTCGGGCGAACTTCCGTTTTGGCAGGATGCGTCCCACCTGTTTTTGAACAATCCCTTTGAATTAACCTGTCCGTCAACTGAGGACTAAAATCGTGGCTGCGTATGCAGCTATTCAATCATATCCTGCCGTCGTGCCTGTATCCGACGGAGGGCCATAACAGGAGAGATCTATGTCAAACTACAAATTCGAAACCTTACAGCTTCATGTGGGCCAGGAGCAGCCTGACCCAGTTACCGATGCTAGGGCAGTACCCATCTATGCCACTACCTCCTACGTATTCCATGACTGTGCCCACGCCGCCGCCCGCTTTAATCTGACCGATGCGGGTAACATCTACGGCCGTCTCACCAATTCCACCCAGGCGGTTCTGGAGCAACGGGTGGCGGCCCTTGAGGGTGGAGTGGCGGCCCTTGCACTGGCATCTGGAGCCGCCGCCATCACCTACACCATTCAGGCCCTGGCTAGGGACGGTGGACACATCGTATCCCAAAAAACCATCTACGGCGGAACCTATAACCTGCTGGCACACACCCTGACGGGCTTCGGTGTTACCACCAGCTTTGTGGACATCCACAGCCTTGCGGAGGTGGAGGCCGCCATTCAGCCCAACACCAGGGCCATCTACATCGAAACCTTGGGAAACCCCAACAGTGACATCCCCGACATTGATGCACTGTCGGCTCTGGCCCACAAGCATGGCCTGCCTCTGGTGGTAGACAGCACCTTTGCCACCCCCTTTCTGCTGCGTCCCATCGAGCATGGTGCCGACATTGTAATTCACTCGGCAACCAAATTCCTTGGCGGCCATGGAACAACCCTGGGGGGCATCATTGTAGATTCCGGCACCTTTGACTGGGCAGCCAGTGGCAAGTATCCCGGTATTGCGGAGCCGAATCCCAGCTACCACGGTGTGTCCTTTGTGCAGGCTGCAGGGCCCGCTGCCTTTGTCACCTACATCCGGGCCATCCTGCTGCGTGACACTGGCGCTGTCATCTCGCCCTTTGCCGTCTTCCTCCTGCTGCAGGGCGTGGAAACCCTGTCCCTTCGTCTGGAGCGCCACGCCCAAAATACAGCCAAGGTGGTGGAATTCCTTTCCAAGCATCCCTTGGTGGAGAAGGTAAATCATCCCTCCCTGCCCAGCCATCCCGACCATGGCCTGTACCAGAGGTACTTTCCCAAGGGTGGAGGTTCCATCTTTACCTTTGAGATTAAGGGTGGCCAGAAAGAGGCCCACCGCTTTATCGACAGCCTCAAGCTCTTCTCCCTGCTGGCCAATGTAGCGGACGTAAAGAGTCTGGTCATCCATCCGGCCACCACCACCCACAGTCAGTTGACTGGAGCGGAGCTGGAGGAGCAGGGAATAAAGCCCAATACCATCCGCCTTTCTGTAGGAACGGAGCACATCGATGACATTATCGCCGACCTGCAGGGGGGCTTTGACAGCCTAGCCTGATTGTTCGGTGGGAGCCTCGCTGCTTGTGGCGGGGCTCTTTTTTTAGGGGGAATTTCAAATCAGCCTTCAAGTGAGGTCTGACAGGCTTGTGGTGGGCTTCTGATAGGCTTTCGGTGCAGCCCGTCCTTAATGCCCCCGCTGGATTGATTCTCCTTTTCTGTGTATAGTTGTGCCATGCATTTGAATATGGATTTTATAGTCAGATACTTGCCCTGGTATGTAGATGCGGCAATCCTGACGGTGCACATAGCCTTATGGGGCATTCTTTTTTCCCTGCTGGTGGGGGCCGCCTGTGCTGTGATAAAATATTACCGCATCCCGGTGGTGCATAGAGTGGTTTCGGTGTATGTGGAGGTCAGTCGGAACACGCCCCTGCTGGTGCAGCTCTTCTTCCTGTATTTTGGCCTGCCCAAGGTGGGTGTGGTGCTGAGCTCTGAGGCCTGTGCCGTCATTGGACTGGCCTTCCTGGGAGGCAGCTACATGGCAGAATCCTTCCGTAGTGGCCTTGAGTCCATTGAGCCAGCCCAGCTTGAGGCGGCTGCCAGCCTGGGCATGGGGCGACGGCTCACCATGGCGGAGGTGGTGTTTCCCCAGGCCATGGCTGTTTCGGTGCCGGGACTCTGCGCCAATGTCATCTTCCTGATAAAGGAGACCTCGGTGGTCAGCGGCATCGCCCTGGCCGACCTGATGTATGTTACCAAGGATCTCATCGGCTTGTATTACGAGACCGACGAAGCCCTCACCATGCTGGTAGTGTTCTACCTGATTATCCTGCTGCCGGTTTCTGTGGCGGCATCGATTTTGGAGCGGAGGCTGCGTCATGCTGGATTCGGGAATTAGCGTCCTGTTCATGGGCCACAACTTTCTGCGGCTGCTGGGAGGCCTGTGGGTGACATTGCGAATCAGCCTCATTGCGGTGGTGCTGTCCATGCCACTGGGAATTTTGTTCGGCATGTTTATGACCCTGCGGAATCCGGTGAGCAGGGCAGTGAGCCGCATCTACCTTGAGTTCGTGCGGATTATGCCCCAGCTGGTGCTGCTGTTCATCGCCTATTTTGGCGTGACACGAGCATTCGGCTGGAATCTGTCGGCGGAGGCCAGTGCTATCCTGGTGTTTACCCTGTGGGGAACGGCGGAGATGGGGGACCTGGTGCGGGGCGCCCTCATCAGCATTCCAAAGCACCAGTACGAGAGCGCCACTGCCCTGGGCTTGAGCCGGATGCAGACCTTTTTGTTCGTCATCATCCCCCAGACCCTGCGGCGGCTCATCCCCCTCACCATCAACCTCGCCACCCGCATGATCAAGACCACCAGCCTGGTGGTGCTTATCGGCATGACGGAGGTGCTGAAGGTGGGCAAGCAGATAATTGATGCCAACCGGTTTACCCATCCCACGGCAGCCCTGTGGGTCTACGGCGTGATTTTTTTGTTGTATTTTCTGGCCTGCTGGCCCATTTCGCTGCTGGCAAAGAAACTTGAGAAACGATGGAGGTAAGGGGAATGGAGCGGAATGTGCAGCTTGAGGTTGTGGATTTGACAAAGCGATTCGGAGCCGATACAGTTCTGGACGGCATCAGTCTGAGGGTGCATCAGGGCGAGGTGGTGGTGGTGCTGGGGCCTTCGGGCTGTGGCAAGAGCACCCTGCTGCGGTGCATGAACGGACTGGAACGGCCAGACGGAGGCTCCATTCTGGTGGACGGGGAAAGAATTGACCCTGATGCCCGCCGGTCAAAGGAGCTCCGGCAGAAAATCGGCATGGTGTTCCAAAGCTATGACCTCTTTCCCCATCGGAACATTCTGGACAACGTGACCTTGGCTCCAGTGAAGGTGCAGAAACGCAGCCGTGCCGAGGCGGAGGCGGAGGCCCAGCGGCTTTTGGAGCGAGTGGGCTTGTGGGAAAAGCGAAAGTCCTTTCCACGGGAGCTTTCCGGCGGCCAGAAGCAGCGGGTGGCCATTGTGCGGGCCCTGTGCATGAACCCGGAGGTGATGCTCTTTGACGAGGTGACGGCCGCCCTGGACCCGGAGATGGTGCGGGAGGTGCTGGATGTCATCCTGGAGCTGGCAAACCAAGGCATGACCATGGTGATTGTCACCCATGAGATGCAGTTTGCCCGTGCCGTCGCAGACAGAATCGTGTTTTTGGACAAGGGACGCATTGTGGAGGAGGAGGGCCCGGAGGAATTCTTCACCAAGCCCAAGACCCAGCGGGCCAAGGACTTCCTCCAGACCTTTACCTTCCAGAAGCACAAGTCCAGCGTGGCTTCGGAATGAGGCTCTGCGGCCACTGAACCGCAGAACGAGAACAGAGCTTTTTTCCTAGTGAGGAAAATAAATAGAGCAAGGAGATTCTTATGAGAAGAGTTGGATTTGTACTGGCTGCGGCAATGCTGCTGGCCGGAGCATCGGTTTGGGCCTTTGGCGGCAAGGACTCTGGAGCGGCACCCGCCGCCTCCTTCCGCACCGTGGATGAAATCAAGGCCAGCGGAAAGGTTGTCATCGGCGTGTTTAGCGACAAGGCACCTTTTGGCTATGTGGACGAGTACGGCAAGTATCAGGGGTATGACGTGTACTTTGCCGAGCGAATCGGACAGGATTTGGGCGTGGCTGTGGAGTACATCTCCACCGACCCTGCCAGCCGGGTTGAGTATGCGGCCACGGGAAAGGTTGACATCATCCTGGCAAACTTCACTGTCACCGAGGAGCGTGCCCAGCAGGTTGACTTTGCCCTGCCCTACATGAAGGTGATGCTTGGAGTGGTTTCTCCTGAAAATGCCCTCATCACCGGTGTGGACCAGCTGGCTGGCAAAACCCTCATCGTAGTGAAGGGTACTACCGCCGAAACCTACTTTGAGAAGAACCACCCGGAGGTAAAGCTCCAGAAGTACGACGAGTATGCCGATGCCTACAACGCCCTGATTGACGGACGTGGTGATGCCTTTTCCACCGACAACACCGAGGTGCTGGCCTGGGCCCTGGTGAACCCTGGCTTTGCCGTGGGAATTGATGCGCTGGGCAACATGGACACCATCGCCCCCGCCGTGCAGAAGGGCAACACCAGCCTGCTGGAGTGGCTGAACAACGAGATTCAGAGCCTGGGGCAGGAAAACTTCTTCCACGCTGCCTATGATGCTACCCTGGCTCCCGTCTACGGCGATGCGGCCAATCCCGACGCACTGGTTGTTGAGGGCGGAGTCTTGAACTAAAACTAATCAGCCAAGGCAAATGACAACAAAAGCCCCTATTCAGGGGCTTTTGTTATTGTGGTCGAAGAATTTAAACAGGATGAATCCCCCTAGCTACCGTACCCCATTTCTTTCAGCAGGAGTGCGGCTCCCATCTTTTTTGCCACAGGAGAGCCTGTCCTTGCGATGCTTTTCAGCTCGTCGGGACTTTTCCCCCGCAACCGCTCCTTCCATTCATTAGCTTCTTGAGTGGTCTTTGCCATGTGGCCCGCAGCAGCTCCAAAAGCACTGCCCAAACTGTCAAAAAATCCCATAGTCGTTTCCTCCAAAAAAAACTTTTGCCGAATCCCAGTGTAACAAGGATTCGGCAAAGGGGCTTTTGCAAGCCCCTTTGCTAGTATATACTAGCAATTTTTTGGAGGCACATTTGCCTCATCCCCGTGCTAAAGGTCAGAGCTGGGCACCAGTCTGAGCGACCAAAAGAACCCGACGCACCGAACAGCAATACAGGAGGCAAGCCCCGCTTGGCGTGAACCGACTCCTGTGGTACAATGGCAAGATGGAAAAAACCTCGGTCATTGTGGAGGGAGGCGGGATGCGTGGCATGTACGCCGCAGGAGTTCTTGATTGCCTCATCCAGCAAAATCTTTACTGGAACAACACTTACGGAGTGAGCGCCGGTGCCTGCCACGCACTGTCCTACATTTCCCGCCAGTTTGACCGAGCCCGTCGGGTAAACGTAAACCACGTGCAGAAGGCCAGCTATTCCGGGCCACTCTGCCTCCTGCGTTACGGTACCTACTTTGGCTTTAAGTACATATTCCAAACAATCCCCGCCAACGACAGGATAGACTGGCACACCTTCTTCAAAAACCAGAACGAGGACCGAAAATACTACGTGGTGGCCACCAATGCCTCCACTGGCAAGGCCCGCTACGTCAGCCCGGATTCTCCGCAAGCAGCCCTCCTGTGGCTGGAAGCCTCCTGCTCCCTGCCCGTCATCGGCAAGGCGGTACATATCGACGGCATCGACTGGTTCGACGGTGGCATCTCCGACTCAATTCCTGTCCGCCAGGCAGAAAGGGACGGCCACTGCCGCCACATCATCATCCTGACCCAACCGGCAGGCTACAGAAAAAGGCCCGTGTCAAAGACGACGGAGGGGGTGCTCCGACAGATGTACCGCAGCTACCCCGCCCTCATTGAAACCAACCTCCAGCGGTGGCAGCATTATAACGAAACACTGGACTACATCCAGCAGCTGGAAAAGGAGCAAAGAGCCTTTGTCTTCCGTCCCGCACCCCAGGTGGTCATCGGGCGGCTCTCCAAAAACCGGGGAGCCCTCCAAAATCTGTACGAGGCAGGCTACCGTGATGCCTGCGCCCGCCTCCCGCAGCTGATGGAATTCGCTCCCTCCACATGAGTTACCCCCACAACATGCTTGAATCCTTCTCATTGTCCAATCCCCAAAAAAACGTTATATTTAACGGAAGACTATGACTACAGACAACCTTATTTCCAGCATCCTCGCCTCCTACAAGGAGTACGGTGGCATCAACCTGAGTAACACACAGAATTTCCCCAACCGCCAGAACGTTATCGATGTGCTGCTGGAAATTCTCAGCCTGATTTTTCCCGGATTCAGGACTGTGGAGCAGCTGGACGACGACAACCTGCGCTACGTAACGGGAGCCAAAATCAACAAGATTATCGTTGCCCTTACCGGGGAAATAAAAAAGGCCGCCCTCTACCTTTGCCGGCAGCGGGGCTTGGAGCAATCGGCCTGCACCCAGCTGGCAGAAAAGACCACCATCTCCTTGATGGAGCAGATTCCAGAGATTCGCCGCAAAGTGAGCCTGGACATACAGGCGGCACTCCGTGGAGACCCTGCGGCAAGCTCCATGGAAGAAATCATCCTGTCCTATCCCGGAATCGAGGCTGTTACCGTGTATCGCATCGCCCACGAGCTCCATGTAAATGGCGTTCCCATCATCCCCCGCATTATGAGCGAATATATCCATGGACGCACGGGCATAGACATCCACCCAGGTGCCGCCATCGGCGAATCCTTTTTCATAGACCACGGAACTGGTGTTGTCATTGGGGAGACCACCCTTATCGGCAACAAGGTAAAGCTCTACCAAGGTGTAACCCTGGGCGCACTCAGCATCCACCAAGGACAGTGGAACCACAAGAGACATCCAACTATAGAAGACAACGTTACCATCTATGCCGGCGCCACCATTCTGGGTGGAGACACCGTAATTGGGCACGGCAGTATCATCGGCGGCAACACCTGGGTCACCAAATCGGTGCCGCCCCGCAGCATCATCACCATCAATTAGGGGCTGTCTTGACGAGTTCCCCTGCTTTCCGTACACTTTCAATATGAGAATGGGCACCATCACCAAAAAATTTTTATTCATCTGCTACGAAATTCTCAGACTTTGCTGGATTTTTACCTTCCGTCCTGAATTCGACATAGACATACTGCCCCCATCCTGGTACATGGCCACTCCACTGCTCATCTTGCCCCTGACACTGGTCTTTTTTATGTACCAAACCCAACCAGCCGGGGGAAAACGGGTCTACATCCAAATCTACGCCTACAGCAAATTCCTTTCTATTGCAGGATTCTTTTCCTTCATGCATGCCGCCCTGGTTCCCGCCTTTGAGCAAGCAGAATTCACCGGGTATTATTCGTTAAAACGTATGGGAATCCTGCTGATATTTTTGGTGATTGATGCTATACTGGCAGTAGCCTTCCTTTTGAGCAAGGGGGAGAAAAATACAAAAGACTCGGCGGGAGCTTGCGCTATTGCTGAGGGCAATGCCAATTCCAGTGAAAATGCCAGCGTTGCGATTGTGGCCACCACCGAGAAAAACCGGGAAGAGTCCCGATAGATTGATTCAGCAAGGAGAGGGAGAAGAAAGTCATGCAGATAATTCCGGTAGCCAGCGGCAAGGGCGGTGTGGGCAAGAGCCTCATCTCGGCAAACCTGGCCATCGCCTTGGGGCAGGCCAACAAAAGGGTCATTCTAGCCGACTTGGACTTAGGCGCCTCCAACCTGCACCTGGTGATTGGCCATCAGGCACCCAAGCAGGGAATCGGAACCTACCTGTCCGGCCAGGTACAATTCGACCAGATAATCCTTGACTCGGACTATCAGAATGTGCGCTTCATTCCCGGTGACTCCGAAATTCCCGGCCTTACCGCACTGAAAATCAGCCAGAAGAATGACCTCATCAAAAATCTTCAGAAGCTTGATGCCGAATATCTGATTCTGGACCTGGGGGCGGGAACCCACCTCACTATCCTTGACCTCTTCCTCCTTTCCCCGCAAGGAATTGTCGTCACCGCCCCCACCGTAACCGCCACACTGAATGGCTACCTCTTCCTCAAGAATGCCGTCTTCCGCATGATGTACAACACCTTCAAAAAGAATTCCAGAGCCTACTCCTATTTGGAGCAGCTCAAGTCGGATGCAACCTCCCTGCAGCGTCTCTACATCCCCAAGCTGGTTGAAAACATTGCCGCCATAGACCCCCAGAGCGCCGCCCTGTTCAAGCACCGCATGAAGCAGTTCAAGCCACGCCTGGTGCTGAACATGGTGGACGAGCCACGGGACGCAGACAAGTCGCTGAAAATCCGCCGCTCCTGCAACGAGTACCTGGGGCTAGACCTGGAGCATCTGGGCATCATCTATCGGGACAGCCTGCAGGATAAGGCGCTGGAGTCACGGCTGCCCATTATTGTCTACAAGCCACAATCCCTGCTTGCCCAGTCAATCTACCGCATTGCAGACAAGGTTATCTCCTCCCAGACACTCTCCTTTGACGGAACCTTTACTGACAGCTTCGACCAGGTGGAGGCGGAGGCAGCCGATGACCTGGAGGCAAGGATGAGCTATGTGGAGGATTTGCTGGGAAGCGGTGCCCTAACCACCGGCGACCTGACGGAAATCATCAAGTCCCAGCAGTTTGAGCTGACCCAGCTGCGCAAGGAAAACCAGCTGCTGAAGTCAAAGATTCTCAAGGCCGCCGCCCAAGGCTACAAGTTCTAAAGGATTGCAACATGCTGCTTTACATAGACTTCCCCTCTTGGATTCACCCAGAAATTCTTCCCGGTGTGCCCGTTCTTGGCATGATTCGCTGGTACGGCCTCATGTACATCTTTGCCTTCGGCACCGCCTACCTGGTGCTCAAGCGGCTGATGAGGGAAGGTGCCTTGAACACATCGGACTATACCGCCACTGAGGACGACCTGTTCAGCTTCATCGCCACCGGCATTGTCTTCCTGCTGATTGGGGCACGCATCTTTTCCACCCTGGTGTACGACACCTCCGGCCTGTACCTGCGGAAGCCCTGGCTCATCTTCTGGCCCTTCGACGAGGCGGGAAGCTTTACCGGACTTGCGGGCATGTCCTACCACGGCGGATTTATCGGCGGACTGCTGGGCATGATTTTCTGGTGCCGGCGAAAGAAGCGGCCCATCCTTCAATGGGTTGACGCTATGGCCATAGCCCTTCCCCTGGGCTACACCTTTGGCCGGCTGGGTAACTTCTTGAACGGAGAGCTTTTTGGCCGCATCACCACCATGCCCTGGGGAATGGTCTTTCCCCACGCCCAGCAGTTCTCGGCCTCAATTCCCTGGGTACAGGAATTCGCCGCAGCAGCCGGCATGGTTATCCAAGAGGGGCAAAAGCTAGTGAATCTGCCCCGTCATCCCAGCCAGCTCTACGAAGCCTTGTTCGAGGGTGTGGTGCTATGGGCAATCCTCTGGGCCCTCAGAAAGCGAAAACCCTTCACCGGCTTTAGTACCGCCCTGTACACCATCGGCTACGGAGCCTTCCGCTTTGTCATCGAATATTTTCGGGAGCCGGACATTGACCTAGGCTACCGAATCGAAGCTGTTTCCGACACCCCCACCTACCTGAATGTTTCTTGGCTGAATATTTCCACTGGGCAAATCCTGTGCCTGCTAATGGTGGCGGGCGGACTCCTGCTGATGGCCTTTTCGTGGCAGCGGAGCCGGAAGGCTGGGTGAGTCAGCCGTCCTTTGTGGGTTTCTTCCAACCACTTGGATTTTCCCTGTAAAAATAAGTAGCATGGAATAGAGCACAATTGAGATGAGGGAGCGGTATATGTTTGACGCAAAAAGAGTAAGGGACGCTTGTGTCGCCTGGATCAGACAGTTCTTTGAAGAAAACGGGGAAGGCTGCAATGCGGTGGTCGGCATTTCCGGGGGCAAGGACAGCTCCGTGGTGGCTGCCCTCTGTGTGGCAGCCCTAGGAAAGGAGCGGGTGATTGGGGTTCTGATGCCCTGCGGAGAACAGCACGACATTGACATGGCCTACAAGCTGGTGGAGCATCTGGGCATACCGCATTACGTGGTAAACATCCAGGAATCCGCCGAAGCCCTCAAAAGGAGCATTCCCTTCGAGCTTTCCCAGCAGAGCCTGGTCAACCTCCTGCCAAGGATTCGAATGGCAACGCTCTACGCCGTAGGCCAAAGCTTTAATGGGCGGGTTGCCAATACCTGCAACCTTTCCGAGGACTGGGTGGGCTACTCTACCCGTTATGGAGATGCCGCCGGAGACTTTAGCCCCCTGTGCAAGCTCACCGTTCAGGAGGTGAGGGAAATCGGACGGGAATTGGGCCTTCCTGCCGAGCTAGTGGACAAGGTACCCATCGACGGCCTGTGCGGAAAGACTGATGAGGACAACCTCGGCTTTACCTACGCCGAGCTGGACAAATACATCAGAACTGGGGAAATAGAAAACCAGGCCACCAAGGAGAAAATCGACGAGCTGCACCGCCGCAACCTGTTCAAGCTCCAGCTGATGCCAGGATTTGATCCTAAAACACCATCTATTACAGGTGAAGCCCACGGACTTTACACAACAACAGAGGACTTGTAAGCTCCGAAGCAGGCCAACCAAATATATAAAAGAATAACCATGATTGTTGTTAGGTGTTTATTTCTTTTGATTGTTTTTCTCTGGCTTACAATGATTTGTTGTCTTCTTTATTTGGATTTCAATAAAAAAAGGATAATCAATACGCTATGGGAAATGAATTTCAAGGCATTGTCATTGGAAGCAAATTCTATCCTTTCAAAATATACTTTTGTGCCGGCAAGAGGAACAGCTCCTGCTGATATTAAGAGATGGAGCAATTGTTGGAAAAACATTGCAAAGATAAATTCCTCAAATGTTTTTCTAAAAAGAATCACCTATTTGTTAAAAGCAATACGATTGATTAAATTATTCCTTATTTTTTTTGGCACCGCATCCTTGTTGATTCTTGTCATCCTTTTTATATTGTTGTAGATAGCTCAGCCAAAAATCATTCTGAACAGCTCCCACAAATACAAATTGACGGGAGCAAGGGGAAAGCCCCACCATTTTACCCCAGGATTTACTAGACCAATGGCAGCTTATAGGGTACAATGGGAGTGCATTATGTAGGAAGAAGTTCATTTCTGGGGGAAGATAATGAAAATAAAATTGCGAAAAATAAAGACATATATCCCCCTGATGGTTATTTTGGGGCTATTCTTGAATTTTATTTTACATTATGTACTTAATGACAAAATATATATCATGCATGGTTACAGGGATGAGGATGGGATTTTCTTTACCCGCACGGGGTTGTCAAAATTAAGTGAAACTAACGACTCAATATTTGCATTATCAACAATACAGATTGTAAATAGGAACTATGACTGGCTTCGATTTCATGTTTTTTCCTTAAAAAATTTTGAAACGCTTTCCATAAAGGAGCTTTCAATAAGTATGGATTCAAGAAGTATAAAATTGAAAGAAAAAGTTGAACTGAATTGTTCCTCAGAAAATATTTCTTATGACTTTGATAAAAAGATAGATGGATATGAATTTCATGTTTATGGTGATTTGGAAAATAAGTATAAAATAAACCTTCAGAAATTGTTTAGAAATAAAAAAACTAATTTTGGTGACAGATTCGATATACAAATACATGTTCATTATTTCTTGGATGACAGAGAATATACCACAACATTGGATTATGTCATTGAATGTAGGAAAAATGAGATGCAATATCCTCCCGATTGGTACATGTTCCTTTTCCCAGGAGCTTGGTAATTGATTTATCCTTCTTCCCACAAATACAAATTGATGGGAGGAAGGGAGAAATCCTCCGTTCTACCCCCAAGATTTGCTAGGCTAAGGGCTTTTTTTCGGGTAAAGTGGAGGTACGCATCACGAGAAAAGGATTTGATTCTGAGAGGTAAATTCCACGTTAGGTTGGTTGGTGGAGCCTGCTTTTGGTAGCTGTAAAGCTGATTCTTGGTCGAAAACTAGTTTTCGGGCGGGTTGTAGATGTTATTCGGTACAAAAGAAATATTTGGTATAGAAATTGAAATAAATAATTTCTTTCACGATAAATGGATTGGTGAAGGGAAATTTATCGTACACATCTGCGGAAAACCATATGGACTGGATGAACAATATGCAACAATACTTTATTCTCTTCCAAATGAATTATACAATTTCTGTCAAAGGCTATGCAATACGGATATGGAATTAGAGTCTTTTGATGGCAATGAAATTGCAAAATGCTATTACCTCCAGAATTACAGTGAAACCAATCTGTCAGACTGTGACAAAGATTTTTTAAATAAGACAAAAAAACTTTTGGAGTGGTCACCAGAAGCAGCTTTTGATGATGGCTCACACGTAATGCATTTTGATGATGGTGATACAACACGGATAATCGGATTCAAAAGCTGTATTGTAGACGGAGATTGCAAAGTCATGGAGAACTCCTGTTCGGAAATACAACTGCCCAGAGAGGATTTCAAAGGAATAATAAAAGATGCCTATCTGTTTCTGAAGTCATTTAGTGCCAATTCAAAGACTTGATGCGGGCAATATCCCTAATTCTATCTCAACTAATAAAACAAAGAATTGGGGATTCCCACAAATACAACTTGACGGGAGGAAGGGAGAAATTCCCCTGTTTTCCCCGAATTTTGCTAGCCAAACACCAGTTCTTCGGGTAGAATAGAGGCACATCACAAGGGAAGGATTTGTTTTGGAGTGTAAATTCCACGAGCAACTGGTTGGTGGAGCCTGCTTTTCTGGTTTTAGTACCAATTCCAAGCAAAAACGGCTGAATTTAGAGGTTTGTCCCCACATATAGCGATTTGTATCACTACGGCGGGAACAATCCCGTGCGGTATGTGGATCCCACGGGGGAGGCAATCGAGACTGCATGGGACTTGTTTTCACTGGGTGTTGGTGTCACTTCTTTTATTGAAAATATCAGAGACGGCAACATGGGGGATGCCATCATTGATGGTGTTGGTATTGTTGTTGACGCTGCCGCTGTCATGCTACCTGGAATACCGGGTGGTGTTGGGGCTTTAATAAAAGGCACCAAAGCTACAGATAAACTTGGGGATGTTCTTTCAGCTAGTGACAAAATAAGTGATGCAACAAAGACAATAAATAAAACACCTGTAGCTAATGGTGGTTTTGCTCCACAACATGGTGGTGTAAAACATGATGAGAAAATTAATAATAAAGTTCAGGAATTATTACAAGATTTTGATATAACTGACATAAGAAAAAAAACAACAACAAGTTGATTCTAATGGAAAGAAGATAGGAATGAATAGACCAGATCTACAATGGACAGATAGTGAGGGAATTAGACACTATTGGGAAATTGATACAAACAAAAACTCATCTGTTAGGCATGGAGAGGTCATCAAAAAGAATGATCCTAATGGTATTATACATCTTGAAACATTCGAATAGAGGAGAAATAAGCATGAATTTAAAGTTTTCTGTTTTTTTTGATATAACAGCTGTGGATGATTTTTTTGACTCGGTTATATTTTCTACTGCCTCAAAAAAAAATTGTATGCAAAGTTATAAATCTGACAAAAAACCCACATTATCAGAAATTACCAATATAATGGATTGCGTTCGTATTATATACAAGAATAATAAGTCTCTTATTATTTACGAAGACAATTTGATTGATGGAGGATGGACTTATATAAATACAATAGCAAAGAAATTTGATATAAAAACACTATATGTAAGGATTAAAGATGAGCAACCTTTTCCTGCTTATTATTTGGCATATTTTGAAAATAATGCAGAAAGGATCATTTACAATATAAAGGAAAATCGATGGAAATTTTTTAAAAAAGGACCGGTAGCTTTTTTTGAAGAAGATGAAAAATATCTAGAAAATAAAGTTGCTGATAAGTTTAATAAAGAAAAGATTCTTTTATTTTGTCAACGGCTAGGAATAGATGTGCTAAATGAACAATTTTTTGTACCCGTATCGCCAGTCTATTGTATGCAAAGAAGAAAAGATTAGAGTCATAATTTTTTTAAAAATACATCACATACAAAGATTCTTAAACCAAGATCCCCTTGCGCATCTTACATCCACTAAGTGTGAGTTTTAAAGGATGATACTCGTTGTATTTTTTCTTGTTTTTCTTCCTCCCACAAATACAAATTGACGGGGGACGGGAGAAATTCCCCAGTTTTCCCCGAATTTTGCTAGCCAAACACCAGCTTTTCGAGTAGAATGGAGATACATCACTAGGGAAGGATGTGGTTCTGAGGGTTAATTTTCACGTTAGAGCTGGTTTGTGAAGCCTGTTTTCTGGGTTTTGAGCAGCATTTTTGGATGAAATTGATGGTTTGTTCCCATATATAGCAATTTGTACCACTACGGTGGGAATAATCCAGTGAAGTATACCGACCCTACGGGGGAAGCCATAGCCCTCATTCCGTTTATTACATCCGTTGTCATTGCTGGTGCGAAGGCCATCGGAGCATGGCTGGGCAGCCTGTTTGTTGCTGGAGCAGCTGCGACAGCTGTTGGTGTTACCATAGATGCAGCCATTGATAGTAGTAAAGAAAATGATTCTTCACCTGTAAGTACAAATGGGATTGTTCCTAACAATCCAGAATCAAGCAAAGAAATAGGTAATCATGATACAAAGGAACACAAAAAATCCAAAAGCGGTTCAGGAAAAGAAAAATCAAATGACATTCCAACTTGGGCTGAAGGACAGGTACCATATATAGATGAATCGGGTAAAGAGTTTGCCAAAAGATTGATGGATGAAAAATATGGAAAGGATAATTATGAGAAAGGACCTGATTCAGAATTTAATAAATTAAAAAAATGGGGGATAGAGGTTTTGAGTGAAAATGAGTATTACCTTATAGAATTTCGGTTTAATGAAACTATTTTTTTTTCAATTTGGTGTTCAGAAGAAACTGATGATGTATTTCTGACAAGATATGGTGGAATTCTCATAGCTTTCAGTTCCAAAAATAATGCCTATAAATATTGTGCTTTGAATGATTTTATCATTGAGTCAGAAGTCATGTACGATTTCAACGCCATTGACTATAAAAACACAAACGACTTCCTCAATAAATGGAATATCATCAGTGATTTAGCAAAGACCTTGCAATTCGACTTTATTGGTGATTCAAATGAGTTCAATGAGTTATACAAGAAATTTCTTTGTGGTTGCAACCTTCCTACGATGAACGATCATAACGAGCAGTATACACCTATATTTTCATCTGAAGAAAAAACACAAATCATAAATCTAATAATTGGAATGAGAAAAATTCTAGAAAAAGCTCTATTGTGCACTTCAGTTTTTATGTAGTATACTCCCCCTTCCTCCCACAAATACAAATTGATGGGGGAAGGGAGGAATTCCCCAGTTTTACCTGAATTTTGCTAGCCAAACACCAGCTGTTGAGGTAGAATGAAGACGCATCACGAGGAAAGGATTTTGTTCTGAGGGGTAAATTCCACGTAATAAATATGTCGGAAATTCAAGTATAATAACTTTTAGACAAGAAAGTTGCTATGTCACAACCTTCGCAAATATATTTTCATCTTCGAAATATTATGGACGGCCTCTTTCAAATGCCGACAGATACGACACTCCTGACAAAATTAATTCAGATAAAAAATTATTTGCAAAAGACCCATCAGCATTTAATGGACGAAAATTTAAAAGAAATAAGAGTTATCTTATTGGAGGATTAAAATGAAAAAAATTATATTAATTATTTTTTATACGGCCTTCTTTTGTTATTGTACAGCATCCAATTCCTTTTTTAAGATAAATGAGAATTTTGAGGCAATGCAATTCGAAGTATTTGTTCAAGATAACAAAAAACTTGAACTCCCTTTTTCTCAATATCGCGGATATAAAATCTTTAAAAATAAGTGTTTTTTTATTGATTGTACTAAGTCAAGAATCCCTGAATATGGAAGGTTATGTTACATTGAGTCGGATACAGAAGAATTTATCTATACCGATATAATGTCAGGAAGCACATTCTACATAATCGAGGATTATATCATAGTATCCTCCCTTGCCAAAGCAGAGATAAACACTGATATTGAAGATATATTCGGACTGGATTTACCATCCAGTCAGTATCCACTTGACATTACAATTTATAATGTTAATACATTCAAGAAGATAAAAGAATTAAATTTTGATAAATATAGGCAAAATTATCCCCATAAAACATTATTCTTGGATATAAACTCTAAATCTGATGAAACGATTATTTTAAGTTACGGAGTGTATGATACAACTTGCAAAATAAACATAGGTACGCTTAATTTAGATACTTTGAAATTTGATGGAGTGATGGGCAATAAATGAGGGCTGTTCTTCATTTCGTTCTCCCATAAACAGAATTTTTTATAAAAAACTATATCACTCGTTTAATTCTATAAGAGAATTTCTCATCCTCCCCTCACTCCCACAAATACAAATTGATGGGAGGAAGAGAGAAATTCCCCTGTTTCATCCGAATTTTGCTAGCCAAGGGAGTGTTTTGAGGGTAGAATGGAGACGCATCACGTTTAATTTTAAGACGAGGGACATTCAAATGCTTTTCCGCAAAATAAAGGTAGCTATATTTTTAATGCTGATGGCAGGAGGATATGTAATGATGTATCCAGAACAACCTGAAACATCATGGGAAAAATACAACCTATCATTTTGGGAAATATACCATTTAAAAGGAGCAGCCAAAGATGGTGATTATGAAGCTGCATATAGATTAGGAATGTATTATTATCTAATAAAGAAGAATGATAGAGAATCAACCGTTTGGTTTAAAATTGCTGCAGCAGGTAACCATATAGAATCAATCAGAGAGCTAATAATTTATTATGGTATTATCAATACGGAGGAAAGTAGAAGCTTGGTAGAAATGTATATACAAAAATTAAAAGAAATAGCATTGATGAATAAAAAAAAGGAAGATTTTTATTTTGCAGATTTAGAGTTGAACAAAGATTAGCCTCCCCCCCACACACACATATACACAGATACAAAATTGAATGTTCAAACATCGGCTCTTACCCGAACAGAACCAAGCCCACTGCAATTTTGCCCTCTCGCTTGCGGATAGACCTGTAGACCTTCCGTCCGCTTGCAAATCGCCGAACCCTGGCACAAGCCAGTACGTGTTCTTACAAGAACCGCCCCTCCAATTCGGATGATGATAAGTTTCCAGATTTAAAATAAAGGAGGCCATCCAGATGGATGGCCTCCTTTTAGCAGGGACAGGACTTGAACCTGCGACCTCCGGGTTATGAGCCCGACGAGCTGCCAACTGCTCTACCCTGCGTCGTGATATTTTAGTATGCTATCATCTTTGGACAATATTGTCAAGCCACGACAATATAAATTCTTGAACTTCATAATATCCTGACTCACCGATCTTCAGTCCCAGTTCAAGGACAAGCAAGGGACTTCCTTCCTGGAGTCCCTTGCAATTCATTTCTGCTACTTAAATCTCAATCTCGCCGGTGTATACCAGCTTAGCAGCTCCCGTCATATACACGGTCTCGCCGGTATAGCGGACGATGAGCTCGCCGCCCCGCACCTTTACCGTGATGTCCTGCCCGATGGGACAGAATCCGTTCAGCACGGCGGCGATGGCGGCAGCGCAGGCACCGGTTCCGCAGGCGGGAGTCTCGCCGTTGCCACGCTCCCAAACCCGCATCTTCAGCCGGTTGCGGCCCACCACCCTCACGAATTCGGTGTTCACCCGCTTGGGGAACAGCTGGTGGTTCTCAAACAGTGGCCCGATAGCCGCCACGTCAATCTTGTCCACAAAGCTGCTGAACACCACGCAGTGAGGCGTTCCCACCGAGACCATGGTTCCCGTGTACTCCTGCCCATCCACCGTGATGGGGGCATTCACCACAGCCTTGCAGGGAAGCCGCCCGCTTACCACATTCCAGTCGGTGGCAGAGCTATCAGGCAGCTCCCCTTCCCCGCCAACAATTCTGATGCCCTCCGGCGTTCCCTTGACGGGGCCGGACTCCATCAAGGCAGGCAACGCCTCTGGCTCGAATTCCGGCGCCCCCATATCCACCCGCACAGAGGAAACCTGGCCGCTCTGGGTGTAGGCCAAAAGCCGCTTTACCCCCGCCGCCGTCTCCACAGTAATCTCTGCGGTATGGTCAGGCATGGCGGCGCATCGCTCCTGCAATCCCCCAATATTATTGTCATATAAGTACTTGGCCACGCAACAGATGGCATTTCCGCCCATCATGCCCTCCGACCCGTCCTGATTGAAGAACCGCATCCCTGCGTCCGCCACCTCGGAGCGGGTAATCAGCACCAAGGAATCGGCTCCAATGCTAGTACGACGGTCACAGAGCCGCACGCTCAGGCCGGCCGGATTGATGATGTCCTGATGGATGGCGTTGAACACGATGAAGTCGTTGCCAGTGCTCTGCATCTTAGCGAACCTGAGCCGAAGCTTCTGGTCGTCCAGCCGGTTGATGTCCACCAGCTCCAAACTTTCGGTTGAATAGCGGCTCTGGAGACTGCTGGCGATGGCGTTGGCCGTGTCGATGGAGGTGAGGCAGGGAATGTCCCGCTCCACGGTCTTACGTCGCAGCTTCACGCTGTCGTAGGTGGGGATGCGCCCCTTGGCGGAGGTAGAAATCACATAGTCGATGTCGCCGGTATCCAGCAGGGTCAGGATGTTGTCATCGGGATTCTTATGAATCTTGTTGACCACCTGCACCTCCATGCCAAAGCCGCTGATAACCCTGGCCGTTCCCTCGGTGGCATAGAGCTTGAAGCCCAGATCGTAGAAGCGGCGAGCGGTGTCCACAATCTCGAACTGGTCGCTCTTCCGCACTGTGATGAGGACTCCGCCACTCTTCTTCATACGGTAGCCTGCCGCCACCAGCCCCTTGTACAGGGCTTCATCAAGGGTTCGGGCCAAGCCCAGCACCTCACCAGTAGACTTCATCTCCGGGCCCAGATGGGTGTCCACATCAATCAGCTTTTCAAAGCTAAATACGGGAACCTTCACCGCAACGTAGGGAGGAATACGATACAATCCCGTGCCATAGCCCATATCCTGCAGACGCTCCCCCAGCATGGCACGCACGGCAAGCTCCACCATGGGAACGCCAGTCACCTTGCTGATGTAGGGAATGGTGCGGCTGGAACGAGGGTTCACCTCGATGATATAAAGCTCGTTGTCGTGCACCAGGTACTGGATGTTCACCAGCCCCTTCGTTCCCAGCGCCAGAGCCAGCTGACGAGACTGGTTGATAACCTTTTCTGTCATGATGTCGTTGACGTTCCAGGCCGGATACACGGCGATGCTGTCGCCGGAATGGATTCCCGTCCGCTCGATGTGCTCCATGATGCCGGGAATCAGGATGTCCTCGCCGTCGCAGATGGCGTCCACCTCCAGCTCGATTCCCATCAGGTACTTGTCGATGAGCACCGGGTTCTCGATGTTCTGGGAGAGGATGATTTTCATGTACTCACGAACATCATCCTCGGTAAAGGCGATAATCATGTTCTGGCCGCCCAGCACGTAGGATGGACGCAGCAGCACCGGATAATTCAGCCTTTCAGCGGCTTTAAGGGCCTCCTCCATGGTCAGCACGGAAAAGCCCTTGGGCCGCTTGATATTCAACTGCTCCAAAAGATTGTCAAAGCGCTCCCGGTCCTCCGCCATGTCGATGGAGTCTGCGCTGGTTCCCAAAATCTGTATTCCCTGACTATGCAGGAATTTGGTGAGCTTGATGGCAGTCTGTCCGCCAAAGGCCACCACCACTCCCAGGGGACGCTCGGTACGAATGATGCCCATCACATCCTCCGGGGTCAGGGGCTCGAAGTAGAGGCGGTCGGCAGTGTCAAAGTCCGTGGAGACAGTCTCAGGGTTGTTGTTGACGATGGCAACCTCGTAGCCCAGCTTCTTCAAGGCCCACACGCACTGGACGGAGGCGTAGTCAAACTCGATTCCCTGCCCAATCCGAATCGGACCGGAGCCCAGCACCAGAATCCGTCCCTTGCTCTGCCGTCCCATCACGCAGTTCTGGGAGTCCTGTGCCGCAAGGAATTCCTGGGCCTCGTTAGCCTTGTCGTAGCCGCCGTAGAAGTAGGGAGTCTGGGCCTGGAACTCGCCGGCGCAGGTATCTACCATCTTATAAGTGGCCGGAAGATGGGCAAGCTCCCCCGCCTCCCGCAGCCGCTCTGCCTCCTCAGCCAAAGCCAGCACCCCGCCCCCTCCGGGAATGCGGATTCCAGTCATGGACTGAATCACGCTGTCGGGGTAGCCCAGCTTTTTCAGCTCCAGGTAGAATTCGGGGGAAAGCTCCCCTCCGCCCACCTTGATGTTGAACATGGCTTCATCAACATCCACCAAATGCTGAAGCTTGCCCAAAAACCAGGGGTCAATCATGGTAATCTCGTGAATCCTCTCCACAGAAAGGATGCCGCGGCTCAGGGCCTCGTAAATGGCGAACAGCCGCTGGTCGGTGCACTCTCCCACCCGGCGGATAATATCCTCGTCGCTCTCCTCCATAAAGGCGGGAAGGCGACAGGTGGAAAGGGAAATCTCGGCCCCCCGCACCGCCTTCATCAGCGCCTGCTCAAAGGATACCCCGATGGACATGACCTCTCCGGTTGCCTTCATCTGGGTTCCCAGAGTGCGCTTGGCGTACACAAACTTGTCGAAGGGCCACTTGGGAAACTTCACCACCACGTAGTCGATGGTGGGCTCAAAGCAGGCCATGGTAGTCTTGGTGACGGCGTTGGGAATCTCGTCCAGTGTCAGACCGATGGCGATGAGGGATGCAACCTTGGCAATGGGATAGCCGGTGGCCTTGGAAGCCAAAGCAGAGGAGCGGGAGACACGGGGATTTACCTCTATGACAGCGTACTCAAAGCTGGTGGGATTCAGGGCGAACTGGCAGTTGCAGCCGCCCTCCACCTCCAGGGCGGAGACAATGTTCAAGGCGGCAGTGCGCAGCATCTGGTATTCCTTGTCAGAAAGGGTGACGGCGGGAGCCACCACAATACTGTCGCCGGTATGCACGCCCACCGGGTCAAAGTTCTCCATGGAGCAGACGGTGATGGCATTTCCAGCGCTATCCCGAATCACCTCGAACTCAATTTCCTTCCAGCCGGAAATGCACTTTTCCACCAGAATCTGATGGATGGGGGAACGATGCAGACCGTTCTGTCCGATTTCCCGCAGCTCATCCTCGTTTGCAGCGATGCCGCCGCCGGTTCCACCCAGGGTAAAGGCGGGGCGCACAATCACCGGATAGCCAATCTCCTCGGCAAAGGACAGGGCGGAATGCAGGCTTGTCACCACGGTGGAGGGAATACACGGCTCACCGATGGCCTCCATGGTGTCCTTGAACATCTGGCGATCCTCGGCCCGGTCGATGGTCTCAGGCCTCGCCCCCAGAAGCCTCACTCCATGCTGAGCCAAAAAGCCTTCCTTTGCCAGCTGCATGGAAAGGGTCAGACCAGTCTGGCCGCCCAGGGTGGAAAGCAGGCTGTCGGGCCGCTCCTTTTCGATGATGCGCTTGATGGTGTCCAGATTCAGCGGCTCAATGTAGATGGCATCGGCCATATTGCTGTCAGTCATCAGGGTGGCAGGATTGGAGTTCACCAGCACCACCTCCAGCCCCTGCTCCTTCAGCGCCTTGCATGCCTGGGTTCCCGCATAGTCGAATTCGGCAGCCTGCCCAATAACGATGGGGCCGGAACCAATCACCATAACCTTGCGTATATTCTGATTCAATGGCATTTTATCCTCCTCACCTACTGCGCCCGATCCGCAACAGCATTCACAAATTGGTCATAAACAAAGCCAGTATCCTGACGGCCACCAGTGGTCTTTGGATAGAACTGAACGGACAAGCCGGGGAAGCTGCGGTACTGGATGCCCTCGCAGGTCTTGTCATTCACGCTCTCAAAGGTGAGAACAGCCGTTTCTGGCAAGGAATCGGTGGCCACGGTATAGCCACAGTTCTGGCTGGTGATAATCACCTTTCCTGTAGAAAGATTTTTTACTGGCTGGTTTTCTCCACGATGTCCATAGGGCAGCCTCTCCGTCCGTGCCCCCTGAGACAAGGCCAAAAGCTGGTGTCCCAGCCCAATTCCCAATATCGGGACAAGGCTACCGCAAAGCTCGGCCACCTCATCCACAATGCTCTGACAGTCTGCGGGATTGCCAGGGCCGGTGGAAAGCACCACGCCAGCAGGCTTCATGCCAAGAATTTGCTGACAGGTAGCAGAGGCATCAACGGCTACCACCTCCAGGCCCCGCTTTTGCAGCTCTTGGGAAAGGCTGACTCTAGCACCAAAGTCCCACAGCACCACCTTGGCACCACCGGTCTTAGCAGCAGCCGCCTCGTAGGAGGTATATTTTTTGCCATTTGCATCCACAGGGACAGCCCCGTACTTTAAAGCCTCTTCAAAAACCTCCCTCGCCCCTTTCTGCAAGCCTGTTGCACTGCAAGAAACAGCCTCAAGGTGATTTTCTATTCTATGTTCTTTGATTTGTTCAAGAAGCCGAAGCTTTCCGGCATGTTTTTCAAGACTTGGATTTAATATAAGGTTATGCATGATTGACTGGAACTCAGCGGAGGCCTCCTTGTCCAGCTCCGGGTCTCCGCTAAAGGAAACAATTCTTCCATTCATCGTTCCCTTGTCCCGCAGGAGCTTGGTCAAGGCTCGTGTGTCCACATCGTACACACCGATGACCCCCTGCTCCTTCAGATATGCGTCCAAGGTTTCCTGGCAGCGGAAGTTGGAGGGCGCCCGGCACCATTCCCGCACGATGAATCCCGCCGCATGAGCCTTGCAGCTCTCCGCATCCTCCCGGATGATGCCATAGTCCCCCGCAAGGGGAAATGTCTGCAAGATGATTTGTCCGTAGTTACTGGGATCCGTCAGGGTCTCCAAATACCCCGTCATCCCCGTGGTAAAGACAACCTCGCCGGTAACGCAGCCGGCCGCACCGAAGCTCTTCCCCTCAAAGACCTGCCCATTGGCAAGCACAATATATGCTTTAGTATCCATACTAAAGCCGTATTATACCCAATTAACAAAAAAAGATTAAGGGGGGCTAAAGGAATTTCTCACAGGGATTCGGCTCCGTCATGGCCACAGGTCAGGAAGAGATTGTGCCCCCTATCCTTTCCAGGGCCTCCCGCAGAACAGGACGAGGACAGGCAATGTTTATCCGCATAAATCCCTCGCCTCCAGCCCCGAAGGTTCTCCCGTTGTGAAGGAAAACCCTGGCCCTGCCTAAAAACAGCCTGTCCAGCTCCTCCCAAGCAAGCCCCAGCTCCCTGCAATCCAGCCAGGCAAGGTAGGTTCCCTCCAGCTCCAGGGCAGAAATCGGGAGGCCCTCCAACGATGCCTTGAGCAGGCCGAAATTACCCCGCAGATACTCCAGCAAGGCATCCAGCCATTGGCCGCCTTTCTGATAGGCCGCAATGGTAGCAGTAAGGCCCATGAGCCCCAAATCGTTGCATCCGGTAGCACTGCATTCTTTGACAATGGCCCGCTTCAGATTCCGATTAGGCACCATGAGGTTCGCAGCCTGGAGTCCCGCCAGGTTAAAGGTCTTTGTGGGAGCCGTGCAAGTTACCAGGCACTCAGACAGGGCCTTGTCCACCGTCTCCAGCGGAATATGACTGTAGCCCGGATACACAAAGTCCCCATGAATCTCATCGCTGACGATTGCCACCCCGTTCTCCAGGCAAACCTTGGCGAATGCCTCCAGCTCGTCGTAAGTCCACACCCTGCCCACCGGATTATGGGGAGAGCAAAACAGGCAGAGGCGGACATTCTGACTCTGAACCTTCTGCCGGAAATCCTCCAAGTCCATCTCATATCTGCCATCCCGCAAGGCCAGCTGACTTACCACCAGCCGCCTCCCGTTCTCCTGCACGACCCGCGCAAAGGGATGGTATACAGGCTGGAAAATCAGAACCGAATCCCCCGGCTCTGTCATGGCACGAAGGGCAGCGGCCATACCGAACAGCACCGTAGGCACACGCACAAGGCTTGCTCTGTCTATGTCCCAGCCAAAGCGAGTCCGGTACCAGCCGACAATCGCCTGGTCATAGTCGCTGCCACCCTCGCTGTAGCCGTAAATGCCGTGGCGGACAACCCGCTCAAGGGCTTCTACAACGGCAGGAGGAGACTGGAAGTCCATGTCCGCAATCCACAGGGGAATCACATCCTTTTCCACCATGCCATACTTTACACTATGGAAATCCCGCCGGTCATGCACCCTATCAAAAAAAGAAGCATCCACCAATTCACTCACCCCCTTCGGCACCAAGTCTCGCACCACTATACACCACCCCACCCCGAAAGGCAAGGCTGGGAAGAACCCTTAGTCGGAGACATTCAACTGCTTGTTCAGCCTCTTGTCAAATGAGAACACCTGTTCGGATAAAACCTTGTTTCTAGAGATGAGAATACAATCAACAAAATCCAAGGCTGTCTTCGAAAATATTTCCAAAGCCATTACCATCACCTCTTTCAACTGAATGGCAACTTCGTCAAAAAGCGGACACATAATCTCGGCAATCCGTTCCCTTGGAACACAATAAAGCTTCGTCAAAACGTATACCACTTCAGCAATGACTTCTGGTAGGGTACCTGCTCCAGCATTGATTATCTTTTCAGCTTTATCTGCTTGGTCAGGAATGTCATTCAATATGTACCGGAGAATGACGTTTGTATCGATTAATGTCATCTCATTTCCCGTCGAAGGTGGAGGCGGCAACCTCCCCCTCGAATTGAATCAGCTCTGGTCTTGCATACATGCTTGCAAGCCCCCTGCAGGAGGACTTTCTTTCACATGCAGCCTTGTTTTTCTCCAGCAGAAAATGCACTAGGGTAAACACCTCCTGCCGCTGCTCCTCAGTCAGACTATCAATCTGACGTACCAAAGCCTCATACGACATGACCGCACCTCCTTGCCAAAACTATACACCACCCCATCCCGAAAGGCAAGGCTGAAAAGGGGCAGGGGACTTGTCTACAAAGCGGGGGAATGCTTGCGGAACCACGGCCCCAGGCAAGCGGTCACAGCCCCGTCTTGGGCCATAGCTGAACCAGGGGCTGGTAGTAGTCCCGCTGGGGGGATTTTCCGGGGGCGGAAAAATGGTGGGTGTCTGCCACGGGCACCAGGCGGCCATCCGGGAGCTCCAGCTGGTAGAGGCTCACATCTGGGCCATACTCCACGGGGCGGAAGCTGCCAATCCGGGGGAAATACTCCCCGATATTCATGGTGATGATGAGGTGGGGGGCAAGGAGTCCTATCTCCTCCAGGATGAGGTTGCCGGGAGGATTTCTGGTGCTGGCAGCGGAGGACTGCGCTGACGGCTGGGGGCAGGAAAGTGAAATGAAGCGGCTTATGAGACTGCGGTCCGCCTGCCAGCTGCCGCTCTCGTTGCTGAGCTTGGACAGGTTCATAAAGGCAAAGCTGAATCCCCCCTCCATTCCCAGCTGCTCCGCCAGGTCGCTTGCAGGAGGAACCTGCTCCCAGGGCGGCAGCCGGTTTTGCACGGCCCAGGCAAGCCGCAGCATCAGCGAGTGGAACTTGTGCCCGTTCAGGCTGGTGCCAGCCACCCGCTGCTCCTTGTAGGCGGAAAACAGCACGTCGATGTAATCCTCACCCTCCATCTCCAGTGTCTCCCGCCCGATGAACAGCAGGGGGATTTTCTGCATGGTGTAGCGGGGATACAATCCATCCGTCACATGCAGATCCCCGGAAAGCCCCGGCAGCCCCGCAGCATCCACCGCCTTTCGCCACCGGGAAAAGAGGGAATGCAGCTGGTCTATGAGGTGGTGCTCGCTGGCGGGATACAGCTCCTTGTTCATGGCCACGCCTCCTTACAATGCGGGGGAATGCTTGCGGTGGGGACTGTAGAGGCAGTCCCCCATCACCAGCTGCTTCAGGTTGGGATACTTTGCCCCGCAATACTTGCAGTGGTACAGGGGCTTTTCCGAGCCCTCGTACAGCTTGTGGCGGCCGTGAGCCCTGTCTGGATTGTACAGGCAGGAGCCCGTTACCAGCAGGTTCAGGTTGGGCTGCTTTACGCCGCAATATTCGCAGTAATAAAATTTCATAATACCTCCGTAGCTCAATTTTCCAGTGGAAATGCAGCGAATTCCCACTGGAAATTCCCCAAGAATTTACTGGTTTTTGAGGGAATTTCCACTGGAAATTGGGGGAAAATCCAGTGGAAAATTTTTATTTTGGGATGGGATAGTAAGAATTAATCAGAATCCTCTTCCCGTCCAGCTTCGATTGCCCGCTGCTTCCAATACTGAGCTTGGGCCTCATCCTTTTCAACGCCTGTACCATGCTCATAGCACAACCCAAGAAGTACCATGCCATAAGCATCCCCGGCTTCGGCAGACTTGCGGTACTAAAATTAACGTTCACTGAAAAAAAAATGGAACATCGCATTCCCGGCTTCGCCGGACTTGCGGAACCACTCATAAGCTTGAGCATCGTCCTTTTCTACTCCGGTGCCTTCCACATAGCAGCATCCAAGACATGCCATGCCATCAGCATCCCCGGCTTCGGCAGACTTGCGGAACCACTCATAAGCTTGAGCATCGTCCTTTTCTACTCCAGCACCATCCTTATAGCACGATCCAAGAAGTGCCATGATTCTTCCCTCTCCAGACTCTGCAGACTTACAAAGGTACGTAAAGCATTTCTGAAGATACTCAAAGCCCTTGGGCGTATCTTTTTTTAGACCATGTTTGCCTCGAATATAGCAGTAGGCAATGCTTGCCTGTGCGTTGGGGTTGCCCTGCTGTGCCTGGGCCATGCATTCCTCAAGGTCAAAGTCCTTGCTGTCAATGTCGAATTTTCCTGTTGTCATCTGTTCCTCCTGTAATGACGGGTTATTGTTTAGTTTGTTGGTGTCTCCGTAGCTCAATTTTCCTGTGGAAATGCAGCGAATTTCCACTGGAAATTCCGTGAGAATTCACTGGATTTTGAGGGAATTTCCACTGGAAATTGGGGGAAAATCCAGTGGAAAATTTCCTGTTGGGTGGGGTTACTCAGGCTTCCTCTTCCCATCCGGCTTCGATTGCCTTCTGCTTCCAATACTGAGCCTGTGCCTCGTCCTGCTCCACGCCTTTGCCCTGCTCATAGCACTGACTAAGCAGTGCCATACCATCTTCATCCCCGGCTTCGGCGGACTTCCGGTACCACTCGAATGCCTGAACCTCGTCCTTCCCAACGCCGGTGCCGTTCGCATAGCACTGGCCAAGAAGCAACATGCCCCATTCATCGCCGGCCTCGGCGGACTTCCGGTACCATTCAGCGGCCTGTGCCTCGTCCTTAGCCACGCCTTTGCCCTCCTCGTAGCACTCTCCAAGAAGTGCCATGCCATAAGCATCCCCAGCCTCAGCGGACTTACGGTACCACTCGTAGGCCTGAACCTCGTCCTCCTCCACGCCGGTGCCATACTCATAGCACAGGCCAAGAAGCCTCATGCCCGTTGCATCGCCGGCCTCGGCGGACTTACGGTACCACTCGAATGCCTGAACCTCGTCCTTCCCAACACCTTTGCCATACTTATAGCACAGGCCAAGAAGTGCCATGCCCCGTGCATCACCGGCCTCGGCGGACTTCCGGTACCACTCGAATGCCTGAACCTCGTCCTCCTCCACGCCTGTGCCATACTCATAGCACAGGCCAAGAAGTGCCATGGCATAAGCATCCCCGGCTTCGGCGGACTTCCGGTACCACTCGAATGCCTGAGCCTCGTCCTTCCCAACGCCGGTGCCATACTCATAGCACGAGCCAAGACGCCTCATGCCCCGTGCATCCCCGGCCTCGGCGGACTTACGGAACCACTCATAGAACTGAGCCTCGTCCTGCTCCACGCCTTTGCCTTCCGCATAGCACGAGCCAAGAAGTACCATGCCCCGTGCATCACCGGCCTCGGCGGACTTACGGTACCACTCAAAGGCTTGCTTCTCGTCCTTTTCCACGCCGGTGCCGTTCGCATAGCACTGGCCAAGCAGTGCCATGCCCCGTGCATCCCCGGCCTCGGCGGACTTACGGCCCCACTCGAATGCCTGCTTCTCGTCCTTCCCAACACCTGTGCCCTCCGCATAGCACAACCCAAGAAGCCTCATGCCCTCTGCATTCCCGGCCTCGGCGGACTTGCGGTACCATTCATAGGCTTGAGCCTCGTCCTTTTCTACTCCGGTGCCTTCCGTATAGCACCATCCAAGAAGTGCCATGCCATAAGCATCGCCGGCTTCGGCGGACTTGCAGTACCACTCATAAGCTTGAGCCTCGTCCTTTTCCACGCCAAGGCCTTCCTCATAGCACTCTCCAAGAAGCCTCATGCCCCGTGCATACCCGGCCTCGGCGGACTTCCGGTACCACTCAAAGGCTTGCTTC
>CALEFI010000136.1 GCA_937876905.1 uncultured Treponema sp.
GGCAATCTTGACTTTCGGAGGAGGAAGTGATGAGGCTTGAAATGCACAAATTCGGGGACGTGTTGATGTCCCGTCCTGCTGGTAAGGAAGCCTTCGCCTTGGCAAGAGCATACATTTTTCCTGATTTGGAGTCTAACGAACAGATAGAGCTAGATTTTGCTCAGGTGAAGGTTTTGGCTCCCTCTTGGGCAGATGAATTTATTGCTGGCATTAAATCTACCTTCCCGAATGAAATTGGCTATCTAAATACTGACAATGAGTCTGTAGCTGCCTCCCTAAAGTTTGTGTTGAACTGAAAAATCTATAGGGGGGCTGGCACTGGGCTTTCGCCACCTTACTGCAGACAGTGGCAGAATGCCAGAGCCTAAAATCCCATCCTTGGAATAACCCTTGGAATAAACAGCCCAAACTTCTCGTTCAGAATGTGCAACATGAATATACGGTTAGATTCTCAAAAGGATTCTTATGACTACGGAAAACCCACAAATTAGCGTCATCGTGCCGGTGTTGATTTTTCACCGTTGATTGAGTAATATTACCTTGTGCACTGAGTAATTTTACTCAGTGCACAAGGTAAATGTATGGAAAGAAGCGTATTTATTGGTGAGTTGGAGAGAAGGATTGCAGAGAGACGGAAATGTATACAGGTACTTGCTGGTCCTCGGCAGGTGGGAAAGACAACAATTATTCTCCAATTCTTGGAAAAGTACGGACACAGTTATATCTATGAAAGTGCGGATGCTGTGTTCAATGCCTCGGCTGTGTGGCTTGAACAGATATGGAATTCAGCCCGCCTCAAGGCAAAAGCTCATCAAGGAGAAGTCCTTGTTGCAATTGATGAGATTCAAAAGATAGACAACTGGAGCGAAGTGGTGATGAAGTTGTGGGATGAGGACACCAGGAACAAGCTGAACATCAAGGTGGTTCTGACTGGCTCCTCCCGACTTTTGATAGAGCAGGGGCTTACAGAATCCCTGCACGGACGCTTTGAGTTGATTCAAATTCCCCACTGGAATTTTCTGGAGATGAAGGAGGCCTTTGGGCTGTCCTTGGAGGAGTATGTTTTTTTCGGAGGCTATCCAGGGAGTGCCGAATTCATTCACGACCAGCAGCGATGGCGGAATTATTTGAGGGATTCAATTATAGAAACTAGCATTTCCCGGGACATCCTCATGCTCACCACCATCACCAAGCCGGCCCTGCTGCGGCAGCTCTTTGAAGTGGGAGCTGTGTACAGCTCACAGGTTCTTCCCTTCAACAAGATGCTGGGCACCCTGACGGATGCAGGAAACACCGTGACCCTCTCCCATTACCTGAGCCTGCTGGACCAGAGCAGGCTGCTTGGGGGATTGCAAAAATATTCGGGGAGCCAGCAGCGGATCCGGGCGTCCAGACCCAAGCTGCAGGTGTACAACAATGCCCTGCTGGCCTCCATGGTGGGAAAGCCCTTCGAGGCTGTGGTTGCCGCCCCCGACCTATGGGGACGGTTCGTGGAGTCCTGTGTGGGAGTCCACCTTCTGAACAGCGGCATCCTGGAGGGATTCCAAGTCCATTACTGGAGGGACGGCAACGACGAGGTGGACTTTGTGCTTGCCAAGGGGGACGCTGTGTGCGGCATAGAGGTCAAAAGTGGCTGCAGGACACGAAACAGGGGGATGGAGGTCTTCAAGAGAAGGTATCCCTCTGCAAAGGTGTATGTGGTCAGCGCACAAGACGTTGCCTCCGCAGGCTCCATTGGGCTGGAGGAGTTCCTGAGCCTTTCCCCCAGCCTGCTTTTTTAATTGAATTAAAAAATTCCATAGGGTGCCGGCATCCGGGGCTTGCCACCTGCATGTTTGAGCCAGATGCCAGGCTCCGGAATCCGATTTCCGGAACAAACAGCCCAAGCTTCTCGTTCAGAAAGCACAACATGAATATACGGTAAATTCTCCAAAGGATTCTTATGACTACGGAAAACCCACAAATTAGCGTCATCGTGCCGGTGTACAGGGTGGAGCGGTATCTGCCCCGCTGCCTGGACAGCATTGTTGCCCAGACCTTCACGGATTGGGAATGCATCCTCATTGACGACGGCAGCCCGGACAACAGCGGTGCCATCTGTGACGAGTATGCCAAGCAGGACAGCCGGTTTGTGGTGATTCATCAGGAGAATGCCGGGGTGAGTGCTGCCCGCAACGCTGGACTGGATGCCGCCAGGGGGGAATGGATTGCCTTTGTGGACAGCGATGACTGGGTGGAGCTGGAATTCTTGCAAGAACAATATAATGATATTGTTTCAGGTGACTATGATGTATGTGTTTGTGGGTTATATGGCAGAGGAAAAATTCGCCATGTTGTATTGAACCGAATAGCCGCCAAAAGACATATATTTGAACGCAATGGTTTTGGCGGCTATTCGTTTCTGCGTCTTGTAAGAGGAGGGCGTAAAATTGGTGAGAAGTGATTTTAATGTCATTGTTTGCAGGAGGCAAAAGTTGTTTTGTGATAAGGATGTGTACGCTTCTATGGCGAATGTGGTGGGGTTGAGTGTATGAGGATCCTGTATGCGGGCTACCGGGACCGCAACCACTCGAAATTCGCAGGATATGACTATATCGCCCGTTATCCTGGGGCATCATATCTGGACGCAGGGACCCTTCCGTTGGGGTGCATACCTGTGGGGCGGTGCGGCAAGAGATTGAATTTGATGGTGCTGGATTATTTTGCCCGGCAGGAAAGGGACAACTTCGACATCATACATTATTTCTATGGAGACTCCTGCCTGTTCCGGCAGAAGCCGAGGAAATCCCGTGCACGGTTTGTTTCCACCATACATCTGAAGGCAGAGGCGCTTCCGGCAAGAAGGGTGGGGATCTTGAGGTCCTATGATGGTGTGGTTGCCCTCAGCAAGGCGGAGGCGGCTCGGCTGCGTGACCTGGACATACGGGCGAGCTTCATTCCCCATGGCTTTCCGACACCACAGTTCACAGGCAGAATATATGATGGCTTTGACATTGACGCGGTAAATATCTTTTATTCGGGCATGAACTACCGTGATTTCGAGACGTTCTACAGGATGGCAGGGTACTGCTTGGGTAAGAAGCTTCCCGTCCGGTTTTATGCCGTCGGGCAGTCCTTGGAGAACAGGGAAAGGCTCATGAAGCTTGGCAATGTTGTGGTATGCCCCTGGCTTGATGACGACGCATATTATTCCTTGCTGTCCCAATGTGACTATAATTTCCTCCCATTGACATTCGCCACGGCGAACAATGCGCTCCTTGAAGCACAGGCGTTGGGCGTTGTCTCCATAATTCCTGAGATAAGTGGCATCACAGACTATGCGGAAAGAAACTGGAATCTGTTTTACTCCAGTTTTGATGAGGCCACCTCCATTTTTGACGGCTTGTCCAAGTCAGCCCCCGATGGCAGGCTCATCGCATTCTCCCGTTCCTTCCTATGGGAGAACGTGTATCCGCAGCTTGGCACCTTTTATGAAGACTTGTTGGGGACATAGCCGATGATTTCCGTCTGCATGGCCACCTACAATGGCGAGCGCTTCCTGCGGGAACAAA
>CALEFI010000137.1 GCA_937876905.1 uncultured Treponema sp.
TTCTTGAATCCTTCAGGCTCCTGTCTTGTGGTCAGCATAGTTCCTCCGGGCTTTTGTTTTACCATTATTATGGCTAGAATCCGGTGAAAATATGCGTTTTGCGGGGAAAAGTTTTGGTGTTTTACAAGGGGAGCTGCTCGCAGCTCAGGCTTGGCGACTTGGTTTCCTTCGGCTTTCCTCAGTGAGAGAGAGGATTTTATTTGGGGCAGGGAAAAGGACATGGCCTTTGGACAGGCTCTGGAAAGCTCGGCACGGAAACTTGACAGCCTTCCAGCCATGCTCTAGAATGCAAGCTGCCGCTTGATGAAGGAGGATTGGATGAAGCAGGTCATCATGGTAACGCTGGGGGTGTTCTTTCTGGTGCTGGCCTTTCTGGGTATCTTTCTTCCGGTGCTGCCCACCACGCCCTTCGTGCTGCTCTCCGCCTGGCTGCTTTCCTGCAATCCACGGATGCTGGCCAAGGCTATGAAGATTCCTTTCTTTCGGGAGCATTACGAGAACTACAAGGACCGCAAGGGCATTTCCCGCAAGACATTGATAAGGAGCCTGGTGTACCTGTGGGCTACCATGGCCGTCTCCATGGTGCTGGTGGGGCGGCTGTGGCTCACCTGCCTGCTGGCCTTCATCGGCATCTGCGTCACCATACATCTGGTTCACATGAGCCGGGCCCGCACAGAAGGAGGGGAGAGTGAAAAGGAAGATGCCGAATCCGCCCCTTCCGCTGAGAAGGAGAATCCGTCCTGACATTCACGGATTTTCCAATCTTGTGGAATATTGTGGAAAGCCGCTTTGAAAAGGAGGATTCCCATGGGGAGGATGGAAAATATCATTGTCTTTAAGGATACGGTGCAGGGACAGCCAGCGGCTGATGGAGAGCATCAGGGAGAGCTGTGACAGCCAGGTGCTGGTGCTGGGGGCCTTCGGGTGCGGTGCCTTTATGAACGCCCCCAGGGTGGTGGCTTTGATGATGGTGGATCTTGCACGGGAGTATGCTTCCTGCTTCCATGCAATCGAATTTGCCGTCTATTGTTCCCGCTGGAATCAGGAAAACTACCATGCCTTCCAGCAGGCCCTAGAAGGGTGAGATAAAAGGAGAAGGCCGAGTCCCTTCCTGTAGTTGAAGGGGCAGACTCGGCCTGATTATTCACAATGGCCTGGTTGCAAGGCCCTGCCACATCCTAGAATTCATTCCCAGGAAACCGGGGGATGGCATCGGTTCCCTTGCGAATATCCTCGTCGGTGGGAACATAGTCGCTCATGGTGCCATTGTTGAAGGACTCGTAGGCCTTCATGTCAAAGTAGCCGGTGCCGGTAAGTCCAAAGAGGATGGTTTTTTCTTCTCCCGTCTCCTTGCACATCAGGGCCTCGTCCATGGCAGCCTTGATGGCGTGGCTGCTCTCCGGTGCGGGGAGGGTTCCCTCGGTGCGGGCAAAGAGCTGGGCGGCCTGGAAGATTTCCGTCTGCTGGTAGGAGCGTGCCTCCATTAGCCCCTCGTGATACAGCTGGGACAGCACCGAGCTCATGCCGTGGTATCTCAGTCCACCTGAATGGTTTGCCGCCGGCATAAAGCTTGAGCCAAGGGTGTACATCTTCTGCATGGGGCAGACACGGCCGGTGTCGCAGTAGTCGTAGGCATAGACTCCACGGGTGAGGCTGGGACAGGAGGCGGGCTCCACGGCAATAAAGCGGTACTCCGCCTCGCCCCGCAGCATCTCTCCCATAAAGGGTGAGATGAGGCCGCCCAGGTTGGAGCCACCGCCGGCACAGCCGATGATGATGTCGGGAACTATGCCGAACTTGTCCATGGCAAGCTTTGCCTCCAGCCCGATGATGGACTGGTGCAGCAGCACCTGGGACAGGACGCTTCCCAGCACGTAGCGGTAGCCCTCTCGGGTGGTGGCTGCCTCTACAGCTTCTGAAATAGCACAACCCAGGCTTCCGTCGGTATTGGGGAATTCCTCAAGAATCTGGCGACCAACGGCGGTGGTGTTGGAGGGAGAGGGAATGACCTGGGCTCCGTAGGTGCGGATGACCTCCCGGCGGAAGGGCTTTTGCTCGTAGGAGCACTTCACCTGGTAGACAATGCAGTCCAGGTCCAGGTAGGCGCAGGCCATGGAAAGGGCAGTACCCCACTGGCCGGCACCGGTCTCGGTGGTGACACCCTTCAGCCCCTGCTTTTTGGCGTAGTAGGCCTGGGCGATGGCGGAATTCAGCTTGTGGCTGCCGGAGGTATTGTTTCCCTCGAACTTGTAGTAGATTTTTGCCGGAGTTTCAAGCTTGCGCTCAAGGCAGTAGGCACGGGTGAGGGGAGCGGGGCGGTACATCCGGTAGAACTGGAGAATTTCTTCTGGAATGGGAATGTAGCGGTCTGTCTCGTTCAATTCCTGTTTGACCAGCTCGTCACAAAAGACCTTGCCCAGCTCCTGGGCCGTCATGGGCTGGTGGGTGACTGGATTCAGCAGGGAAGAGCCCTTGTTCTTCATATCTGCGCGCACATTGTACCAGGCCTGGGGCATCTCCCTCTCGCCCAGATAAATCTTGTAGGGGATTTCCTTGTGGCTCATAAAAGCTCCTTGTATCTATCTATAGTAACAGTATAGTTGTTTCTATGGAAAGAATCAAGGGGGAGGGTGGGGGGAGTGGGAGAAGAGCGGGTGGAAAAGTAACAATGGGGAAGTCAGTCATGCAAAAAATGTCAACCAATGGAAAAAATACCTCTATAATATGGTAATGGAAGGAATGATGATGGACAATAACAGTTGTTTACTCTTCAATTTGCCATTATCAAGAAATCTGACGCCATGGAATTGTTGGAAGAGCAGGAGAAGAAAGAAGCTGTTTTTGAGTTTTCACATCAAGACACTAGGGCAATTCAAATTGTGGTGAAAGATGCGGTTGAATTGCAAGGAAAGCCTTGGCTCAACACCTTCTTTGAAAGGGGGCGTTTTTCCTTTGATGACATCTTGCTTGACAACAAGGAAGGTGTTGCCAGCATTGAGGAGGTGTCTATGTACATTAATGATGAGACAACAGCCCTGGTGTTATTGAAGGAATTTTTGTTGAAGAAATCTGAAAAAGGGTATCTTGGCTACGGGGAGACAGGCCGTTTGATAAGTGAATTCCAGCGTTTGTTTACTTCTCTAAATGGAACGTTTCCTGCTTGTCCACCAATCATGAAAACAACAAAGGATGTTTACCAAGACTTGGTGGATTATGCGAAGAAGATCCAGAAGGAGAATCCCATTCCTTATCTCCATCTCCAGGCATATAGAGACCTGTCACCAGAAGATACGCTCACACCGTATATCGAAAAGGAACATGTGGTGAATCTGACCAACCAAAAGCTTTCATTCTGTGACTTGGTGCTGAAGGTTTTTGGAGAGGAGCGGACAGTTGAGTCTGTCTGTATGCTCAGCAAGTATACCGCCGGCAACGGCAGGAATGCCCGTGCTGTCAAATTGTTTGCCGAGAGCATAGAGAGCAAGTTTGGAGTGAAGGTGCGGCTCTTTACAACTGGACAAGTTGATCGGCCCAAGGATAATCCTCAGCTCTGGGAAAGTGATAAAAAGTGGTTTAATACCATGAAGGAGTGTCAATCCTTGGAGGTAAAGGAGCGCGAAGTTAAAGATATTAAGACTGTCCATGACCGTTACTTCAAGCTTGTCCGTACTGACGGGAAGAGAGAATGGTGGGTACTAACAGCAGAACTTGACCAGCTTCGGTTTGACAAAGATCATTCGCATATTAGAGAGGATATTACAATGGAGACAGAGGGAACGGTACATGAAATGACATTTTCAAGGATTAAGTCGGAAGGTGTGCTTGATGTGGCAAAACAATTGATGGAGGAAAAATAATGGCAAAGTCAAAGACATTCACCATAACCAAGGATTTTAGCAGCAAGACACTGGAAAAAGTGTTTGTTGAGCAAGTCTCAGACACAGAAATAACGGAGGCTCCTTCCTTACGAGAGGAAATTGAATCTGCACTTAAGCAGGCTGAGACGGTCTGCCTTGTGGCAGAAACTGCTTTTAGTGGTGAGCTGATGAATTTGTTGTATGAGATGCGGCAGAATCATGGCCTTAGAATATACATTCTCATTAAGGATGTGCAGCAGAAGGCGAGTGCCTTGGAGCTGTTGAAGGAGAACTGCATTGTCCGGGAAGTTCCCCACATCCGTGGAAATTATCTGTTGTGTCACAAAACCGCCGCCTTCTTTTTTGACGGGGAAATGAATGGGTATGCAGTGAAAAATGAGGAGACTGTCCAGAAGCTGCACAATTTGTTCATCTACAATTTCTGGAAAGAGTCCACCAAGGAATTTATCCGGGAAGTTTCTGATGTTGCATATCGGACCTTTGATGTGGCTCCAGTACATGCTGATGAGAATGTGATAATTGACCGTTCCGCCTTGGAAGAGTCTCCTTACAGAAAATGCCTGGAAAATGCTGATTCCTTTGTCACTCTTGGAACCTTCCCCAAAAGATTGAAGGATACCAATTCTGATTCCACACTATATCTTGACAAACAGGCTTGGGAATCCAACAGGGATGTTCTTTTCAGGGCTATACCGACGGCGTGTTCTGGGAGCGAAACACGGCGGCCTTACAGAGAAAATCCACCCCAAAAAACTCCCAAAAGTACTAGTGGTAAATCATCTGGAGGATTTTTTGGAGAATTTTGTGATTTTGCTTTGTCGTTTTACTAGATTATGGGGAACTGTCTGTGCTAAGCTATACTATGCAGATTCTCAATTCTATAATTTCAAGTGTCAGTAATTTTTTGTATTCACCATGGGTTCCCTTGTTTTTGGTTCTTGGTGGATTTTACCTGTCCTTCCGTACAAGGTTTGTGCAGTTTCGTCTTTTGAGGGAGTCTATCCAAGTAGTAACTGACAAGCCAAAGGATAGGAACTCCATTTCTTCCTTTGGAGCCCTCATGGTTTCTACCGCCAGTAGAGTTGGAACAGGAAACATCATTGGTGTTTCAACTTCCATCTGTTTGGGTGGAGTTGGCTCCATTTTCTGGATGTGGGCCATTGCCCTTATTGGTGGTGCCTCTGCCTTTGTAGAGTCTACCCTGGCTCAGATTTACAAGCGCCGGAATCCTGATGGAACAAGCTACGGTGGTCCTTCCTATTATATGGAGGCAGCCCTAGGCAGGCGCTGGTTGGGAGTAATTTTTTCGGTAATTATTCTATTGACCTATGCCGTGGGTTACAATGCCCTGGCATCCTTTAACCTTCAGTCTACCTTTGCAGGTTTTTCATTCTATCACGCTGAGACTACCCCCTTCATCATTGGAATTATCCTGACAGTGCTTTTTGCCCTTTCCATTATGGGTGGAGCCTGTCACCTGGTAAGGGTTTCTAGCTTGCTGGTTCCTCTGATGGGAATAATTTATATTGGTGTTTCCCTCGTGGTAGTTTTTATGAATGTTTCCCGATTTCCCCAGATGATTTCAAATATCTTTGCTGATGCCTTCAACTTCAAGGCTATCTTTGGTGGATTTGCCGGTTCCTGTCTTATGTACGGTATAAAGCGTGGCCTTTACTCCAACGAGGCTGGTATGGGTTCTGCTCCCAATGCGGCGGCTACTGCTGAAGTTTCCCACCCTGTCAAGCAGGGGCTGGTGCAAATGCTTTCTGTTTTCATCGACACTCTGCTGGTTTGTACTGCCACCGCCTTTATGTGTATGATGTCTGATGTGGTTCCCACTGCAGAAATTGCAGGAGCTGCCTATGTTCAGCAATCCCTAGGCTCTACTCTGGGAGGCTTTGGTCCGGTTTTCATTGCCATTAGCATGTGTCTATTTGCCTTTACAACCCTTATCGGGAATTATTCCTATTGTGAGGGCTGTCTCAAGTACCTGCTAAAGAAAAGCCCCAGCAAAGCCTTTTTGATTGGCTTTAGAATTGTGGCAAGCCTTTTGGTGCTGGTTGGAGCCATAGTTCAGATGGACCTGGTTTGGAACCTTGCTGACCTTTTGCAAGGAACCATGGTAATTATCCATATTCCTGTAATTGTACTTTTGGCAGGTACTGTTGTAAAGGCTCTCAAAGACTACACGGACCAGAAAAAGGAAGGCAAGGAGCCAGAGTTCAAGGCGCAGTCCATTGGCATTACTACTGAACTAGATTTCTGGAGCTAGGATTCAACATTCCATCAGGTCACAGGAAAATTCTCTTCTTTTTCCAAATCCTATGATATAATGAAGGGAACCTGCACTTGGGAGGAGATATGAGTACAGAATCAAATGTTATTGTTTTTGAGGACACTGTAGAAATGTGCCGGGATACTCCCAGGCTGATGGACAGCATTGTTGCCAGTCGGAATGGCCAAAGATTGATACTGGAAAGGGATGCTGTTCCCAGTGGACGGGGAATTGAACGGTTTTGTGAGCCTGCTGAACTGGTGCTTACAAAGCACAGAACCTTTCAGGCGGCAGAAAAATATATTCGTAGTCCCAGGTATGCGGGGGAAAAGGTTTGTGTTCTGAATTTTGCCTCTGCTGTAAATCCTGGTGGTGGTGTAGTTCGTGGTGTCAGCGCCCAGGAAGAATGCCTGTGCCGCTGCTCCACCCTGTATTTTTGTCTTGACGAGGATGAGTTGTGGACAAATTTTTACCTTCCCCATAGGAATGGACTGTCTTCCCTTCATAATGACGATCTGATTTACACTCCCAATGTAACAGTGTTTAAAACCGATGTGGCAAAGCCTGTGGCCATGGAAGAAAAGGACTGGTATGATGTGGATGTAATTAGTTGTGCGGCACCGAATTTGCATCGATACTTTGGAAACTTAATGGAAGCCCTGGGGGAAGAGGATGTTCCCTTGATTGATGTGGACAAGCTGGCTGCAATCCATCTCAAGAGGGGCACCCGTATTCTTGATGTTGCAGTGGAAAACAAGGTGGACATATTGATACTTGGAGCCTTTGGCTGCGGGGCCTTTGGGAACAATCCCTTTGTGGTATCTAAGGTGATGGTTCAACTGGCCAGAGAGTATGCCAAGGCCTTTAAGACCATTGAATTTGCAGTGTACTGTTCCAGGCGCGACCAAGAAAACTATATGGCCTTTCAAGAAGCCTTGGGAGTATAAATTTTTGTCTTATTTGGACACCAACAAAGCCGATGATTTATATCGCAGGGGTTACGTTTTCACCAACGAAAGAGTATTAAAAAGCCGTAATGACGTACACGAACTTTTGCCGTCCGTAAGGGATAAAATTTACGAAGTGGCAATCGCCGTTGGTAAAGGTGGCGAAGATGTCGTTTTAGAAGAGGTTTCTTCCGACGTAAGCGTAAAAACGTATCAATATCTTACAACATTTAAGGAAATTGCTTCCATTGATTATTCTACCGTAAATCGTGCATTAAGACAGTTTGACGTGTTTAAGTCCAATATCTTAAAATCATACTTCCCGAACGTAAAATCAACTTACGATTTTGTAACGGAGAGCAATTATTTAGGTGATATAAAAATTAAGATTACGTCAAAGCACCAAATGCCGCCGATGAGCATTATTTATAAGGCTTGTGTAAGCGTTCTTTCTAAAATTGCGGTTACAGTGTCTGCTATTGAAGAGGTATGGGAAGGCACGACGGAATTTAGGGCGCATTATTTAAGCGAATTTCTTAAGGATAAGAGTGTAAACTACACGCCGATTGCAGGCGGTAAAGGTATGTCGCAAAACGACGCTTCCATGGGGGAAAATCGTTTGGACTTGTCCGTTGAAGATTGGTTTGTATTTAACGACAACTACGGCACGTCACAAGAAAAAGCCTTCGTTCGTTATTTCAAAGACTACGTGGACACTTTGCGCAGCAAGTACAATAAAATTTATTTGATTCGCAATGAACGCCACATTCATTTGTATGCGTTTGAAGGTGGAGAAGATTTTGAGCCTGATTATATTTTGTATTTGTGCAAAAATCGGATGGATTCGTTTGAGCAGCTGATTGTTTTTGTTGAACCGAAAGGCATACACTTGATTGATTCGGATAAATGGAAAGAAGATTTCCTGCTTGCCCTCAGAGACAAGTCAATTCCAACAATTACCTTTGCCGATGATAATAAATACAAAATTTGGGGTTTTCATTTCTTCAATACAGAGTGTAGGAACGTTGAATTTGCTGAGGATATGAGGTTGTTGTGAAATCTACCGGTCACTTTGTCTCTTGGGGACAATTCCAAATTCACCTCACACCCATCTGATTTGCATCCGTAAATTCTCCGCACTACACTAAAGGTGAGACCTCGGTCCGCTTGGGCGGATCCGGCTCAGGGCGGGGTAGCCCACTGGAAAACCATGTTAGGAGTGCACGCGTATGAAACGAACCATTGCATTGACGGCTGCCGCCACCCTCGTCTGCGGGCTGGCCCTGGGAAGTCTGGGGGCCCAGTCCCTGGGCCAGGAAATGGCCTCAAATAGCTCAATGCCGCCGCTGGATGCGGAGGCATCCAACCCCAATGTCATGGGCTGGATGCAGGGATTTCCGCCGTCGAGGGACAAGATCCTTTCGGCTCAGGACAGCTCCTTCCCAGGATCTGTCCCAGCTGGTGTCCGAGCTAATCTGGCAGCCCATGGGAGCGGTGTACGACG
>CALEFI010000138.1 GCA_937876905.1 uncultured Treponema sp.
CATCTGCGCGGCATTGCCGTACTTGAGCACGGTTTCGCTGTTGTGAATATCGATCCGATCGACAAAGGCGAGCACTGCGGCCTTCTCCTGCTCGGTGAGGTTATCAAAATTGAGGGAATCCTCCTCGGCGGAGCCGGCCGCGCTTTCGGAGGGGGATTCCTCCTCGTCCGATGGCTCCTCCGGCACCACGAGGACCAGGTCCGAGGCCTTGTCTTCGGTTGGCTCCGTCTCTGGCTTGGGGCTCGCTTCCCCTGCCACCGGGCCCTCCGCCGTCATGGGGGTGGGGCCGAGTGTCTCGTCCACAGCCTCCAGGCGAGAGTCCAGGCTGTCCTTCACCGCCCCTGGCAGGAGGCCGCCTGCAGCCGTGTCTCCGACGAGGGTGCCGGAGCCGGAGACCGACTCGTCCAGCATTCCGACTCGCTTGGTGATCTTGACCTGGGTGTGGGTCTCCGGTGTGATGAACAGCTTGTCGGCTGCCTCCGGCGAGAGGAGGATGGCGACTCCTGCGGAGGGGTCGATTGAGCCGAGAACCAGCACGTTGATGGTGATGCCGGTTGCAGGATTCGTGACGCTGACGCTGTCGCCGGGAAGGTAGCCCACCGTCTTGGCGAACAGGCCGGCAGGCATGACTCCCTCCTCCGCTACCACGGCCCTTCCGTCAAGGGATGGCCGTGAGGCTGCGAAGGCAAGGGATACAATTGATACAACAGTTGCCAGTGTAAAAATGAGCCGTCTCATACGCTATGCCTCTTTCCTTAGATTTTCTTCCGTAATGCGGTGTTGATGACCTCCGCCACTTTCTGTGCGAAGGTACTGATTCCTGTGGCCGAGTCGTCCACCTCCACCAGCAGGCCGGGCCGCTCCGTTCCTGCGTCAAGCTGTCTGTTGCCACGCACCTCAACCAGCTTCCACTGGGCCAGCTCTATGTTGGACAGGAGATTGCCCTCCGGTGTCGCAGACCGCTTCCGGTCGAAGTACACGGTGATGTAGGCCAGGTAGTCGGCGCTTCCGTTGGCGGCATCCTCCAGGGAGGCTGTCATGCCGTTCTTGGCCTTCTCCTTGCTGTGGATGATGGGAGAGTTGGACACGATGTATCCCTGGGCGAACATGAAGTCCATGATGGATTCCTCTATCAGAAGGGAGGAGTCGGACACGTCCCCATGGGCGTCATCCATCTGGACTATCTGGATGGATATAGTGGTGGCCCCTGCGGGCAATGCGGCAAGACAGAACAGGAGGCAGAGCCCCCGGACAAGCGGATTTCTTTTGTACATTCCCACCCCCGACGATAAAACGCATTTCGCCGTCAAAAATTACTCCCGGAACGAACTGTTCCCAAGGAGCTTGTTCAGTATACCCTACATTTTATGGGTATACCGCTTTATATATCGACTTTTTTTTTTTAGGGATTAGAACTAGTTGCAAAACTCGCCTTATTTTCCCCGCTTTTCGTTGAAAGAAACGGCCTTTGTGTGCTATAGTCTTGCTATATGAATTATTATGCGGTTCAGGTGGTGGCTTCGCAGGAGGAGGCCCTCATTGGGTGGGTTTTGCGGCATCAGGAGGGCTTCCGGCAGGACGTGCGTTTTTTCTTTCCCCGCCGCCGCCTCACCATCCGCCGCCAGGGAAGGCAGCTCCAGGAGCTGTACCCCGTTTTTCCCGGCTATGTCTTTGTGGAGGCCGCCGGAATCGGCCGCTCCCTGTACGACCTGGTTCGCCACGGGCCGGGCTTTTGCCGGTTCCTGCGCAGCAACACGGACATCCGGCCCTTGGGCCAGAGGGACCTGGCCGTCCTGGTGCATTTTATGGGTGGTGACGGCATTGCCGAGAGCTCCCTGGTGTACTTCAATGAGAAGGACAGGATTGTGGTGGTGGACGGCCCGCTGATGGGGATGGAGGGCAATATCGTGAAGGTGGACCGGCGCAAGAAGCGTGCGAAGATCCAGCTGGACTTTGCAAGCGAGTCCTTCCATCTGGACCTGGCCTTCGAGGTAATTGAGAGGGCTTCTGCGGCCGGAGCTGGCTCGGACAAGGAGCCGGCGGCTGGATGATGGGGATGAGATAGAAAAATGTTGTGTCTGTGGGAGGTGGTATGACAGGGCAGGCTGGAAAGAAGCTGTACATAATTGGGGCCGGCTTTGCAGGTCAGATGATTGCGGAGGAGATTGCCCGCAAGAAGATTTTCGGCCGGGTGGCGGCCTTCCTTGACGACGATGCCAATCTGATAGGTACAGAAATCGACGGGATTCCGGTGCTTGGTCCCATAGACAGGACCATTCCCGTTCTGGGATTCGAGGACGGGGATGAGGCCATCATCGCCATGCCCAGCACGCCCAACGACAGGATCCGCACGGTGTACGACGGCCTGCGCAAGAAGGGCTTCAGCCGCATAAAGATTCTTCCTGCCATCTCCCAGATTGTGGACGGCAGCGCCCATTTCATCCAGACCCGTGAGATCGACCCGCTGGACATACTGGGCCGCACCCCGGTTACCATCCCGCTGAAGGAGAGCCTGGCCTATCTTCGGGGAAGGCGGGTCCTCATCACCGGGGCCGGTGGCTCCATCGGCTCGGAGCTTGCCCGCCAGCTTTTGTATGGCGGCGCCCAGCGGCTCTACCTTTTGGGGCACGGGGAGAATTCCATCTACCTCATCGACCGTGAGCTTCGCACCCTTCAGCGGGAGGGAGTGGGGGAGAAGGCCACCATCATCCCGGTTATCGGGGACCTGAAGGATCGGGAGTATACCCGCCACATTGTCTCCAAGCTCCGCTGCGATGTCATCTTCCATTGCGCCGCCTACAAGCACGTGCCGCTGATGGAGGAGAATCCTGTGGCTGTCATCGAGAACAATGTCTTTGGCACCAAGAACCTGCTGGACGCCGCCCTGGAGCATGGGGTCCATCGCTTTGTGCTGATTTCCACCGACAAGGCTGTTTCTCCCGTGTCGGTCTATGGAGTGTCCAAGATGCTGTGCGAGAAGCTGGTGCTGGATGCGGCGCAGAAGGCCAATGTGCAGGATTCCTTCATGTTTGTGCGCTTTGGCAACGTCCTTGGCTCCAGAGGCTCCGTCCTGCCGGTGTTCATGGACCAGCTGAAGACGGGACTGCCCCTCACCGTCACCCATCCTGAGATGAAGCGCTACTTTATGACCATCCCGGAGGCCTGCTCGCTGGTGCTGGAGACCGGTGGGGTGGGGCAGAATGGCTCCACCTACCTTCTGGACATGGGGGAGCCGGTGCGCATCCTGGAGCTGGCGGAGCAGGTGATCCGCTTCTCCGGCTACGAGCCGTATAAGGACGTGGACATCATCCTCACGGGCCTGCGCAAGGGCGAGCGGCTGGACGAGCCGCTGTGGCTGGAGGAGGAGGAGCCCACCCCCACGGAATACCCGAAGATCCTGCGGCTGCGCAGCTCTTCCATGGGACAGCAATTGCAGGAGCTGCTGGCGGCGCTCGCCCCCGTGTGCACCTTCGACCCGGCCAGGGCAGCGGTGTACCGCAATGCGGAATACCTGGTGGATGTGCTCTGTGATGCCGTCCCCTCGCTGAAGGAGTTCTACGATGAGCAGGAATAGGACGGAATCTTTGCCTGAAAGCCAGTCCAAGGCTGATTTCATTCCCTTCTCCGTCCCCGCCATTGGGGAGGAGGAGGAGGAGGCTGTACTGCGGGTGCTGCGCTCCGGCTGGCTCACCACTGCCAAGGAAGCCCTGGCCTTTGAGGAGGAATTCGCCGCCTTTGTAACGAGCCATCCAGCCGGTGGACCGCACCATGAGGACACTGGCTTTGAGAGTGGTGGCTCCTGTCAGGGAAAGCTCCATGCCTTGGCCGTGAACAGTGCCACCAGCGGTCTCCAGCTGGCCTATTTGGCCTGCGGTGTTGGCGGCAGGACGGCTTCCTTTGGCTTCCACCCAGATTGCGCCGCCCCCAATGAAAGGGACTCGCCGGGAAGGATTCTCACCACGCCCTACACCTTTGTCTCCACCGCCACCGCCGCCTGCCATCTTGGGGGCGGGGTGGTCTATGCCGATGTGGAGGCCGAGGGCTACAACATGGATCCCGCCCAGGTGGAGCGGCAGCTTGCCC
>CALEFI010000139.1 GCA_937876905.1 uncultured Treponema sp.
AAGGATTTCTCCCCGCCACTCCTTTTCCAGGGAAGCCTCCTGATGGATGGTAAGGGTGTCCAAGCGCCCGTCGCCGTTGGGGGAGAAGATGGTGGAGTCGGAGCGAACGGTGGCCGAGGGAGCCACAGTGTCCAGGATAAAGACCGGAGACTTCAGCGGTGCCGTCTCATATCCGTTCGAATACTGGGCCCGCACAATAGCCTGGTAGCTGCCGTCAGGCAGCACCCTGCCATTGCTGTCCGATCCGTCAAACAGCAGGACAGGGGGGGGATTGTCGGTACCGGAAAAGCTCCTCACAACAGAACCGGAGGTACTGGCAATGTCGATGCTCCAGCGGACCAGCCGGTTGCCCCCGGCGGCACCACCACTTCCGGCAGGAATGGTGACATCGAACAGCATGGTGTCCTGCACCGTGTCTCCGTTGGGAGAAAAGTAGCGGCTGCCATTTATCAGGATATTGGTGACAGGCTTTTCCCCTGAATAGATGATGTTGGCAATTGTAGTTGCCGGAGCCTTGTTTCCGGCACGGTCGGTGGCAGTAATGGTATAGGTATACACCCCGTCGGCAACCGGCACTCCTTGGTCGTCCCGTCCGTCCCAGGAAAAGGCCGCAGGGGAAGCAGCGGTCCAGGTAAAGCCACGCACCACATTGCCAGCCGTGTCCTGGAAGCTGCCCGTCCACAGGTCCTCCTGAGAACCGAACTGCTGCACATTGAATTCCTGCTTGCGGCCCTCACCAAAAATCTTGTCGTCGTCAGAAACTGGCTGGGCCAGATTGATGGCGGGCGGCGTGTTGTCCACCACCACCTGGTACGACTCCGTCTTGCTGGCATTCCCGTTGTCGTCCACAGCAGAGATGTGATAAAAGTACGTACCGTCGGGGGCTATCTCCCCTGAGTCCATGGTTCCATCCCAAACAAGGGTCTTGGGCACATCCACACCTCTCTTTGCCGAAAAAAGCCGGGTGAAGAAGGTCTTGAAGGTAAGCTTCTCAGGTAGGCTCACCTTGTTGCCGATGGTCCGAACCACCGCCCCGCTCCCGTCGGTAACAATAAACTGCCACTCGGTGATGTAGCGCCGGTCCTTGATGGACATGGGAACCTCCAGCTGATCCTGTACGCCGTCATTGTTCGGGGAGATATACTCCACCCGCTCCTGGGCTACAGCTGGCAGGAGCAGACCCGCCAGAACAACCGTCAAAAAGACAAAAATTTTCATCGACTCCTCCTACTCCTCGTTCCACACCCGTATCTCAGGGGAATCCGTATCCAGCAGGCCCAGGTTGATGGCAGCTCCGGCGGAAACGGCATGGACTTCCTCGTACAGGTACTGCCAGGCACCGCTGGTGGTAATCTCGCTTTGCTGCCAGCCCTTGTCTATCATAAACTGGTTCTTCTTCGTATTGATGCCGAAACGAACCGTCAGTCCGACTGCAGGCAGCAGGTTGTAGTTCTTCTTGGCCGTGTCCCGAACATCAAACTGCCAGCTCCCCTTGACGGTAATCATCTTGGCAAGCCGCAGCTGGAGGCCAGCATCCAGCACCATGTTCATGAACATGGGAAAGGAAAGGTCTGCGGAAAAGCCCCCGGCCACATTATCGTTTGCCACAGAAAACAAGGTAGCCGCAATGCCGGCCTTTGGCGTGGCGATGCTAGGCAAGCCCAACTCGTAGGGCTTGCCCAAGCCGGTCAGGGCACCGGAGATCCGGGTGTCCCTGAGAAAGCCCAGGTCTCCCCAACGGTACATAAATCCTAGGTCCAGGGCAAGGTGCCAGTCCCTGGAGTCCGCCCATCGAAGGCCGCCGCTAAAGGCAAATCCCGCATAGAGCCGCTCCGTGACATCCTTGGAAAAGCCCCCCCGTATGTTCACCACATTGCCTGTCTGCTGGAGCTTGCCCACCTCGCAAAAGATTCCATCCGCAACGGCGGAGAAAACCCCCCAGCGGCTGGGCACCAGCATGGCAACCTGGGCTCCTGATCCAAAGCGGGAGTCCTGTCCTGTGTTAAACAGGGCCGTGTACCCCAGATTCAGCATGATGCGCTGGTCATTTGCAGTCAAAGCAGGATTGATGACGATGGAACTGGGACCGGAGCTAAAAAAGGCCCCGCCTGCAGAGGAACCTGCACCGGAAAGCAGCTCCGGGTTCGTAACTCTAAAGATATAATCCCCGCCCACTGGAAAGTCGAGCGGATATACAAACGCTGAGGCAAAAGAAAACAAGGCCACATAGAAGAATCTCTTCATAACCCCTCCCGGTTAAAGAATCGGCATATTCTATTACAACAACAACTTATTTTCCAGCAGGAAACAGAAATCGCACTTCCGCTGCCTGCCACCCGGCCAGGTACGGCAGGCTCAGCTGGTGTGGAACATGCGGAAGGTCGCCTTGCCGGCATGTTTTGCCTTGTACAGGGCCTGGTCCGCCGCCGTGTACAGTTCCTGGAAGGTAACTCCGCTGGCGGGAGCGATGGCAAATCCCGCAGACGCCGAAATAGTTACCGACAGGCCACGTGACTCCTCCCCTGATTCCCTGTCATCCTGAAAATAGGTGAGCTGAAGCCTCTTCATCAGGATGGAAAGCTTTGACTCCAGGTGGTCCTGGCTGATGTTCTTCAGGAACACCACGAATTCGTCACCACCGAGACGGCACACCACATCCTCCTTGCGGAAGAAGCCCTGGAGTATCTTTGCCACATCCTGCAAGGCCCTGTCTCCTGTCTTGTGCAGCAGAGTGTCATTGAGAACCTTGAAGTTATCCAAATCCAGAATCACAAAGGCGTGGGTCACCTTGGGGTCATGGGTGTGCAGGTGCAGGAACACATTGATGAGGTTGGTGGCAGCGCTGCGGTTGTAGAGGCCCGTCAGAGCGTCACGCTCGGCCTTGGTCTTGAGCGCATTCTCCATCCGCTTTTTCTCGTCTATGTTTCGGATGATAAAGTACACGAGCACGTGGTTTGACTCATAGTCCTCCTCCATGTGCACATCACACTGGAACCAGCGGCTCCTTCCCTTCCTGTCGTTCGCCCGGTACTCCTGGGAAATGTGGCCTATGCCCTTGGAGAACACCTCGAAGAGGTTGTCAACGGAAAAGAGCCTCCCAAGCTTGTCCTGGTAATCCTCGTCGATAAAGTCATGGATGTACACCTCCATCAGGTGGGAAAAGGACATAGTCTCAGAAGGCAGACCCAGGGCCTGGGAACAATACACCACCTTGTCCTCGCTGAGATCAGTCTGGATAAAGCCCTCTATGTCGGAAAACAGTTTTTCCCTCAGCTGGAACTCCTTGTTGCGCTCGACGCTTATCTCCTTGCGCAGAAAGAACAAGAATATGATGCACAGCAGAATGAGAGGGGCAATGACACAGACCATCAGGATGTTGATGTTATTGTCCAGCAGGGTGTCCACGTGGCGGGAAATCTCATCCTTGGGCATCAGCACCACCGTGTACCACTCGTTGAGCGACAGAGGGTAAAAGCACAGGATATAGTCCTCGCCAATAATCTTTGCCTTCGTTTGGAGCTGGAGCCTCTCCTGGAGGTGACGACGGATGGATTCAGCGTCGCCACTGCTACCGGGCTGGGATAGCTCTTCGAATATCGTCTCGTAGCTCCATGAGGTCGGATGCTTGTAGTCACGCAGGATAAAGGAGCCGCTCCTGTCGATGACAAAGGTCAAGTAGGTGTCCAAACCGAAGCGGGAGGCCTCATAGCCCTGGAACTCATTCAGGGACACAGCCCCGTGGACAATGCCGACAACCTCGTCTTTTCTGTTCAGGATGGGAACCGCCACCACAAAGATTTGGTTTGCGGAAACCAGAGAGTCCTGTGCGTCAGTGACGACCGCCCTTCCCTCCAAGAGCTCCGGCCAGTAGGCCCTGCCGCTGATGTCGATGGTAAAGTCATCCTTTCCATCGGTGGCCCACACCTGCCCGTCCAGAGCGGAGAGGCCGATGTGCTGGAATTCCTGCCGGGCAACAATGGCGTTAAGACGCTCCCGCACTAGGCTCCAGGAACGCTCCTCAAGCAGGATGAGGTCCGACAAGCCGTAGAGCGTGCTGAGGTAGCCCTCCAGCTTGACATCCATGTAGCTGCTGGTAAAGCGGGACAGGTCATGCAGTCTCTCCTCCTGGATGACGGACTCCTTCTGCTGGAGCACCCGGTAGAAATTCAGGATGGAGAGGAGGATAAAGGCGACTGCAACAACAAAGAGGGCAAAGACAAGGCCCAGCATTTTTTTCTTGACATATCCCACGGCACAATTCCTTAGTATATTGTCGCCACAAAATTCTCAAAACATGACGCATATATTGGGAAGAAAGCCCCCTTTAAAAGCCACCGACACCCTAGAACTCCGCAAGCTTTGGCGCCCGTGGGAAGGGAATCACATCACGGATATTGGTCATGCCCGTGACGTAGAGCAACAGCCGCTCGAATCCCAGACCAAAGCCTGAGTGGGGCACCGTGCCGAATTTGCGCAGGTCAAGATACCACCAGTAGTCGTCAGGATTCAATCCCAGCTCCTTGATGCGGCCCAGCAGGGTGTCGTAGTCGGCCTCGCGCTGGGAGCCGCCGATAATCTCGCCCAGTCCCGGCACCAGCACGTCCATAGCCCGCACCGTCCTTCCGTCCTGGTTCAGCTTCATGTAGAAGGCCTTTATCTCCTTGGGATAGTCGGTGACGATGACCGGCCTCTTGTAGACCATTTCCGTCAGATACTTCTCGTGCTCGCTCTGGAGGTCGCAGCCCCAGTAGGGCTTGAACTGGAACGAGTCGGCATTCTTCTCCAGCTGGGCCACCGCCTCGGTATAGGTAATGCGGGCAAAGTCGGAGCTGACCACGTGGCTCAGGGTGTCAATCAGCCCCTTCTGAATCCGCTGGTCAAAGAATTCCATGTCGGCGGCGCACTTGGTGAGGGCCCAGTCCAGCAGGTACTTGACGAATTCCTCCGCCAAATCCATATTGTCCGCCAGGTCAAAGAAGGCCATCTCCGGCTCAATCATCCAGAATTCGGCCAGGTGGCGGGTAGTGTTGGAATTTTCGGCCCGGAAGGTGGGGCCGAAGGTGTAGACACGGGAAAGGGCCGTGGCATAGGTCTCCGCCTCCAGCTGGCCCGACACGGTGAGGCTGGCCTTCTTGCCGAAAAAATCCTTGGAATGATCCACCAGGTTGGCGGCCTTCTCCGCTGCCATTCCCTTGGAACCGGCAACCACCGCCTTTTCCGCCAGCTTGTCCAGAGCCAGGGTCGTCACCTGGAACATCTCTCCGGCACCCTCGGCATCACTGGCAGTGATGATGGGGGTATGCACGTACTGAAAGCCCCGCTCCTGGAAGAAGGTGTGGACGGCGTAGGCCATCTGGCTCCTCATGCGGGCCACGGCTCCGAAGGTATTGGTGCGGGCACGCAGGTGGGCGTTTTCCCGAAGGAATTCCATGGAGTGATTTTTCTTCTGCAAGGGATAGCTATCCGCCGGAGCCTGGCCCAGCACCTCCAGATTCTCCAGCTGGAGCTCCACCGCCTGGCCGGAGGCGGGAGAGGGCACCAGCCGTCCTGTAGCCCGCAGGCTGGCACCAGTAGTGATAGACTTGAGGGCTGCCTCCAGCTGATTGAGGGTATCCTTGCAGCCGGGATTCTCCCGGTCAAGAGTGAGCTGCAAAGAGGCAAAGCAGGAGCCATCATTTACCTGCAAAAACACAAGGTTCTTGGACTCACGCTTGGTGCGCACCCAACCGCTGACGACAATTGTTCTTCCGTCAGGCTCAGAAACAAGAATATCCTTAATCAGTTCAGTTCTCATAGGGCGCAATCATACCACGTTGCTCGGATATGGTCAAAGGGCAGAGACGGGAGCAAACCGCATTCCCGCTGCAAGCCCCTAGTCCTTGGGCCACTCCACCGCCTCAGCCTCATGCTCTACCGGCAGCATGCAGGCAGCACCTTCCACCAAAATCTCGGCTCCTCCAGAAATGATGACCTGCTCCACCTCCCGCCGGTTTCCCATGAAGAACACGATGTCGTTGTTCTCCAGCACGGTGGCTCCCCGGGGAGACACCAGCTTGCCGTGGCGCACGATGGAGGAAATCACCATGGAGTGGGGCAGCTGCAGGTCCATGAGCCGCCTTCCCACCAGGGGGCTGTCCTCATGAATCAGGGTGTCCACCACGTCAATGTCCGTGTGGTCCAGGGCAAAGAGCTCCAGCGAATAGGGGGAATGAATCTGGGGCGGAATGGAAAGTCCCAGCTTCTTGGCAAGGAAGGAGAGGGTGCCCCCCTGCAGGAGGCAGGACAGGGCCACCACAAAGAACACGATGTTGAAAATCATGCCGTCCCCGTCCAGACCGGCGGCAGCGGGATAGGTGGCCAGGATGATGGGAACCGCCCCCTTCAGACCGCCCCAGGAGATAAACAGCCGGTCCCTTGTGGAGAACTTGAAGAAGAGGGTGCACAGCCACACCGTCAGAGGGCGGGCCACAAAAATCAGCACGGCGGCCAGAATCAGGCCGGGGCCCCAGACGCTCACCATGCTCTTGGGCACCACCAGCAGTCCCAGCAGGAGGAAGACCACCATGTTGGCAAAGGTGGAGATGCCGGAGATAAAGTGGCTCAGTCCCCGCTTGAACACGAACTTGCCGTTGCCCATCCAGAAGCCGGCGAAGAAGACGGCTATAGTACCGTTGGCCTTGATGAGGTCCGCCACGCCGAAGATGGACAGCACCGTTCCCACGTAGAGCACATAGTACATGGACTGGTTGGCGCTGCGGAACCGGTTGAACAGCCAGATGGCCACACGACTCAGCACCAGGGCCACCAAAATGCCGCCGCCAAACTGCCACAGCAGCTGGGCCACCAGCACCCCGAATTCGGCGGGAGCAGGAATGCCTCCCTGGAGCACCATGTTCACCATAAAGGTGGTCAGGAGGATGGCCATGGGGTCGTTGGCAGCGGACTCAATCTCCAGGGTGGAGGAGACGTGCTCCTTCACTGGCCGCTCCCGCATGATGTTCATGACAGCGGCGGCATCGGTGGAGGAGATGATGGCTCCAATCAGCAGGGAGTACAGCAGCTCCAGCCTCAGCAGCAGGTGCAGCAGCAGTCCCAAGGCCACGGCGGTGATGGCAACCCCCAGGGTTGCCAGGGTGATGGAGGGGCCAGCGTATTTTTTCAGGCTGTCCTTCTTGGTGTTGAAGCCGCTGTCAAAGAGGATGAACAGCAGGGCGATGTTTGCCACGTCCCTAGTCATGGCGTAGTCGTCCAGCTGGATGAGGTTCAGGCCGTCGGTTCCCGCCAGCATTCCGATGAGGAGGAATACCAGCAGCACAGGCAGGCCGAACTTGTTGCTAATCTTTGAGGCAAAGGTTCCCGCCACAATCAGCAGGCCGAAAATCAGAATCAAGGTGGTGGACATGGCAACTCCTAGTAGGACAGTATGAAATGACTATACTGATTTTTCTTGTCATCTGAAAGCATCCTTCGCAGATAGAAACATTTTTTTACACAATTTTAACAATATGAAAAAATTACAGCAGCCCCGCTGACCCAATCTTCCCAAGGGCTCCCAGGCCCGGATCCACCCACCAACCTGGCGGGACTGGGCAGTGAGCCTGCCGAAGCAACCGGGCGAAAGCTATCGGCTTCCCTCCAGGACATAGGTCCGGGTGCTGGAAGAGAGGCGCCCATCCTTTACCCTGAAATGCTCCACCTCAAGGCTGCCAGCCGCCTCGTCAAGGCTCATAAGATACCAGCTGGAGCTGCCGTCGGAGCTCTCCACAAAGCTGGCGCAGCACAGCTCGGAAAACCGGCCGTAGTCAAAGAAACCGCCGGGATGCCAGTGGCCGGAAAGCACCATGTCCACCCTGCTTTTGTCGAACAGGGTAATCAGCCGTGCCCGCTCCCGTGGGTCAGACAGCTTGAGGACTGGGAAAAGCTTCCCCTCGATATAGATGGGGATGTGGGTAAACACCAGCTTGGGATTGCCGTCCGCCTGCATCACATCGGTCAGGGTGGCCATCTGTCTGGTTCCCACAATGCCGCTGGCAGTGTCCACAAAATACCAGCTGCGCCGATAGGTCCTGCTACCAGCGGTGGTCTCCGTCACAAAGCGGAAGAGGCTTGCGCCCCCAGCAGCGTTAAAATCCAAATTCTGCCACCTGCCGAACCCGTCCTTGTACAGGTCATGGTTGCCCAGCACCACGTAGACTAGCAGGTCGGAGCCCAAAGCCGACTTGAGTCCTGCCACGAATTCCTCACAGTCGGCAAAATACCTGTTCTCGCCTGTCTCCACCACATCCCCCAGCAGCACCACAAAGTCAAGCTCGGCCTGACGGCCTTTCAAGGAGGCCACAAGCTGCCGCTCGGCTCTGAACTTGTTGCTGCCAAAGTGCAGGTCGGTAATCACTGCAAACCGCACCTGACCGGAAGTCGAACCTATGGAGGGTGCGGCCACCACCTCCAGGGAGGCCGAGCGGCTGTCGGTGGGTGGGTCACGGAAAAAGAGGCGATGCAGGTCGAACTTGCAGGAGGCAAGGCACGTGAGCAGGACGGCCAGCATGGTCACAGCGCAGCATCGAATTCTGAAAATCGTCTTTTCTTTCATAGCTTATACACCACAAAGAGCTTTGCCTGGAAGCCGCTCAGGGCCCCGGAAAGGAAGACCTGGTCCGTATACACCACGTCCGCCAGCACCCCAAGGGTCAGCCTGCGGTGCAGGTCGTAGGAATAGCCCAGCTGCCACCAGAGGTTTACAAAGTCACGGAACCGCAGCAGGTCGTAGGTGGCCGAACGGAACATAATCTCGTGACGCACCCAAAACCGCTTGGTGAACAGGAATTCCAGCACTGGCGACACTTCCTGAAAGGTGAGCCTGCTGCCACCCAGCCGCAGGAAGGACTCGCTGATGCCAATCCCCGCACGGCAGGTGATGACAAAGGGATTTACCCGATTCCGCCCGGTAAAGTGGGTGGTCAGCAGGAACAGGTTTTCCCAGGTCACCAAGTCGGGGTTGACGTCAAAGACAAAGGAGCGGGAGAGGTGGGTCAGGTATACCAGCCCCAAAGCAAAGAATTCCCGTCGCAGCGGGAGGGCCTGCACCGACACTGTGGCCTCTAGGCCGAAGTCGTCCATGCACATTCCCCCATAGAAGGTGGACTCTCCGAAGAAGTCCGCAGCCTCCCGCCCGGCTGCAGCACCTGCGAAGGTCCTGCGTATACCAAGGCTTCCCTCGTAGGGCGTGTCAGTGGGCAGGGATGCTGTGGCCGAAAGACCGAAGTCAGCAAAAATCCCCTCCCCCCAGTACTGCACGGCACGGACGGGAGCTACAAAAAGGAGGAGAACAAGCAAGGCCAAAGAAAACCGGCCACTACGATTTTGAGAGAATACAACTGATTGTGAAAAGCGCATTCCACCTTCCTCCCCGCATCCGCCACAACGAGGGAATAATAGCAAATCGGGAAGACATGCACAACAGAGGATAGGAAGATTTCAGCTCAGCTCAAGGTAAATCTGGTCCGCCAGACCGAATCCGGCGTTCTTGGTCATGCTGATGGCCAGCTCGTCGTAGAGCATGTCCTCGTACATGTTCTGGGCGTAGCTCTTTTCCTCCCCGTTGATGGAGGTGCCGGAAAGGGTGCTCCGCATGGAGGAGAGCATCATCTTCACAAAGTAGGACTCCAGCTCCAGTGACTTCTCGTACAGGTCGCTGGTGCGGTCGATGGTCTTGTTGGGTACAATCTTGGATGAGTTGGCGGCGGCACCGGTGGGGAGGGCGGCCTTGTCGGACTCGGCGGTAAAGCTGCCGTCAAAGCCGGAGGTGTAGTCCCCATTCAGGCGGCCGGACTGGGCAATCTGGGAGGAGGCAACAGTGCCCTGCATATTGGGCTGGGCGGCCTCTCCCCGCATGGAGTCCAGCAGGGACTGGAATTTGCCCAGCTCACCCTGGAGCTTGGCCGCCTCGCTGGCAGAGGCCCCGCCAGTGATGGCAGCGCTATTTCCCAAAAAACCGTTGATTCCCTGTACGTCCATTTCTCTCTCGCCCTCTCAATCAAACTTAGCGCTTCAAGTTCACCGCAGAAGACAGCATGGTGTCGCTGGTCTGGATGGCCTTGGAGCTGAACTCGTAGGCACGCTGGGCCACAATCATCTGCACCATCTCGTTCACCACGGAGACGTTGGACATCTCCAGGAACTTGTGCTTGGTGACACCCATGCCGTCGTATCCGGGACGGCCGGCAATGGCCATACCGGAGGCATTGGTCACCTTGAACAGATTGCTGCCCACCGCCTCAAGTCCCACGGCGTTGGGAAAGCGGTACAGCTCAATCTGCCCCACTAAAATGGGGTCGTTGCCGCCGTCCACCTTCACCGTCACCCGGCCATCGTCGCTGATTGCCAGGGTGGAAAGGTTGAATCCCTCCGGCAGGATGATTTCAGGCATCACCCGCAGTCCCTCGGAGGTTACCAGCTGGCCGTTCATGTCCACCTTGAAGGCACCATCACGAGTGTAGGCAAAGCTTCCGTCGTACTGCTGCACCCGGAAATAGCCCTCTCCCACCACGGCCATGTCGGTGTCCACGCCGGTGTTCTGGAGGGAGCCCTGGGTGACGATGCGCTGGGTGGCGCCCACCTTCACGCCGGTTCCCATCTGGATTCCCACAGGAGTCACCGTGTCCTCCGTGGCGGGAGTTCCAGCAGGCTGCACCGTCTGATACATCAAATCCTCGAATTCCACCCGCTGCTGCTTGTAGCCGGTGGTGTTCACATTGGACAAGTTGTTGGAGATTGCGTCGATGTTGGCCTGCTGGCCGTTCATGCCTGTGGCGGCTGTCCATAAGCTTCGTACCATAGTCTATCTGTTCCTCTTTCCTTTATTCCTACTATATCTACAGTATCGGCGGAATCGCAGAAGTCTAAAGTCCTGCCATTACAAACCGCCGCCTACCTTGACGAACTGCGTTCTACACGAACGTCATTCTACCGAGCACCGTCTTAACGAGCCAGAACCACCTTGCCCCAGAGGGTGCTCATCATGGTGTCCTGGGCCTGGATGGTCTTCTGGTTTGCCTCGTATGCCCGGTTCACCTCAATCATGCTCACCATCTCGTTCACCACGTTGACGTTGGAGGTCTCCACATAGCTTTGCAGCACCACGGGCCGCTCCTTGCCCTCAGCGATATAGGCGGGCCCAGTGATGTCCGTGTCCTTGTAGAGGCTGGAGCCCATCTTCTGGAGGTAGCGCTCATTGTCAAAGCGGACAATCTTGAAGCGGTCGATGAGCTGCATATCGTTCTCGGAATACACCATGCCGTCCTGATTTACGGTAAAGCGGTCGTCGGCCACCTGGATGTAGCCGTTCTCGCCCAGCACGGGATAGCCCTCCTTGGTCACCAGGATTCCCTCCTTGCCCACCAGAAAGTTGCCATTGCGGGTGTAGCGCTCGCCGCCGGGAGTCTCCACGGCAAAGAAGCCCTCGCCGCTCAAGGCCATGTCCGTGTGGGTGGAGGTCTGCTTGAAGGAGCCCTGCTCAAAGTCGGTGTACAGCTCGTTGGTCTCCACGCCTAAGCCAATCTTCCCGATGATGGGAGCCACGTCAGCAGAACCGAAGGGTGTCTCATACACGCCATCGTCCCCCATGCGCCGCATCAAAAGCTCAGGGAAGGACTTGCTGACGGCAATGTCCCGTTTAAAACCGGTGGTGTCGGCATTTGCCAAGTTGTTTGAGATAGCGTCAAGCCTCGTCTGCTGGGCATTCATGCCACTGGAACCAATATACCAACCTCGAATCATAAAAAACCTCTCGTTTGAATATCGGCGGAGGTGGCAGTTTTATTGAGGGGGACGAGAAAAAAACTGGACAGACGCGACAGACATATACCATGCAGGAGGTGAGGGCTGCACTAGATATGAATCAATAAAAGTACCCAGCAAAGCCTTCGTGCTTGTCCTGACCTGGACAGGTAGCCACAGCCAGTTGTTCTAGCCCCCGTCCCCACTCACAAGGGAAAGCCGCTGTCCACCAGACGGTCCAGCTCCCGATGCAGGGTCTCCTTCAGATAGATTTTTATCTCCCGGCGAGTCTCCGAGGCGTTCCGATTGAAGAATCTGTTCTAGTGGCATTGAGCAAGGCTACACAAGAATAATCCAAGTCGCAATGCCGACACAAAGGCCCGCTCTGGAAAATCAGGACGGGCCTTTTTATTCCCTGTGGTGGCCAACTTGTGCTGAAAGTCAAAAAGTGGTATAACATTGATTGAAGAAACGGGGAGGAAGCCATGGATTCGTGTACAACCGAGACGATGCCGGATGGCGTTATGGCCAAGGATGTGCCGGTGCAGATTGAAGGAGCCACCTACAGCTGCTTTATGACAAACGACCGCGATGCCCTCGCCCAGCGGCTCCTGAGCCTTGGCTGCCGCGCGCCCCAGGATGACGATTTCAAGGACAAGCCTGACCTGCCGAAGCCGCTGCAGGATGCCATGCTCCAGCTGGGAGCCACCCACTCTCTGACAGTCAGCAACAACACCTACGCCCTGGGACGCCACATTCCGGGGGCAGGATCCGCCCTTGCCAGTCTTCTGGACCTATGCGACACTGGCTCCACCCGCATCCCGGACAGGGCGGCAGAATCCCTGATGCTTGCCGTCGCCAGAAACGACTCCGCCACCGTGGCCCAGCTTGTGGAGGCGGGAGCCGTCATCAACGAGGTTTCTGTCCAGGGGCTGTCCCCGCTGATGGTCGCCGCCCGCTTCAACGCCACGGACGCAGCCCGCATCCTGCTGGACCAGGGGGCGGACGTGGACCTCCAGAAGCCCCGTGGCCGCACAGCCCTGTGCTATGCCGCAGGATGCAGGGCCTTGGAGACCGCCCGGCTGCTGATGGAGCGGGGGGCGGATGTGAACAGTCGGGATGACTTTGGCATCACCCCCCTGATAGAAGCCGTCCGCAGCAACTGCCTGGAGATGGCCTCCATTCTGGTGCAGAACGGCGCCAACCCGAACCTTGGCAGCGTAAAGAACACCCCCCTCATCCATGCCGTCAGGAACAATTCCCTGAATATGATTGAGCTCCTCGTTTCCTACGGAGTGAACGTGAACCGTCGGGACATCTGCGGCTCCACTCCCCTGATGATGGCACAGGAGCATGGCTTCACCGAGGCCGCCCGGCTATTGGCTGCCGCTGGAGCCACCATGAGACCCTGACAAGACTACTCCCAGCAGCAGTCCGAACGCTCCTTGTATATTGCAGGCCAATGTGATATAATCATATCTATATATTCTGGGAAAATTGTATCTTGCAAGTATACAAGGGAAAAAGATGATTTATACAGATACACGAGATTCTTCCGTCAAGGTTGACTTCAAGACGGCCGTTGTCAATGGCATGAACGCTGCCACTGGTGGACTGTACATGCCGGTGGATATTCCGCCGCTCACCTCCTGCATCCTGAACAAGACGAGCGAGCCATCCTTCCGGGAAATCGCCTACGAGAGCATCAAGCCCTTTGTGGAGGGAGAGATTCCTGAGAGCGACCTGCAGGAAATCATCATGGACGCCTATCCGTTCAACGCCCAGGTGGTTCCGCTGGACCCCCTGTCCTATGTGCTTGAGCTCTTCCATGGCCCCACCTGCGCCTTCAAGGACTTTGGTGCCCGCTTCATGGCCCGAGTCATGTCCTACTTCAACAAGGACGAAGATCAGCCTCTGCACATTCTGGTGGCCACATCAGGCGACACGGGCAGTGCGGTGGGAAGTGCCTTCCACAACGTACCGGGACTGGACGTGACCATCCTCTACCCGGAGGGGAAAATCAGTCCCCTGCAGGAAAAGCAGCTTTCCACCTTCACCGGCAATGTGCGCTCCCTGCGGGTGTCGGGAACCTTCGACGACTGCCAAAAATTGGTAAAGACGGCCTTTACCGACGCTGAGCTCCGGCAGAAATTCCGCCTGTCCTCCGCCAACTCCATCAACATCTCCCGGCTTCTGCCCCAAAGCTTCTACTACACTTATGCCTCCCTGGTGGTTCGCCACCGCAGCCCCAGGGACAACAAGATTGACAATCCGGCCATTATCTGCGTGGTTCCCTCCGGCAACTTCGGCAACCTCACCTCCGGCCTCATGGCCCAGAGGATGGGGGCTCCCATCGAAGGATTCGTGGCAGCCACCAACTCGAACCGCACCATCCCCGACTGGATTGCCACCGGTGAGTACCAGGCTCGTCCCTCCGTTGCCACCCTGTCCAACGCCATGGACGTGGGTGCACCTAGCAACTACGAGCGGATGCGGGCCATGTTCACCCTTGAGGAAATTCGCCGGAACATGGCCTCCTACTGGCTGGATGATGACGGGACCATGGAGGCAATCCGAAGCTGCCACCGTCGCACCGGCTACATCATCGACCCCCACGGGGCCGTTGCTTGGCAGGCCTGGGACGACATCCGCCGTGGCGCCATGAGCCGCCTTGCAGATGGAGTGGCTGGAGACTACACCAAGCCCGGCCTCACCCCCAACCTCCCCCAGTGGGCACAGAAAGTGCTGGAGCGGGAGGCTATCGGACTGGTGCTGGAAACCGCCCATCCGTCCAAATTCGGCGACATCGTTGCCCAGGCCGTAGGCCGAGAGCCCCCTCTTCCTGACCGACTGGAAAGAGTGCTGCTGCTCCCCGACCGCTCACAGCCCATGACTGCCGACTACGAGAGCTTCAAGGAGTGGTTGGTGGCCAACCTCTAAATAAAAAAGCCTGCACTTCAGCATTGAAGTGCAGGCTTTTTTTACTCCCTCTCGTACTGCTGCACCTCGTCCAGCAGGTGGACAATCTCCACCCCGGCCTGGGCAAACATGGACAGGGAGTCGGCACTGTCGTGGTATTTTCGCTGGCACACCACCCGCTTTATGCCGCAGTTGATGATGAGCATGGCACAGGTACGGCAGGGGGTCATGCGACAATAGAGGGTTGCCCCCTCGATGGAAATACCGTTCTTGGCAGCCTGGCAGATGGCATTCTGCTCGGCGTGGACGGTGCGGACACAGTGCTGGGTGACAGAGCCATCCTCGTGTATCATCTGCTTCATCTGGTGGCCCACCTCGTCGCAATGGGGCAGGCCAGCCGGAGAGCCCACATAGCCAGTCACCAGGATGCGGTTGTCCTTGGCGATGACACAGCCGGAGCGCCCCCGCCCGCAGGTGGCCCGCTTTGCCACCGTATCGCAGATTTCCATAAAATAGTCGTCCCAGTGGGGACGCTGGTAAGGTACATTCTCTTCTGACATAATCCCATACTAATCCATGGAATAGGCTTTGTCAAACCAGCGGGGAGCAAGAAGCTAGGCCCTCACTCCTATCTCACGGATTCTTCAGCGTGGGATACTTGCCGTTTGTATACTCCCAGTTTGAGCCCGATGCATTCAGCTTGTTGAGGATGGTGCTGTCCTTGAGCTCTTCCTCGGTGGCCTTGGTTGCCGAGCCTTCCCTTGTCTGGCCGTTGAACTCTCCGATGTCGTCGGTGTTCTCTTTGTAAAGGTCGTGGTCAGTCTGAGCGTCGCCAAAGCTGTTCAGCCCCTGGACACCATGGTCACGGTAATAGTTGCCCGTGATGTCTTGGTTGGCGGTGCCATGCTGGAGAATCAGGCCCGCAATGTAGCCCACCTTCTCGTAGTCAGAGGCGGTAATCTTGCCCACCACAAGGCAGTCTTTGACAGTAAGCGCCGCCAGACGGCTGTAGCCAACCAGCCCCCCGATCTGGCCGAGATGGGCCTTGATTTCCCCCTCGAACAGGCAGTCCTTCAGGCTGGCCTTGTTGTTGGAGGCCGCCTCCCTGTAGGCCAGGATGCCGCCCAGAATGTCGATATAGGCAGTGCCAGCATCTATGGTTCCGGAGAAGGAGCAGCGCTCGATGGTGAGGTTGCTGTTTTGACCGGGGCAGGCACCGACAATGCCGCCAGTCCCCGCCCGGTCAAAGCCGTCCCGTATGGTGAGGTTGACCGCAGAGTGCACGTTGGTCACCGTCGTGTTGCCCGACGCAATCGCAACGACGCCGTAGTGGTTGTCCGCACCGGCCGAGGTTCTGTTCATGGTCACGCTCCCCTCCAGAGAGAGGTCCTGCACCGTGGCCCCGGCCACATTGCCGAAGAGTCCGTAGGCATCCCCCGCTCCACCGACTGCCTGGCTGCCTAGGTCGATGGTGTGGTTGCCCCCGTCGAAGGTGCCGGTATACGACCGCCGCATCGTCCCTATCGGCTGCCACTTGTTGTCGGGCACAGTGATGTCAGTGGTGAGGGTGACATCCGCATCCTGCTCGGCCCCGCTGGCAACCTGCTGGGCAATCCACAGCAGGTTGCTGGGGTTGGAGATCTGGTAGCTGCCGCTGGAGTACTGGGGCTTCTCGTACTCGCCCGTCTTGAGGTTTATGCCGTCCTGCCACTCCCGGTCCTCCTCCCACAGGGCGTACAGGGTGGCCGCCGCCTGCTTGACCTCGTAGGGGAAGGCAATGGGGTCGCCATCCTTCGTCTCTGACCAGCCGACAAGGTCCTTCCCGCTCGGCGGGGCGGGCACGTCCAGGTCGCCGCCGGTGAGCTGGGGGTTTTTCGACCGGTACACCTTCACGCTGTCCGAGCCGTTCTCGAACTTTCCGCCGTTGGCATCAAGGGTGATTTCGTGGAGTTCCCCGGACACGATGCCCGCTCCCATCACGCCCTCGCCGTCCACCGCATACACCGTCACGCTGGTGCTGGTGGCCTGATGCTCGTAGATGTTGTAGACGGTCCCGTCACCGCCCCTCAGCGTCTGCCCCTGCTTCGAGCCGGGATCGGCGAAGGTCCTTTGCCCATTGTCCTCGATGCAGAACCTCGCCGCATAGTCGGGGTCTGTGGGGCTGCAGCCGCCCTCCGCCGTCTTGTCCCTCGGCCAGGCATAATAGAGCGGCGTGCTGGGGATTGCCTCCCACTTGTCATTGCCATTCTCCGGCCATCTGAAACCGCCGCTACTTTCCTTTATCACCTCCAGCGGCATCCGTGGCGGGGTGTTGTAGCGCAGGCTCAGCACCAGGGGG
>CALEFI010000140.1 GCA_937876905.1 uncultured Treponema sp.
TTCAGCACATCGCTTTCCGTCTTGATGTAGGCCATCGGGTTATAGTGCATAGACTTGGAAAAATCTATGCTGTTGAACACCTTGACCTTGTAGCCCTTCTTTTTTTGCAGGAAATAACCGCATTGGGCGAGGGTGCCGCCCTTGGGGTCTACCACCACATAGGACGAATGGGCTTGAAGGAGCTGGGGCGTGAGCCAGAACCTCGTCTTGCCCGAGCCGGACGAACCGATGACACAGGCGTTTAAGTTTCTGGCATTGGCCGGATTTTTTGGACGGGTGTTCATGGTGAGAAATTCCGTCCCGGTCAAGATGATATTGTTTTCAAACTTGGGGTCTACAAACGGCTTTATGTCCGCCTCCGTACCCCATCGGGCGGAGCCGTATTCCATATCCCTGCGAAACTTCCGGGCCTTCTTGATTTTGGACTGTACCACAAAGTACAGTATCACGGCCCCGGCCACGCCCACGGCGAGGTCGAAAAGCCCCAGCCCCGGCGCATAGGACTGAAACACCGGGCCGATGGTCTTGACCATGCCGAACAGCTTTTCCCCGAGGTTGGCCCCAGACACCATACGGTAGGCGGTGCCGCACTTGGAGAAAAACCAAAAGGCTATGAGATACGGGAAATATGGAAGTACATATTTCTTGATTTTCTTGCTCACCGTTCTTCCTTCACCGCCTCTCTGGCCCGTTCCTTCTGCTTGGGCCTTGCCGCTATCTGTTCCACGAACTGCCGGAGCTGGCCGAGGATAGACGGCCTTTCCTGACTGCGGCCCATGACCTTTTCCGTGTATTTGGAGAAGGCCGCTGTGATGGCATCCGCCTGATCTGCCTTGAAGAACAGCAGATAGTGGCCGGGACTGGTCTTGTGAAAAGCGTAGTCCACATGGAACTCCTTGGCAATACGGTCAAAGTCCCTGGGGGCTCCCACCAGCGTCATGGCGCTTTTGGTGCCGTAGTGGTTCATCAGCTTCTTTACGCTCTGCCTGCCGTGGGGCCGTTTTGCCGCCTCATGGTGCTTTTTCATTTCTGCCAGGACTTTTTTGCAGGCCGCCGCCAGCGCCCGCCCCGAGAGTTTGCCCGCTTTGACGGATATGGCAACTGTCCGTTCTTCTACATATTCCTGCATACTGCCTCCTTTCCTCCGGGCAATTTAGGGAAACTGGGAGGCCCCCGGGGAGCCGCCCGGACAGCGGAACCTCGGGCCAACTTGGCCCGAGGTCTACCGTTCCTCATGGGAAGGCCCCGTCTTGTCCTTGTGGGGAACAGGCGGAGCCTCCCTGAACTGCTTGATTGTCTCCAAGATGGAGCGTGTTTCCTCCTTCTCGTCCCGGGCTTGGACATGGGAAATGCAGTATTCCTCGGGAATATCGTCCAGCCCGGTATAGTGCTCGATGAATTTGCTCTGATTGTCGAACACATAGCCGCCGGGGGCAAAATGCCCGCCCTCGTTGATACGCACATCCCGCCCGTATGCCTCGTAGTCGATGTAGTCGATCAGGTGCTCCGGCACCGTGAGAGCTTCAAACTCCAAGATATACATACGGCCCAATTCTTCCTCGTCCTTCACTCCGGGATAAAACTCGAAGCAGTCAAGGTTTTGGGTCAGGTTGATTAAATCCTTGACGCTGCCTGTGTACTCCCCGGCGTCCATGACTGCTTCCAGCTTTTCCAGCTCGTCCGGGGTCATTTCTTCCAGAAGGTGCGCCAAGAAATTTAACTCGTCAAGGCTTTCGTATTCTCCGAGGTGGTCATACAGCCCCAGCACATCACTCTGATAATCGGTGATGAAGTATTCCTCATAGCGTTTTCCGTCTATGCCAATCCGGGAGAACAGGGCCTGCACTTCCTCAATGGTAGTGGGAAATTTCAGGTATTCCCCGACTTCAACGCCCCGTTCCGGGTACATCCCCAGATTGGTCACATAGGCTTCAAACATCATGGCGGCCCTGCTGGTTGACGGTCAGGATACCGTCAAGGGTGGTGGCCGTGATATTGAGCCGCTTGGCAACGGCAATATCATTTTTCACATCCTCGTCCACCTCGCCGCCGCAGACCACAAGCACATGGGAGCGGCGCAGCATATCCCGGCGCATATCAATCCCGTTCTTGTGTTCCTCCGGGATAGCGTCGTTGATGAACAGCGGCAGATAGAGAATGGGGCAGATAGGAGAAAAGCCCGCTTCGTATGCCATCCGGCAGTAGCGGGCCGCAATCTCCATATCCGTGTCGGGGTCGCCGCACCATGCGGCGGTGATGTATGCCAAAGGTCGTTTCAAGGTTTTGTCCCTCCGTTTCTATATTTTAATT
>CALEFI010000141.1 GCA_937876905.1 uncultured Treponema sp.
CCGATGGAAATGTCTACGTTGTCAAGAATTCTGCCAGAATCAAAACTTCCTGGTAAGCGACTCTGAATACAAGTCTTTTGTTCAGAGAAACAGGTTGAAATCTGTTAATCAAGTTTTTGAGGATGACATGAAGGACACCTACATAATGATAAATCCAGGGGGAAAGCTCTTGAGGGAAGGAGATAACGGCAAATCCTATTATGAAATTGGCTCTGTCTTGGAGAAGGACATTCCGGTCTTGTTGAATGACCTGCCCTTGAAGAAGGATTTGTATGATGGGCGATACATGCAGAAGCTGAACTGAATCCCTCAGCCCATGGCCGTACTCTTTCTTACAACACAAAGTCATCCACAAAGCGGGCAAGGCCGTCCTGGTTGTTGGAGAGTTCTGTCACATAGAGGGCCATCTCCTTGATGGAGTCTAGGCCGTTCGCCATGGCCACACTCATGCCCGCCAAGCGAATCATGGACTCGTCGTTCATGCTGTCCCCAAAGGCCATGGCTGCCTCAAGGGGAATGGCAAGGCGGCTGCACAGCCACTGGAGGGCTTCTCCCTTGCCGCAGTTGTAGGGCATGATTTCCAAGAAATAGGGCTTGCTGATGAAGATGACGCAGCGGCTGCCGATTCGCTCCCGCAGCTGGTCCTGCAAGCGGAGCAGGACTTCTGGCTCGCCGGGAATCACCATCTTGGGATGGCCCTGCCGCAGCAGTGCGGGAAAGTCTGGCACCACCTCCATGTGGAGGCCCGTGAGCCCCACATCAATCTGGGTCCACTTGTTGTCCTGGGCCGTGAAGATGGTGGTGGGATTGTACACCTCCGGGAACAGGCCCAGCCCGCTGGCAATGGCGTTGGCCTCCAGCAGGATTTCCGGCTCCACGGTGCGGTAGAGGATTTCCCGCCGCAGATGCAGGTCATAGATCACCGCCCCGTTCTGGGCGATGATGAAGCGGCCCTGCTCCAGTCCGCCAATCTCCAGCTGGCGCACAAAGGGAAGGATGGCATTGTCCGTGCGGCCGGAGCAGAGGGTGACGTAGATTCCAGCGGCGGTAGCCTTCTGCAGGGTCTGGACGGTGTAGGGCGAGATGGTGAGGTCTTCCCGCAAAAGGGTGTCGTCCAAGTCGATGGCCATGATTCTGGCAGGGAGTTTGCCTTCGGGAAGCCTTCCTTCAGAAGACCTGTTCAGGGAGGAGTTGCGAGAGTTATTCATGGAAGGAAGTATATCACAGGGAAAATGGTTGGAGAAGCGGGGGGTTTTGTAGGAATTAGCTCTTCTTCCCTCGTTTCAGATTGTTTCAGGTCTTCGATTTTGCTAACGCAAAATCTGGGAGGCAGTCTTGCCTGACGTAAGGATTGGGTCTTGCACAGTGCAAGCAAGGGCCGCACCCTCACCCAGGAAAATCGTAGATTTTTCCGAATCCCTGTGGCTTTCCATATCGACGGGCTTCCCTGTCAGCCGCAATGACGCTCAATTGGGGGGAACCTCCAGCCTGTTCCTCACTCCGGCCGATACGGCCGCTTTTCGTGGAGATAGGTGTGGCGGGCGAAGCGATAGTGTCCAACAAATCGGCTCATAAGGGCGTTGAGCTTCCACTTGAGGGCCCAGAGGGCAATCTTCCTTTTCTTCTTCTGGCAGATGAGGGCATGGCGGACAACCTTGTCCACCGGCTTGCCGCGCAGAACCTCCTCTCTGGCTCCGTTGGAGGCCACCCTGGCGAATTCTGTCGCCACGGAGCCGGGGCAGAGGGCCAGCACGTGGATTCCACGGTCTTTCAGCTCGGCGGCAAGGGCCAGCGAAAAGCTCCTGACGTAGGACTTGGAGGCGGCGTAGACGGCAAAGTTTCCCAAGGGAATGTAGGCGGCAAGGCTTGCCACATTGATGATGCTGCTGCCACGGCTCATGTAGGGGAGGGCTGCCCCGCAGGTTCCCGTGAGGGAGGTGGCGTTCAGCTCAACCATTTCCATCTCCCGCTCTGGAGGTGTGTCTGCAAAGGGGCCGTAGGTACCGAATCCTGCGTTGTTCACCAAGGTGTCGATGGTAAATTCTCCCCGTTGGGCCTCCTCCGCAAAGAGTTGCGAGAACAGCCGGTATCCCAGTCGGCCGGAAATGTCCTGGGCGATGATTCTGACGGCGGGACGGGGAAGGGGCCCGCTGCCGGGAAGATTCTTGCCGCGGCCTGCAGGGATGGATTTTCCCCAGCTGGCCTCAAGCTCTGCGGCCAGCTCTCTTAATCGTTCCTCCCGCCGGGCCACCAGCCACAATTCATCTGCCTGCCGAAAATCCAGAATTTGACGGGCAAATTCCTGGCCGATTCCAGAGCTTGCCCCGGTGATGATGATGATTCGCTTCACCAGCCCAGTATAGCATGGGGCAAAAAAAGGTGGAAGGTGGCCTGTCGTGCGGAGGGCCTTTGCCTACCGTTTGTCCACCACATAGAGGAACTCTGTTACGTGGAGGCTGCGGCTGGACAGGTTCCGTGAGCCACGGAAGGTGTTGTAGGGGCATTCTAGCCGCCCTGTCTTTCCGTGGCGGGCGAGAAGGGCTGTCATTTCCTCCGGCTTGATAAAGCCCTCCGAATTGTAGGACACCAGCAGGAAGGAGGCGGGAATGGTAGCAATCAATTTTTCTAGTGCCTGGGCGATGTGGCGGGCCTTGTTGTAGCGGGAGCGGTTCCAGTCCGCAGGAATGCCGGAGACAAGGCTCAGCTGGCTTGGCTCCTGTCCGGTGGCTAGGAGGTTTAGCATAAAGTAGTTGGAGCCGTAGGGATGCTGGTTATAGGGCGGATCCAGATAGGCTAGGTCTATTGGGGGAAGCCGCTCTGCCGCTGTCTGGGCCTCCAGCTGGCTCACCTCCACCGGGCAGGAAAAGTTGCTGAATACAGGGTAGGGCAGGGTGATGGGGGCGGCAATCCGCTGGAGGGCATCCCGTCCTGTACCGCCGAATTGACCCACGCCGGCCCTGTTCTTGTAGAAGCCCTTGAAAACTCCAGAGGTGTTGGCGTGGATGGATGCCTGGGACAGCAGCGGGGCTAGGAAAAAATGCTGGAGTTGGGGCGGCACCAGCTGTCCGATGAGTCGGCGCGCGGTATCCAGATAGCGGGCGTTGCGGGTGGTGTAGAAGCAGCGTTCTCCCGGCTGGATATTGGTGTCATCGGCGGGGGCGTAGAGGCGGGAGATAAAACCCGGCTCCAGAGGGGTCTCCTTCAGCTGCCGGCTTAAGTCTGCATGGAGCCGCCGCAAGTCCTCGGTATCAGCCTGGTCCTTGTTGGATTGGTAGCATCGGTTGATGATGGCCGAGTACAGCTCCAAGTCGTTGACCCACATCCGGCTGGCAAATTGTCGCAGGTAGCGAGCCACCACGCCAGAGCCGGAAAAGCAGTCGAAGATGGCAAGCCGCTCCTTCCCCACTTTCTCCCGTACTAGCTGGACACCTTGTCCGATGAAGTCCAGCAGGGCACGCTTGTTTCCGATGTAGGTAATCAGCTGCTCTTGTAGGTAGGCAGTGCTTTCCCGCAGGGATGGCTTGTCTTCCTGATGGCGGGACGGATTTCCTTGGATGGAGGCAGTCATGATGAGTCGGCTACAGGGGGAGGATGGCACACCACAGCACCGTGGCGATTCCCGCGCAACCGATGGCGAGGCCACTGATGGCACCCTCCACCTCCCCCAGCTCCAGCGCCTTGGTGGTTCCTGAAACATGGCTACAGGTTCCGATGGCAAGTCCCGCCGCCACAGGATTCCGCACCCGGAAGAGCTTGATGAGGATGGGACAGATGAATGCACCAAAGTTTCCTGCGATGATGATGCTAGCCACAGTAATTGAATCTATTCCTCCCAATGTCTTTGAAAGGCTCAGGCCGATGGGCATTGTGACAGACAGGGGGATTATGGAAAGGATAACCTTGAGGTCAAGGTTAAACCAGCGGCCCATGATAATGACGCTGCCGATGGCGGTGACGGAGCCCACAAGGGTTCCCACTACGATGGGGAGGATGTTCTTTTTGAGCGTCTCCAGCTGCTCGTACATGGATACTG
>CALEFI010000142.1 GCA_937876905.1 uncultured Treponema sp.
ACAGATTGCTCAGTATTTCACCCACGAATACAGTCGATAACGGCCCTGGGCGGTGTGCCACAAACGCCGCATCCCATAAAATCAAATCTAGGAGGTAACCACAATGAAGTATTTTATGAGCTGCAAGACCCTGGACGAACTCAAGAGAGAGTATCGCCGGTTATCCAAGATTCACCATCCCGACCGCGGCGGCGACGAAGAGACCATGAAGGCCATCAACAGCGAGCACTACTAAGCATTCGAGATCCTCAAGGACCAGCAGAACACCCCAAACCCTCCCACAACCGGGAGGGTTTTTGCTTCCTCTCTTTGACAGAGTTTTGACAGAAATTTGACAGGCCAGACCATACCAGAACTGCCTAAAAACGACCAGAAACGTACCGTCAAACCCCCTTGTTTCAGGGCATGAGAAAACCCCGAAAATCCTTATATATCAAGGGTTTCCGGGGTTTTTACTTGTTCAATTATGCCGAGATACCAAAACCTTACTCGTACATGGGATACATATATAACTTCTCTTTATTCTCAATACCTCACGCCAATTTGACAATCTTTTGACAGGCTTTCGTATTTCCTTTGCTTGCCTGCTCCCTCAGATACTCATTGATCTGCTTTGTTGTCTGCTCCATTCTCTCCTGCCGAATGTGGGTGTACACTTCCCTCGTCACCTTGATGGAACTATGACCCATGATCGCCATTGTGTCCACCTCTCCAACCCCAGCATCATACAAGATCGTGGCAAAAGCATGGCGCAGTTGATGGGGCGTTACGTCCGTTCCCTTCATGCCTCCAGGCCCCAGGCCTACAGCCTTTGCCCAAGCACCCCAGGCCGATCGGAACTGATAATCCGTCAAGGGCTTTTCCCCGCCGAAAACATATCCCTTCCCCGGCTCCGGCAGCACCTCTCTCAGGGCATCCAGGATCACCACAACACGCTTTCCGCTCTCCGTCTTCGGCTCCTTCACGATAGAGACCGAACCGGCGAAGTATACGGACTTTGTAACGTGGATTACTCCGGCCTCCAGGTCAATATCTTCCCAGCGCAGAGCCAGCAGCTCACCCCGTCTCAGGCCGGTGTACAGGAGCATAAACGGGAACAAGCCAAACGGCTCGTTGACTCCCTTCTTGACGGCCTCTAGTTGTTCTTCGGTTGGCATATCCCTTTTGGCTTTCGGCAGACCAGAGGGCAGCTTGACCGGCCCACAGGGATTCGTGCTTGCGTAGCCCTTTACAATGGAATAGTCAAAAATCATGTTGAGGATCGCAAACTCCATCGACATAGTTCTCTGCCCGTACCCTCTCCCAGCCAGATAGCGCAGATATGCGCTCACCTCGTCCGGGGTAATATCTTCGGGCTTGCTGCTGCCAAACTGCTCCCGCAGACGTTTCAGAGGGGCCTGATAGGCTCTCATGGTGTTGTAGGCGGACACCTTCTCGTGTTCGACTTCCCACTCCTGGGAGACCTTCTCGAAAGACTTCCCTGCAACCTGCTCCTTCTGCCACGCCGCCATCTTCTGTTTAACTTCCTTCTTCGTCTTGCCGTAGAAGTATTTGGGTTTACTCATCCCCGGCAGCTTCACTTGATCCTGCCATCGTCCGTCAGCTCGTTTAATCATTGCTTTTCCCTCCATGTTGTGATATAATAGAGGGGTAGCTTACGTCCCAAGTAACTACCCCGTGGTATCCCTCTGGTGCGCCAACGCCAGGGGGATTTTTTTATGCTTTGAAAACGTCTTTGATGTGCGCCAACACTTCTTTCAGGCCCGTGTGTCCGTTGTTGTAATACGCCTCATATCTGGCCCAGCCGATATCCCCGTTAAGAACGTCATAGACCAAAATGACCATAACCGCAATCACCATAACCGCCACAGCCGTCCCTAAGATGCGGACAAGTCTTTTGAGATAATCTGAGGCTTTGTCCGCTCTGGCAATCTCCCGTTCGTGAGATGCGATCACGGCAGCTTGGGAGCGAATTTCTACATCCTGCTCCCTGACCTTGAGCCGAAGTTCTTTGATTTCCTCGCTCTCATGTCGGGAAATTCCCGCCAGATCATCCAGAGAAGCACCCACCACTTTTGCAATGGCGGCAACGTCCCGGAACTTCGATTCGCCTTCTCTGGAGAAAATACGGGACACTGTTGTCTCGGAGATTCCCGTCAGTTCTGCAATCTTCTTATTTGTGAAATTTCCCTTTGTTTTCAAGGCTTTCAGCTTTTCAATCTCCAAATCTGCAAGCCCCCTTCCTTCATATTTGCGTGTGTGAAATGTTGTTGCAATTCTGCCTGTTGGCATTTCATAGTCTTCTTGTTATTATTTGAGAAAATAACAAGGGAGTCCCAAAACCAGGGACAGCCAGAAACGACTAAAACTAGCCAAACCAGAACAGTTGTTCTATAATAGAATCACGGGAAAAACTTGGGAGGTATAACTATGACGAAAGAAAGACTCTTACTCTACATCACCACAAGACTGGAACTCATGAATGAAAGACAGCTTCGCTTAGTCCTCAACTTCATCAAAGGCTTTACTTATTAAGAAAACTTATACCCTCCCGAAACCTCGGTCATTCCTGACCGGGGTTTTCTTTTTCTTCTTCTGCCAGCTTGAGGGCCATTTCTTCAAGCAGTTCCCAATCGTCCTCTTCCAGGTTTGCCAGTACGGCAATCAGACGCTTCTTAAAGTTGTTGGGGCCATCCAGCACGGAACCCATAAAGGCTGCGATCTCTTCTTCTCTGGTGCGCTTGAGGAACATTTCCCCCTCGCCGTACCGAAGCCAATCTTCGCTGACGTGGAACTTATCGCAGATATCCTTTATCGTTCTGTCGCTGGGGACTCGGTTCCCGTTTTCAATCAAAGAGATGTAGTTCTTCGTCAGGTTCAAACTCGTTGCAAAGTCAGCCTGATTCATATTAACAGCCTTTCTTACTTCGGCAATTCTGTGTTTCATATATTTCACCTCCATCGGATGACCTCATTATAACACAAAATCACACACAGTCAATCTTTTTCTCAAAATTTTTGCAAAAACAGTTGACAAGTAACACCCTGTGTGATACTATAATCACACAGAGTCAAACCAACACCAAACCCCGCATGACTCACCTAGACGTTTACTTCTTAAATTTTCTGCGGTCGAGATAGTCAATAAAGGAGATGAGGCCAAAGAAGCCACAGAGGAATACTCCGATCCATATAGTTTCTTCTACGGCTTCCTCCCTAGCTTCTTCCCTTGCTTCCTCAGCTTCTCTTTCTTCAATGACATATGGGTTGTTTGGGCAATAGTCACTGTGATCTTCGTACTTGTCAGCAATGACATTTTCGCATTCATCGCAAATATCTACCCCGGCATCTTCCATTTCTTTTTCAAGCTGAGCCCAGGTGGAATACTCCCAAGACCCTTCGTAATAGTACCCGTATTCATCGTACCAGATACCATCAGAATACAGATAGCCCCTAGAACGAAGTATCTCGCCAAACCCTTCACCTATAGCGATATCTTCCCTGGTTACATCCAAATATATATCACCGTAATCATTGAAGAAAACTTCCAAATCTGGGTCATAGTGTGAGAAAAAGTTATAGTCTCCGTATTCTTCGTAACCAACACTTCTCGCTACGACAAGGTCTTCTTCGTAAGCATATTCAAGCCCGGTTCCAGATTCCGCCACCGGTTCTGACTCTGGTTCTGTGTATGTCGAATTGGAGTTTGATCCAGAACTCCCCGAAGCATAAGGGCAAACCCCGTTAGGGTGGAGATGTGGCCCCATCCCGTGATGGTAATGGTAGGAGCCAAGCCCAGATACATTGTTGTAGTCGTGGTGTCCTCCCTGGCTGTCGGTTCCTCCAGAATGGGCCGAAGCCGGGACAGCAAGAAGCAGAGACAACACAACAAGCAATACTTTGATTTTCAAAGTGTACACCCCCTCACCTTAATTTTACACCCCATGTCAACCCCTGCATTTATCTGCCAGCCGGAGCAGTTCCCCAAGAACACCTCCTTGCATCTTGGTTATCTTCCAGTCACCGCCCATTTCCTCCGGCTGGCCGATAAGTGCAGGACAACAGAAAGGAAGTGAGACAATGTCCGAGAAAGAAAAGAATATCGCTAAGACCCTGGAAAAGGCCCTGTCCTCCATCCCCGACGCAAAGAAGGAATACTTCCTGGGCTTCGCCGAAGGCGTGGATGCAGCCAAGAAGAAGCAGGAAGAATCCCAGGAGAAAGACTCCTTAAACCAATAAGGCCAACTCCTGGCCTTATCCGCTCACCGAACAAAGCCAGTCGGTGCGCCGATAAGTTCAGGGAACCCTGAACAATAAAAGTAAAGGAGAGTAAACGAAATGGATGAAATCACCATCAACGGAAAGGTCTATGTACCTAAAGACTCTGTAAATAAGTTGGCCCCCCAGGTTGACGGCATGGACTACTGCATGGTCAGAACCTATTCCGCCGGTGTGTTTGCTGGTTACATCGAAAGCCGAGAAGGGAAAGAAGCCGTCCTTCGCAACGCACGCCGCATCTGGTATTGGGAGGGTGCAGCTTCTCTGTCCGAGCTGGCAACTAGAGGCCCCAGCAAGCCCGAAAAGTGCAAATTCCCTGTTCCCGTTGACAAGGTCATTCTCACTGAGGTCATCGAGATCATCCCCATCACTCAGGAAGCAAAGGAAGTCATTGACAAGGTGGCTGTATGGACGAAGTAAAGAACTCCGGCTACGGCGACGGCTACGGCTCCGGCTCCGGCTCCGGCTACGGCTCCGGCTCCGGCTACGGCTCCGGCGACGGCTACGGCTACGGCGACGGCTACGGCGACGGCTCCGGCTACGGCGACGGCGACGGCTACGGCTACGGCTACGGCTAAAACATCCCCCTCCCCGGAGGGGATATGGAGGGAAGGGAAAGACAACGTGCCGTCTGCCGGTTCAACTCCGGCACCCTCCACCAGCCCCGCAAGGGGCATGCTTTAGATTGTTCCTCCCCGCCGGGAACTGAAATAAAGGCGGGAAATATCCTTTCCCTGAATGGCGCTCAGGGGATGGTGCATCTAGTGTCTGTCTATTTTCGCAGGAGAAGGAGGCGTTGCCCATGAAGTAGCAAACCCCCGCTCACCCCCTCATAAGCGCAGTATAACTCAACTGACAGCCGGGAAAGACCGGCACCTCCACGATCTCATAAGTCCGTATTCATGTGATCGTAAACTCGATTGGATTGTATCCGCCGGGGCAACCCGGCGATACGGCGGTGTCGCCAAGCAGTAAGGCACAGGACTTTGACTCCTGCACTCGCTGGTGCGAATCCAGCCACCGCTGCCAGGGCATTTGCCCAACGGCTTTAGGCATGGCCGAATTTCTCTTTTCCCCCTTTGGAGGGGCGGGTCCCGGTGGAGAGTAGCCCCCACCTTCTGGCTCCAGAAGGACGTTCGACTCGTTCTCCCGCTCCTCCCTATACCTCCCGTGGGCAAAGGCCCCTCGCTGGCTTGTCACCAGATCGGGAGACCATGAAGAACAAACCACCAATTTCAGAGAAAGGAAGTGAAGACATGGCAAGAGAGCATCCAGCCCTTCGGGACAACACGGAGGATATTCTTGAGTTTTTTCAAGGAAAACGAGTACTTACTCAAGCTGACCTCTGTCGTTACTCCGGCAGAACCCCCAGATGGGTCAAAGACCATTACAAGGTCGGAAACCATGAAACCATCGGCTATCGAACCTTCGCAAGAATGCTCTGTGAGCCACACTAACATGGCGTATAAATCCCTATACAACAAAGCCATTAACCGGGACGTTCCTGCCCAAAACGACGAGCGAAAGCTCAACCGAGGTTGCCTGGGCTGCAAGTATCTGGCCAAGGACTACACTTGCCGATATTCCCTGGACACTAAACGATCCAGAGCGGCACAAGGCATCAAGAAACACCCCAACGGAGGTTGCGACCTCTACAGCGGAACCAAGCACAAGATGTCCGCTGTCCTTCCCGGCATCGTCACTTTCCCATACGTTTCGAAGAAGCTCCGGGAGATCAGCCGCACCGACACCGGAAAGCCCATCGACCACGAAGCCGCCATGAACCTTTACAACAAGGGGGCGGTAGACTCCCAAATCGCCGCCTCCCTGGGCGTAACCAAGCAAGCCGTTTGTGATTGGCGAAAGGTCAACGACCTGGAGTCCAACTACCTTAAATTTCGGAAGGAGAATCCTACATGAACACCAACGTGATCTCTATGAACAATCGTCCCCTCAATGATATGGACGTGATGGTCAACCTCTGCAACACCCCCCGCCAGCAGCAGCGCAGACAAGAAAAGCGCATCAGGCACCGCCGGTCTATGCGCACCCGCATGATGGCCCTCCACGCCTCCCTGGTGAGCGCAGGAGCCGTCCTGGGTCTGGTCGTGGGCATCGTTGCTTTCTGAAAGGAGGTGGCCTTCCGTGGCTACCTACCGTCTCTGTACGAAATGTCATCGGACCTGGATCGTGTCGGCCCTGAACCCTCCGCCCAAGTCCGGTTATGTTTGCCCCTCTTGTGAAGATCCCCAATACGAAGGAGGTAATATCGTTGACGGATTTTCTGTGTACCTTAAAGAAGGAGGGCCCAGGTTATAGCCTGGAACTTTCCTTTGACAGCATCAAGTCCGCTCTGGATGCTGCCCTTGAAATTCTGGCTTTTGCGGATGTTGACTGGTATCCGGCAGACCCTCCGAAGGAGGAGTGCAAGATTACGCCACTACAAACCAGCGATGAAAACGAGGCCTTTTCTTCATTACTCAAGAATTATCGCAGCGCACATAATTACTCGATGCGGGAAATGGCAAAGCTCCTCGGGGTATGTCCCAGCACGATTTTCACATGGGAAGCCGGTCACAGCCCCCACCCGAAAACAGAAGTTTCTGTACGAAACAAACTCAGAAAAGGAGAAGTGTTGTTATGAACGAAGCAAGAGACATCCAGCACCCCGACATTACCGCAGCCGAGCAGACCGGCTACCCCTATTTTCCCCGCAAAGTGACCATCGAGGCAACCCCCAAGCACGCCGAAGATTATTGCGAAGGCCGATTCAAGGACTTTTTCGCCTTTCTTATCGCAGCTTACCCTTACGCCATCGACGGCTTCCTGGACGACAACAACGATGACTTTGTTGAGTTCATGACCTGCGGCGCAACATTTTGAAAGGAGTATCCCATGAGTAAGAAAACCAACGCAACCACAAACTACCCGAAGGACTCCCACAAAGAGTTTTGCAAGCGGTGTATGTCCTACAACGGCGGTTGTCCCGTCACCCGCTCCAAGAAGCCCAGCCGAAAGTGCAGCCTGTAAGGAGGTGAAAGCATGGGCATCCCCGTTCTGATCCTGGGCGAATCCGGCTCAGGCAAATCCACCTCTCTCCGAAACTTCGACCCTGCGGAGATCGGAGTCTTTAACGTGGCTTCCAAGCGCCTCCCCTTCCGCAAGGCTCTTGCCGTTCAAAACTACGGAATTGTAGACGGCCCTGAAAATCGCAAGTATAAGAGGCGGTTAGGTTACGAAGATATACAAGAAGCACTCGAAAGAGGAAAATTCAAATCTTATGCCATTGACGACAGCCAATATCTCCTGGCATTTGATTTTTTTGAACGAGCAACCGAAACGGGCTACAACAAGTTCACCGACATGGCAGTGAGCTTCCGCAACCTGATTCAATACGTTATAGCTAACACACCCCCTGACACAATCGTCTACTTCCTGCACCACACCGAGCAGACCCAGGACGGAAAACTCAAGGCGAAGACCATCGGAAAGATGCTGGACGAGAAACTGACGGTGGAAGGGCTGTTCTCCATCGTTCTCCTGGCCCAGGCCAAGAAGGACAGCTATGTGTTTGTCACCCAGTCCCAGGGCTACTCCACCGCAAAGAGTCCTATGGATATGTTCCCGCCGGAGATCGACAACGACCTGAAAATGGTGGACGACACCATCCGGGAATATTGGGGCCTGACCCAGGAGGGCGACAGTGAGTAAGTTTGAGACCGGCGTAGCCTCCTACATCATGGCGGAGGCTACCGTCCGGGTGGGCTTCCCGGTAGACCACCGGGGCAACGCCCATATCTGCTGCCAACAGTGCAGATTTTTCCGCAGAAACTACCGAAACTGTGGCTTAAACGGGGAAATCGTTGAGTTCCCCGAACACTATATCGGCGGGCATTGCCCCCTAAAAATCATCGAGGAGGAATCGAATTTATGCGAAAGGTAAATTGGAACGAAGTTCAGGAAACCCAGGAGTTTTCCCGCCCCACCCCCGGCGGTTATATCGGTGTCATCCACTCCGTTCAGGATGTGGAGCACAAGGAGTATCTGCTGATCGACTGGGACTTTGCCGAAGGCCAGTTCAAGGGCGCAAATGCCGACACCTGGCAGCGTAAGCAGTTCTGGCCCTACTCCCTGCGCCGCTCCTACAAGGACTCTGCCCTGGGCTTCTTTAAGGCCTTTAAGACCCACCTGGAGGAGTCCAACCCCGGTTACTTCTTCGACGAAGACAACCTCCAGGCCATGCGTGGCAAGTACATCGGCATCATCCTGGGCGAGGAGGAGTACCGAGCCAATGACGGTTCCATCAAGACCCGCCTGTCCGTGGTGAACACCCGTTCCGTCCAGGCCATCCGGGAGGGCGACTTCAAGGTTCCCGAACTGAAGAAACTCAAGCCCTCTACCTCTTCCGGCTTCTCTGACGGATTCGCTTCCGAACCCAAGACCTTCTCCACCCCCGGCTTCACCGACCTGTCCGCCGACGACGGCGAGCTGCCCTTCTAAGAGAAAAGGAGGCAGCGCATGAACAGAACGCAGTTTACCTTTTACGAGTCTTTCTTCCGGGCTGTCTCCTGCATCAAGAAAGCTGCCGACAGAGCGCAAGCCTATGACCTGATCTGCCGTTACGCCCTGTACGGGGACGAGCCGGACACCTCCGGCCTCCCCGACTCGGTGGCTGTGGCTTTTGAAATGGTGAAGCCCAATCTGGCATCCAGCAGACGGAAAGCAACCAGCGGAAAGAAGGGCGGAGAGCAGAAGCAAACCGGAAGCAAACCGGAAGCAAACGCCAAGCAAACCGGAAGCAAGGGGAACCCCGAAGCAAGGGAAGCACCCAAGCAAGAAAAAGAACAAGAAAAAGAACAAGAACAAGATAAAGATAAAGAACAAATGTTATCCCCCTTACCCCCTTCCGCCGAAGAGGGTAAGGAACCCCGATTCAAAAAGCCAACACTGGAAGATGTTCGGGCCTACTGCCGGGAGCGTAAGAACTCGGTAGACCCTCAAAAGTGGTATGACCACTCCACTTCCAACGGCTGGAAGGTTGGCAAGAACCCGATGGCAGACTGGAAGGCCGCTGTCCGAACCTGGGAACGGTCCGAGATCAACAAGCCCCAAACCGGCTTCCAGACATCCAACCCGTTCATGGAAATGCTGCAGGAGGAAGGAGGGAACTTGTTTTGACCAGAGAAGAGACCATCAAGATCATGGCGGTGCTGAAAGGGGCCTACCCCATGTACTACCGTGACATGAAGCGCACAGAGGCCGAGAGCGTGGTGGCTCTGTGGCAGGAAATGTTCGCTGGTGACGAATACCCGTTTGTGGCTGCCGCAGTAAAGGCACTCATAGCCACCGACACGAAGGGTTTCCCTCCCCATATCGGGGCGGTAAAAGCCAAACTGCGGCAAATCACCACCCCGGAGGAAATGAGCGAAGCGGAAGCCTGGAACCTGGTGCAAAAGGCCTTGTCCAACGGCCTGTACGGCTCGGAAAAGGAGTTTTCTAAATTGCCGGAGAACATCCAGCGGCTGGTCGGTTCCCCCAATCAACTCCGGGAATGGGCCATGATGCCTGTGGACGAGGTGGCTTCCGTGGTGGCCAGCAACTTCCAGCGATCCTACCGGGTAAGAACCTCCGCTCAAAGAGACTTTGATGCCCTTCCTTCTGACGTTCAAGCCCTGGCGGCCCATCTGGGCGACAGGTTAAGCCTGGGAACGCCGAAGGACGAAATGAAACAACTTCTGTATGGAAAGTGAGGCGAACACATGGAAATCAAGAAGGGCGACCTGTACTTTGTCCGCTACTACAACAACGACAGGAAGCGAGGCAGACCCGCTGTCGTTGTCAGCTCCGACAAGGTGAATGCATCCCGTGACACTGTTACGATTGCGTACCTGTCTCCTGTACCCTTTAACGGGGCCATTACCAAGACCCAAGCCAAGCTGACCTCTTCCGGCAGACCCAGCATTGCCATTCTGGAGTACGTAGTCTCCGTCGGCAAGAACTGCCTGGGCGACTACATGGGCCACATCAGCCTTGAGGAAAGCGCAGCCATCGACTCCGCCCTCTGCGTGGCGTTCGATCTATGAGGAGTGTTTTTGATGACATACTACCACTACATCCCGATTATGATTGCATCCCAAAACGCTCAACGATCTGCGTTAGGAGGAACAGGAGAGATTTCTGGAGGTCTTGGCACCGTTTTGGTTGCGCTCGGAATTGCCGTTGTCATTTGCGTTATTATCTGTGCGTTTATAGACAGGTTCATGTAAAATGAAAAGCCATCGAATTGTTTTCGCCCGTGGGTGCGGAAAACCCACCATAAGAGCGCAGAAAGTTATGGAGGCGATCTTTATTCCTAAAACCTACACCGTACACCCCGGCAAAGAATACCGCCACTTTAAGGGCAAGCACTACAAAGTCCTCTTCCTCTGCAAGGATGCCCAGACCAACAAGACGATGGTTGTCTATCGTTCCCAGCACGGGGACTACCAGACTTGGGTGCGGCCCCTGGAAAACTTCGTGGACTTTGTAGACCGCAACGGCTACCGAGGGCCCCGGTTTATGGAGGTCAAGCATGGCTGAGTGTTGGCGGCCCATCCCCGGCTACAACGGCATGTATGAGATTTCCAATTTTGGGGAAATCCGAAGCTGGTGGCAGAGGGGAGGCAAAAGGAGGCACACGAAAGCCGACAAGCCTCACATCTGCCGTCCATACTTCCGAATCAGAAAGGGAAAGAAGAACGATCTGCAAATTATTTTGTGGGACGGAGAAAAGAAACATGGACCAATTCCCGTCAAAAACCTCATGCGGGACGTTTGGATGCGAGGAGAAATGCCCGGCAAGTATGTGGCCTTTAAGGATGGAGACCCCAAGAATTGCGCCCTACACAATCTGCGGTATGCGGATTTGAGCGAACAATACAAGGGCAGAATCCTATCTCAGAGAAAGCCCGTCTTGAAATGCACCGCAGACCATGAAGTCATCTGCATTTATAAATCCGCTGTGGATGCAGCAAAAAAAGAGTTCCTTTCCCCGTCCGGGATTCGCAACAGGATTCGGCGCAAAGCCGTCATTGACGGGGTTTATTTCACACACGACGAGTAAGGAGGGCTGTTTATGGCAGCATGGAAAAAGGTCCTTTGCGGGGAGTGCCGTGGAACAGGGAAGATTTACCCGCACGCAGGCGGTGTAGAAACCTGTTCCGGGTGTGAAGGCAAAGGCGAAATCCTCCGTAACATAGAGGACATCGAGCGAGAGGAGGCGTGGGAGGCTGTGAACAAGCAGGAAGCGAAAGCGGATGCTGGGAAGCCCCGTTTGTCTCTGGTTCCCACCCAGATCATCTACGACATCGCCATAGTCCGGGAGTACGGCGACAAAAAGTATGGCTCCACCGACAACTGGAAGACCGTGGAGGCACAGAGGTATGTGGATGCCATGTATCGTCACTTCCTCTGCTTCGTAGAGGACCCTCTGAGTGTTGACGAGGAGTCCGGTCTTCCCCACCTGGGGCACCTGGCGCGCAATGCAGCTTTCCTGTCCGAAATGATG
>CALEFI010000143.1 GCA_937876905.1 uncultured Treponema sp.
CAAGCCGACGACAAATTCAGCTGTCATACGCAAGCCCCCTTCATTCCAGTATTCCAACTTCCGGTGGTAGAGTTCGGGAGATAGGGAGCGACGGCCTAAAGGCTGGAAAATCGCGATATATTGAGCGATTTTAGCCAGTCTCGGTTGAGCCCCTGCGAAACCGCCGGAAGGAGTCCGGGCCTTCTGTTCGTCCAGTATAGAACGGTCGGCCTGTGCTGTGAAGCGGGGACGGCGTGCAGGGGGGGGCTCCGGCTGCCGGTGTCCGAGTCCTTGCCGCTGGCTCTGACCTCTCGCTCCCAATCCCGGTTTCATTAAAAATTGATGAAAATCAAATAACAAAACCTGCGGGTGATGTAACCTTATTCTAGCAAATGATTTAAGGTTTCGTTAAGAAAAATGTCTCCGCAAAAAAATCGGGCTTGTCCCTTGACAAATCCCAAAACAGGTATTACTCTGGTACATGTAACGGATTCGCTCGTGCCATCCGTGGCCGGCGGTCTGGAAAAACTAGGAGGATTTTCGCAATGAAAAGAATTATTGCCGGAATGATTGGTGCCGCCGTGCTCGGTGGCGCTGTGGTTGCCCAGGAGGTGACCTTCTACAACAGGATGGGGAGCGTGCTGGTGAACCAGCCAGCCGTAGAGAATGCGGACGCAGACTTCGGAAAGCTTTACGACAGGATTGTGGGTCAGTACGACTCGGAGAAGTTCTCCTTCTTCGGCCGCTTCCAGGCCGAGTTGAAGAGCGAAGACGGCTGGGAGGACAATATCGGACTTGCCGCCCCCATCATCGAGTTCAACGGGGCCATCCGCCCCCTGCCCTTCCTGGAGATTGCGCTGGGAAACAGCTACGGAACCGAGACACCCTGGGAAGGCTATGAGTTGCCCGGCTCCTATGGCTACGGAAGCGACGTGACCTACGGCCGCGGACTGTGGGCCGACGGACAGGGTGGAACCATCCTGTTCAAGGGTGCCGGAATCGGCGTGGAAGGCTTGTACGTGGGATGGAACGTCCTGCCCATCCAGGATGCCTTCAAGCGTAAGCGTGCCCCCGCTGGTGACCTCCCTTGGGGCGACGGCTGGGACACCCAGCTCGGCTTGATTTACAACGTGGACGGCCTGCTGGGAATCGGTGTGGGAGCCAAGCTCACCACTAGGGATGGCGGCGAGGATATCAACGGAAAGGACCTCGATGCCAACCAGCAGGTCGGAGTCTACGTCGAATTCACTGGCGTGGAGAACCTGAAGGTTGGTGCCGGTGCCACCATTGACACCAACAGCTGGGGAGGAAGAGGTATGAATGTTCATGGAGATACCTATCAGTCCTTCGTCAGCCAAGGTCGTGGCGACGAGCTCGACCTCACTGGCATCTTCATGAATGATATGGAGGAGCCTGGTCTCGTCGCCTTCGTGAACGCTGGTGCCGAGTACAACTTCGCCGGCATGGGCCTGCCCCTCACCTTGGGTGCCGACGTGGGACTCTATGCCGGAGAGCAGACTCTCATGGTTATCCCTGGTAGTGACGACCTTACCGCCATGCCCATGCTGGTGGGTGCCCTGATTCGTGTGGATCCCATGGAGAACCTGTGGTTTGACCTGCGGGCCGTCTACGAGGACTCCCTGCTGAAGGGTCCGGAGGAGGCAGGTGACCTCACCAACTCTCGCCTGACCATTACCCCCCGCGTGCACTTCCTGCTCAGCGAGTCCGACGAGTTCC